>NZ_QTLF01000010.1:0-137280 GCF_003434395.1 Bacteroides sp. AM23-12
CAGGGAGCGGCAGCAGCGGAAGCGCTGAGACAGGCTGAAAGGCAACGGTCTCCTGTACACCTTTCCCGTCGGGAGCGATGAGCGACGTTTCGTGCCCCATGCCCGCCCATGTCTGAGCAAACTGTTTATAATACGTTTCCCGATGGCCTGATACTGAACAATCTATGACTGTAACTTTCATGATTCCGATGCTTTTGGGGGCTTGGACATTTCTAATGCTTCTGAATAAACTTGCCGTAACTTCTGCCCCGCCAACTGAAAGTCGAAACGGCTGACGATGGACTGGCGGATTTTCTCTTTGTCGAACGACTCGTAGGTGTCGTACAATGTTTTCATCTTAGCGGCGAGCGCATCCACATTTCCCGGTCGGATGAGGAAGCCGCTTTCGGGAGTGATGATGTCCTCCGGTCCTCCGCATACGGTGCCGATGGCGGGCAAGCCTGTTGCCATTGCTTCGATGAATACGATGCCGAATGTCTCCGCAAAGGAGGCCAGTACAAAAGCATCGCAAGTAGCCAGCAACCCGGACAATTCTTCCCGTGACAGGCGGCCGGTCAGTTTTACCTGCTCTTCCAGGTGGAGAGACTGAATCTGCTCTTTGAGTGACTGCATTTCTTCCCCGTCTCCGGCAATGAGTAAAGAGACGTGCGGCATATCCTTGAATGCCCAGTGAAAAGCAGTCAGCAAATCCCAGAATCCTTTGCGCTTATTCAGGTTTCCGATGCTGATGAAAGTGAAATGTTTCTCTTTCTCCGTCCGGTGAGGGCTGAATGCAAAGGTGTTCGTATCTACAAAGTTCGGTATGACGGTCACTTTATCCGGGTCACTGACGTATGCGCACAGGCTCCGTTTCAGTTTCGTGCCGACACAGATGATCTTGCGTGCCTCGCTGTATGCCTTCTTTAGTATCACTGCCTGCGACGGTGTCGTCTGATTGCCGTTGATGGAAGAGGCGTGCTCTGTGATGACATAGGGAATCTTATACCATTTATAAACCAGTCGTGCGGCATACCCTGCCCATGTGCCGAAGTGCGCATGAATCAGGTCGGGGCGACCGTAAGTGCGGATATACTTCCGTACTAACAAGACGGTCAGCAGAGACCAGATGATTCCTCCCGCGCGGGTGCTTAGTTTCGGGTTCCATGCGTGCATGCGCATGGTGACGAAACTGCCGTTATCTTCTGCCGATATCTGAAAATGACTCTCTTTGCGGAACCGTTTCCATGTGAAGTTCTTCAGAGGCCTTTGCTCCGTGAAGGCAAGTCCTGTCCGGCAGCCTGATTTAGCCAGTTGCATAGCCTGCTCGAAGAACATATATCCCCGGTGCGGGGAGGAGTCCTTCTCAGGATAGTACATTGGAAGTATCAGTATATGCATTTGTCTTTTATTTTTAGAAGAAGAATGGTGATGAAATCGCGGATACGTTTCCCGAAAGTAACGGTCGGCACACCGGTGTAGGCGGAGGCTTTCTTGCGGAAGGCCTCTTCGTCATCGAAAGTGGGGTGGTTCACAAAGTGTTTGTACAGCAGATACAATCCTCTTTTTTTCTCGTAAGGAAGATGCCATACCGCTAGTTGCTCGTCTCCTTTTTCTACCGTATTGTATTTGGGGTAGGTCCAGAGGCGTTTGACGTATTGATTGGCGATATTGTTGTGGATGTTGAGCCTCGTAGCCACTACGCTCAGGAAGTGGGCTTCTTCGTTCAGTTTGGGCTGATTGGCGGCAAAACGTTCCAGATTATAATTCCATAAAGCAGGATACGCTTCGTTGATTCGTGCTACTACATCACCACGCAGCGAGATAAATTCTCCCCCGTAATAATGGACAAGCTCTGTTCTTGTGACTCCGTTTTTCGTATCTTGCTGCTCTGCTTCTTCCTTTTCCGCTTCTGTTTTCTTCGTTGCCTCCTTCTCTTTTTCTCTCTTCTCTTTTTCTACGTAACAGTCATTATAGATATCTGTCATCTCCTTTAGTGTGATTCCGTTCACGCTGAGGTCCGGTCGGTCGGATGCATCGTACAGGGCGGAACCGTATTTCCGTGTGTCGCTGAACAGTTGCTCCAACGGACGCATACAGAGACAGTCCGCATCGCAGATGAGCAACGTATCGTCCGCTTGCATCCTTTTCTCCATATAGCGCAGGATATCATACAGGTAGAATTGATTTCTCCATGCCCCGTACCATCCTTTGGGAGGGATGCAGAGATAAGGCAGGGTAACAGTCTCAATCCGTAACTCCTTGAATAATCGTTCCAGATAATCGGGAAACTGATCCAGATTGCTGAAGAAAAGCAACTTGTCATCCGGATGATAATGCCTGAAAGTGGTAAAGAACGGCACTTGTATCTGCATATAAATGGAATGGACGAGGGCGGAATCTCCCCGTTTGCCTGCCTGCGGATAGAAACTGGCATCTTCTTTGGATTCCTTGTAGAACCAGGTCGCTATGTAATTGGTAGGTGTCGTCATGATATCTTTTTCTTTTTAATGAACTGAATACATTCCTTGAAAATGACTGATTGCATTTTCCACAAAACAAGTGCATATAGAGAAGCCACGAAAAACACTTTGATGGTAAGTGACAAATACAGATTAGTGATGCCCGACGTTATGTAATGGGCTGCGATTGTCAGCGAAGCTGCCAGCAGAAAATAAGGAGCGATATCTTTCAGTATGCTGAACAGCGTCAGCGGAATCTCTCTCCGGGCAAAGCAGTACCAGACAAACAGCCACCCGATATTGATAGCGACAAACAGATAAATCATGGTGGTGATGCCGTATGGATAACTGATACAGGCAGTGATCAGCTGCAACACGCTCAGTGCGATACTGTTGAACATAAAGATGGAAGACCGCCCGCGGCTGACCAGCAATAAGGAGAACAGATTATTGATCGGGATAAAGGCTCCCCATATACAAAGTAATTGCATGATCCGTGCGGAAGCGAGCCACTTGTCCGTGATGGCAATCAGAATGAACTCTCTGGAAATGAGGCTGAGCCCGAACATGGCAGGGAAAGAAATAAAAGCCGTGAAACGCAGCATTTTATGAAACACGGCCGCCTGACGCTGCGGGTCATTAGCCACACTTGCCAGTACGGGCTGGGTGACTCCGTTGATCATTCCGGTGATGAGGGCGTGTCCCTTATTGTTCCAGTTGTTGGCCTGGCTGAAGTCTCCGACTTCCTGTTTAGTGTAGAATTTACCCAGCAGGACGGAGAACAGGTTTTGGTTGATGATAATAAAGACTTGCGTAATCAGCATTTTACTGCTGAATCCGAACATCTCCCTGATGGGAGAGAAGTCAATGCGGAAGCTGGGCTTCCAGTGGGCAAAGTACCAGTTGAGTGCCGTGCCTATGACGACAAAGGTCATTGTCTGTATAGCCAGACCCCAATAGGCAAATCCGTTTGCGGCAAGAATAATCCCCACAATACCGGATAGAAACAGGCTTGAAAGAGAAATGATGGTATTCTCCTTCACTTTGAGATTACGGAAAAGAAGAGCTCGTGGAGCTATCCCGAAACTGGCTATAAAGAAACTGAGGAAAGAGAAACGGGCAAGCGACGTTAACTCCGGAGTATCATAAAATTTAGCAATCAGCGGAGCTGAAGAATAGAGCAAAATATAAAGAACAGCACTAAAAGAGATACTGAACCAGAATACAGCGTTATAGTCTTTATCGCTGACTTTCTCGCGATTGGCGAGTGCTGCGACAAATCCGCTTTCCTGCAGGGCGGAAGCAATGGCCGGAAAGATAGCCAGCATACCGATCATACCGTAATCTGCAGGGTCCAGTAATCTTCCTAACACTACTCCGAAAAGAAGTCCTAGTAGCTGCTGTACGCTGCTGCTGAGCCCTCCCCAAAATAGCCCTTTTGCTGTTTTTTGTTTCAGTGACTGTTCTTCACTCATATTATTATACCATATTTCACTTTCTGAATCCTATTGGATTACGTGGCTTATCCGCTGTTGCTTTTTGCGCTTGCAGTTCGGCCAGTGTTTGATTGATCAGCTCCAATTGTGTGCGGGTATCCTCATTAATATCATTATAATCGGTGAAGGCCTCTTCGATATAATTTTTCAGTTCTTCCATCTGATTTTCTAACTGGCCGACTCTATCTACAGGAAATTTGGCAATTAGTTGCCGTATGGCAACAAATGCACGTACAATCAGAACACTGGTCTGTATGGCAATATCACTTCGGAGTATACTGGAGAGCATTACAACACCGTGTTCGGTAAATGCTAGTGGAAGAGCAGATTTCGGACGTTTGGCACGGGATGTCATCACAAATTGTGATGACATATCTTCCCATTCCTCATTTGTTAGTTGAAACATAAAGTCTTCGGGAAAGCGGCTCTGATTCCGCTTTACCGATTGATTTAAGATACGTGTCTCAACTTGGTACATTTCGGCCAAATCAAAATCCAGCATTACTTTCTGCCCTCGGACTTCATATATCTTACTCTGTATTAATGTGAGTGTAATATCCATTAGCTTATCACTTATTTTACTTCGCTGCCCGGCTTCACCTCTTTCTGAGGCATGATAACTGCCAGACTACCGTCGTTGTTTTCGGCACTCAGAATCATGCCTTCGCTGACGATACCTTTCAGCTTGCGCGGTGCGAGATTGGCGATAAAGCAAACCTGCTTGCCTACCAGTTCTTCCGGCTGGTAGTGCTTTGCGATGCCCGATACGATGGTACGTGTTTCCAGTCCGTCGTCAATCTTGAATTGCAGCAGCTTGTCGGCTTTCGGCACTTTCTGACATTCAAGGATGGTACCTACGCGGATGTCGAGTTTCGTGAAATCATCAAATTCGATGTTCGGACGAATCGGGTTTGCCTTATAGTTGGCTTCTTCGTTGGCCTTCTTCGTGTCGAGCAACTTCTGTACCTGTGCCTCGATTACGCTGTCTTCTATTTTTTCGAACAGCAGTTCCGGCTTGTTCAGCTGATGTCCTACCGGGAGCAGGTCGTTCCTTCCCAGTTCCGACCATTCGAAGCTTTCCATGTTCAGCATCTTGCGGAGTTTCTCCGAGCTGAAAGGCAGGAACGGTTCGAAAGCGATGGCAAGGTTGGCAACCAGTTGCAGAGAGATGTTCAGGATGGTGCCTACACGTTCCATGTCGGTCTTTGCCAGTTTCCAGGGTTCGGTGTCGGCAAGGTATTTGTTGCCGATGCGTGCCAGGTTCATCGCCTCTTTCTGCGCGTCGCGGAATTTGAATACGTCGAGCAGCTTTTCTACTTCTGCCTTTACGTCGGCAAATTCTTTCAGGGTTTCTTTGTCGTAATCCGTCAGTTCTGCGCAGGCGGGTACTTTGCTGTCGAAGTATTTCTGAGTCAACACCATTGCACGGTTCACGAAGTTGCCGTATACGGCTACCAGCTCATTGTTGTTGCGTGCCTGGAAGTCTTTCCATGTAAAGTCGTTGTCCTTCGTTTCCGGAGCATTGGCGGTCAGTACGTAGCGGAGTACGTCCTGCTTACCAGGGAAGTCTTCCAGATATTCGTGCAGCCATACCGCCCAGTTGCGGGAAGTCGAAATCTTGTCTCCTTCCAGATTCAGGAATTCGTTGCTCGGCACGTTGTCCGGCAGGATATAGCTTCCTTCCGCTTTCAGCATGGCGGGGAATACGATGCAGTGGAATACGATATTGTCCTTTCCGATGAAGTGGAGCAGGCGTGTTTCGGGGTCTTTCCACCATGTCTCCCAACTGTCGGGAAGCAGTTCCTTGGTATTGGAAATGTATCCGATAGGAGCATCGAACCACACGTACAGCACCTTTCCTTCCGCACCTTCTACGGGCACAGGGATACCCCAGTCGAGGTCACGACTGACGGCACGCGGCTGCAATCCCATGTCGAGCCAGCTCTTGCACTGTCCATATACGTTGGGGCGCCATTCCTTGTGGTCTTCCAGAATCCATTGGCGCAACCATCCTTCGTGTTTGTCGAGGGGCAGATACCAGTGCTTGGTCTCCTTCATCACAGGTTTGCTGCCGCTGATGGCGCTCTTCGGGTTGATCAGATCGGTGGGCGACAGGGAGGTTCCGCATTTCTCGCATTGGTCGCCATAGGCACCTTCCGAATGGCAGTGAGGACACTCACCGGTGATGTAACGGTCGGCGAGGAATGTTTTCGCTTCTTCGTCGTAGTATTGTTCGGATGTTTTTTCGATAAACTCTCCTTTGTTGTATAGCGTCTTAAAGAAATCCGAAGCCAGCTCATGATGCGTCTTCGAAGTGGTGCGGCTGTATACATCGAACGAAACGCCGAATTCTTCGAACGATTTCTTGATCAGATAGTGGTAACGGTCTACTACATCCTGCGGAGTGACTCCTTCTTTCTTTGCACGAATCGTGATAGGTACTCCGTGTTCGTCCGAACCTCCGATAAACAATACATCTTCTTTCTTCAGTCGCAGATAGCGCACATAGATATCTGCCGGTACATATACGCCGGCCAGGTGACCGATGTGTACAGGTCCGTTCGCATACGGCAGTGCCGATGTGACGGTGGTTCTCTTGAATTTCTTTTCCATTGATATAGAGTGATTTTATGATTTTACTGCTTGCAATGTGCAAAGATACGGTTTGCAACGTGCAAAGATAATGCTTTCCACAGATTTCAGGAAGAAATGTGACAGGAAATCTGTGGAAAAGGCTTGTTTAGCCTGTGCCGTTTTTACATCATCATATTCTTTCTGATGGAGAACTTCACTATTGCCATATCCTGAATGGTGTCTACAGGCAAGTCCATCGGCTCGTGGTGCGGATTGTAGCTGACGAGTTTGACGTACCCTTCCTTCTCCGAGCGGTTGACGTATTTCACCGTCAGATACTGGTCTCCGTCGAGGTGGAACGCCACGATGTACATTTCTCCGTAAATGACGTTGCTGAAGTTGTTGATCCCCTTGAACCCTACGATATCTCCCGATTTGAGAATGGGATACATACTGTCTCCGTTGACAAAGATGGCTCCGTCACACGCGGGTATGCTCGGAATCAGTATTTTGCCCAGCGCATATTGGCGTTTGTCGGAAAGCAGGGTCCTTAAATTGGCGGCGGCTGTGATGTCATAGAGCGTCACACTTCGGTCGTCTATGGCTTCTGTGGTTTTTGAATTGTGAATAGTCTCTACTTCTCCCCGTATCTTTCCGTTGTCAAAAGACTTTGGGTCGTGCAGCGGACTTCCCTTTCCGGTCAGCAGCCAGTTGTAGTCCACATGACGCAGCTTATTCAGCAGTAAAGGAAAGTCTATGCTGTTTCGCGCGCACCAGTTGGAAAGTGTCGCTCTGGCTACTCCTAAATAGGATGCAAGTTCACTATCCCGTTTCAGATTCAACGCTATTTTCGCCCGCTTTACGATTTCCGGTACATTCAGCAGTGTATCCGCTTGTTTCTCATTCATGTTTTTGCTTACTTTTTTATATGTTAATATTTATTCTTGCCTTATCGCCTCATATACAGTCTTTTGTAAAATAATTCAGCGTTAATATCTAAAATTATTTGTTTTATATATGCGACTTACTATACCTTTGTGGTATTCGAAATGAATATTTGATTTCAAAATTAGAAATAAAAATTAGATAAACCATGAGAAAACAAGAAAAAGATGCGAAATACTTTCAAAAACCGCATTCTCCCCCTCCGAAAAGAGAGCTGTCAGCTGTTAATAGTTGATTTGTCAGGAGTTAACAGTTGTTATATTGGGTATTAACAGCTGACGTGATGGCTGTTAACATCTGACGGGCAAGTTGCCAATGATCATTGTGTAGGATGTGAACCTCCTGTGCGCAGGCTGCCTTACCTTTTATCTGAAAACATATCAAGTATATCAAAAAGAATAACCGGAATGGAAACATTACAAAAACAAACACTTTACGTTTGCGGCTGTTGCAAACACACGCTTCCTTCAGAAGCCTTTTACGTAGATAAGAAAACCGGCCTTTCAAACAACTACTGCAAGGAATGCCGCAAATCTGCCAGCCGGAAATACAGGAAGACCGAGAAGCGCACGCTGGCACGTGATGACCGTGAACCTTATCCCGTTATCACCTCTACGAAAGACCCCGATCTTCGTCAGAAACTGATTCTGTCCGCCCTGCAGACTGTAAGGGCAAGTATCAAGCGGAAAAAGCAGAAACTTTGTGAAGTGGAAGCGGAACTGACTGATTAACAAAATGAAAAAACTGACTGATAAACTATTTATAAAAACAATACAACTATGGGAAGAATCAAACAGGGACTGGACTACTTTCCCCTGAGCACCGACTTCATGCACGACCGTATCGTTCGTCGTGTCATGAAGCGTGAGGGCGATTCCGCTTTCACCGTTTTAATCTATATTATGTCTTATCTCTATTCGGGCGAGGGCTACTATGTCCGTGCCGACACCGATTTCTGTGACGAACTTTCCGATCAGCTTTTCAGTACGGACAACGATACCGTCCGCCGTGTCATCCGTCTGTTTCTTGAATACGGGCTTTTTGACTCTGCGCTTTATGAGCGTTACAGCATTCTGACTTCTGAGGATGTCCAGCGGCAGTATCTCTTCATCACCA
This sequence comes from Bacteroides sp. AM23-12, assembly GCF_003434395.1. Classification (NCBI taxonomy): domain Bacteria; kingdom Pseudomonadati; phylum Bacteroidota; class Bacteroidia; order Bacteroidales; family Bacteroidaceae; genus Bacteroides; species Bacteroides sp. AM23-12. The sequence continues at coordinate 8,570 of NZ_QTLF01000010.1, forward strand.
AACGTCGCAGTCGTCACCATATCTGTCCGGATTATTGTCTGCTGCCGGAAGGGAAAACAACGGATGAGCAGCCGGATACTGTTGCCGCAACAGGGGAAAATGTTGCAGTATCCCCGGATATTGCAACGGTATCCCGGGATACTGCAACAAAAACAGCTCTCATAAAAAGAAAAGAAAAAGAAAAGAAAGAAAACATCCTCCCTAACCCTCCTTTCGCAAAAGGAGGGGATGAAGAAGAAGGGAGTGAAGGAGAGAAAGTAGCTGAAGGAGCCGGAGGCGGGATGAGAGAAGAATGCGATCAGCGATCTGCCACGAGGAAACGGAATCTGACGCAGGAAGATATCGACCGGATGCAGGTTCCCCCGGACGGATGTCCCCGCAATTTTTCCGGTCTGCTGGAGAATCTCCGTCTCTTTCGTGTTCCTCCTGCTGAACAGTACGCTATATTGCTGAAAAGTAATTACGGTGAAATCGGTGGTGATATATGGAAAGGCTTTAGCGTCATTCGTGGAAGCGGTGGGAAGATTAAACTGCCGGGACATTATTTGCTGAGTGTGCTGAATAAATAATATGAATTTGATAAATATATGTATATCAATATGTTATATGCTTATTTCTTATATTAACTAACTTATTAACGCACATTTCCGAAATCGCTTGTATAGCTGAGAATAAGCCCTTATATTTGCAGTGTCAATAAGCTTAACGACAGAAACTAACAAAAAGATTAATAACTAAAAACTATTACAATTATGCCAGTATTATATAAACCTTTCCAGTCTAATCTGGAAGATAAGAAAAGTGGGAAGAAACTGTTTTATCCCCATGTAGTTCGTACAGGAAATATCAATTCCGCACAGCTTTCCAAAGAGATTGCCGCATATTCTTCCCTTTCTCCGGGTGATGTGAAAAATACGCTTGACAATCTGGTGACGGTGATGGCGCAGCATCTTCAATCGTCCGAAAGCGTCAGTGTGGATGGTTTGGGAACGTTCCGCATGGTGATGAGTGCCCGTGGCCGGGGTGTTGAGACCGCCGATGAGGTGAGTGCTGCACAGGCTACGCTTACCGTCCGCTTCCAGCCTACCACGACGAAGAATCTGGACCGTACCACCGCTACCCGTTCTATGGTGACGGGTGCCAAGTGTGCCCGCTATGACAAGCTGGTCTCCGCACCTGGTGACGGCGGATCGGTTGATGATCCGAATGACAAGCCTGGTGGTGGCAGCGATGGCGGAGATGATGGAGAAGCACCGGACCCGACAGTATAATTTGTTTCTTGCTTCGCGGGAAGAAATATAAGACTAACGACTGAACTGTAACTGTAAAACAGAAAAATAAAGAAACAAGAAACAAACTAGAGCTAACTAAGGATAACCAGCAAAAGACTAACTAATGATAATTGGTTAAAGACTAGGACTTTAATAAGACAATCAACTAAACAGAGAATTATCAATTAACATGAGAACTATCAATTTGATCGTGGTGCATTGTTCCGCCACGCAGGGGAATCGTACGCTTTCTCCGGAGGAAAATACGGTAGGAACACAGAGTAAACTAAACTATTTAAAGAACGAGAAAGGTGGTAAATGATGGCAATGAAGAAATCAGTATGGGATATGATCCTAAAGGTGGTTATCGCGGTAGCGTCAGCTGTGGCAGGCGTTTTGGGTGCTAATGCGATGAGTTTGTAAGAAATCTAAATTCATTAAAGGGTACATACCAAATATCTTGTTGTGTACCCTTCTTATATTTATCTAAACTATTCTCAAAAATAAAAAATATATGAAACGTTTGAGTATTAAACATATACTTGTAACATTGCTGGCAATGGTAGGAATGATACCACCGGTTGTTGCTAATAATCTTCCATCAATTACTTCTTTGGAACGTGAACCAGTCGTCTATTCGCCGCAAGTGGCTTCAATGATCCGTTACGATCATACTCGGGTTAATCAGAATACAGGATGTATTAATCAAAGGATATCGCTTGTAAATTTCTTGGATAAGGATTTTGACTTTCCTATTTCCATATCTTACACTTCTCAAGGATTTCGTCCACAAGTAGCTGATAATTATGTAGGGAGAGACTGGATGCTAGATGTCGGTGGAATAATCTACCGTAAAGTGAACGGAATGCCAGATGATTTGAAGGGATATAAAACTTTGCCCGGAGTCCATAATACATATACGGGATTTCTTGCAATGCTGGGAACCAATTATTTCAACATGGACACTATGAAAAAAGATGTATATCAGAATCCTTATAAGTACGCTTACCGACCAGAAAGTACAATGGCTACTTTGCCTGTTATTCCTCCTACAGAGAATAAAGGGAATATAGAAAGTTGTCCTGATGTCTTTTATTTCTCTTTTGGAAAGCATTCCGGAAAATTCATGATTAATTATGATGGAAGTATAAGTGTCATCGGATACAATGGGGGTAAATACCAAGTGGATTTAAGTGGCATGAAGTTGCTAGATTCTACTTCCTCTCAAAATACCTACATTCGTATTCTTACAGATGATGGCTACGTATATACTTTTGGTGGTGATGGTTATGCCTCTTTGGAATATACCGCACTTGCATGGAAAGGCGGTTCTATTTCCAATCCTGATAGTGAAATAATGCATAATGAAATAACTGCTTTTCATCTGACACAAATAAAAGCCCCTAATGGACGGATATTAAATATCCATTACCGGGATATTGGTCCGATTTATCATCAATTTCCAACCAGACTGATTGATCTGAATCAGAGTGCCGACTATGCGAAAAAAACAGATTTACTGACACAATACTTGCTTAGTGGAAAAAGAACTGCCGTTAAATATAATGTAATTGAAAATAAACTTAATTTCAAGACTAATCCCCCAATGTACGGAGAGACAGACGGAACTTTAAAGAATTCTTATTCTTTGACTAAAGTTGCTTTGATAGATCGTATTGAGGTTGATGGCTGTACTATACATTTTTATTATTCTGCTCGTAGCAAACATACTATTCCTGTTGGAGATATGAAGGAAGGATTTTTTCTTAATAGCGGTGCGAAACTCGATTCTGTAGAAATGAAGTATAACCAGATAAAGGAAATAGCACGGTTCAAATATGATTTTAATTGGGGTAATCGTATGTTTCTGAGTACAGTGAGCACAACGTGTGAAGGGACACATAGCTTTAAGTACTATCTTCCGAATGTACCAGAAATTCCGACTCCTCTAACTGGTAACATTGACCATTGGAACTTTTGGCGTGGAAGAGATAAGAACGCTGGATTGATACCGGGAATGACACAAGAAGGAGATAACCAACTGGATTTTGAGTTCACCACCAATGACCGCGATGCCACAGGAAAAGACTTTGATGCAACCCAATTGGAGCAAATCACCTATCCTACAGGCGGCAGTGTGCAGTTTATTTATGAGCCTCATCGATATTCCTATATCAGCAAGCAGACAGAAGGTTCATCTTACTATCCGTCTCTTGAATTCCCTTCTTTGGGTCGCTATGGATGGGCTGGAGGTGCACGTATACATCTCATTCGCTATTTCGATGCGAATGGTAAAGAACAAAGAGAAATAGAATATACATATGGAAAGGACTTGAATGAAGGAGAAGTGATGTATATACCTTTTTATAAATATCTTCGAATTGAGCCTAACTTTGACAAGCCTGGTCAATATGTTGTTAAGGCAGTATCATATAACAGTGATGGTTTTAGTGATGTTCCCTATCCATCCACGCATATTCGTTATCCTGAAGTGACGGAACATTATCTTGATCCAAGCAAGGGGGGGATAGAGCAGGAACACTCATATAAGATAACTTATTTTCAAGGCTATCTGCAGAATCTCTCTTGGTATACAGATAACGCTTTTTTTACACCATTAAAATCATGTGCCCAAAATGAATATGAGATGGCGGAAAATTATAAAACCTTCTTGAAACATTTGGTGGCACATCCTACAGAAGATCTTATTAAGCGTTACGGGAAAATATCCAAAGAAGTTTATTATAATGAAAATGGTAAAATGCAAAAATGTGTAGAGTATAAATATCAATATAATAACTCTGACAAGTACGGTTTGTGCATATTTACACCTAGTTTCCCTCTTGATATCTACTTTGGATTATTTACTCATATTGCACAAGAATCTTTTCGCACATTCGTTCCCGTGAGTAAACGTACTGTTATTTATCAAGGAAGCCAAGAAGAAGCAAAAGTTCAAATGGAATACTTTTCCTATAGCGAAAACGGTTATCTGAAAGAACAGGTTATGGTAAAAAATAATGGAGATTCTTTAATCACTTGGAATTTGTATGGGAATTATTCTACAAGTAGTGGCTTTCAAATATTACCGACTGACAGAAAGCTTTATCTGGGTACTTCTCATGGGAGGAAAATACTTAAATCCTATAATTTTAGTTATCGTCCTTTGGAGGTTCTTTCCGGATGGCGTCAGTATTTTAATGTTTTGGCACGAGAACTACAATTAGATGAAAATTATAAACCTATTGAAAGGATAGATTATAATTATTATGATAAATATGGGAATATTTTGGAGAAGGTGGAGAACAACTCAAAACATACTGTTTTTTTTATGGAGTCACTATGGACAGAATCCCAGAGCACGGATAGAAAATGCTACCTATCAAGAAGTGAGTTCTGTTTTAGGTTGTAAACTAGAAGACTTGTCTGCTTTAACAGCATATACTCCTATTCTTGACAATGATTTCCGAATTAAGTTACCTTGTGCAAGAGTATTTACTTATTGGTGTAATCAACGTAATAGCATAACAACCTCTACTGCCCCTAATGGTCAGAGTACTTACTATACCTATGATAAAAGGGGAAGATTGATTCAGACTTATCAACTTAATGAAGAGGGTAGAATGGAAATACTTCAATTAAATAATTATCACATTGTAAATGAATAAACACTTGAGGAAAATATGAATACAAAATACTTGAAATTTATGTTTTTCCTATTGGTATATTTACTGATAGGGACACAGGCATATGCTGAATCCATAGATGTAGGAAGTCCTTACGGCTATTTTAAGAGGTCTTTTATTTCTAATACTAAAACTTCTTTAGCATCGGATAGTTATGGAAATTCCAATAATGATGTGCATTATAGATTTCGGATAAATGCTCCAACTGTATTGCTAGTTCATCATGTCGGCTCAGAGTTATCGAATACATCTATGTACTTGTTGAAAAAGACAGCAGAGGACAGTATGTATACTGAAATATGCGTTGCACGTGATGACTCACAAATAGAAGAGACTAAAGAAATACAGAAATACTTACTTCCCTATGATGGTGAACAGGAAAAAAATCTGGCAATAATTCTACAAAATCAGGCTTTTATTTGCATGGTTTTGGAAATGGGGGAATATGATCTTGTTTGTGAAGGTAGTACTTTGACGGATGGTGTGAATAATGGGAAGATTTGTACAACCTTTAGTATGTTACAGGAGGGAATGTTAATAGATAGTCCTATTGATTTAGGGACGCAAGGTTGTTGCTTTTCCTACGATATGGATGCACATTATAATGTAGGCTTCACCGGGAAACTACCTGTTTATTATAGAGTATGTCTTAATGAACCAATGTCAATTAATGTGGTAGCTAGATCCAATGCTCTTATACAGGCGTATGTATATGATGAACAGAAATGTGAAATGGAACATAGTTACGATGGTAACATAACTGACATGGGGCTTAAAGCTGGTATCTATTATATTTATCTGACTGGGTATGATAAAGATATTTATCTTCATACATCTATAACAGGAGTCTCTGTTAATACAGGAAACTGCATAGATGTACCAGTTCAAATAACTCAATCATCAAAGGATGGTAGCATATCTTTTGATATGTCTTGTAATACAACTTTATATACAGATAATTATCATGGGAGAGATACCAATGATATGTTTTTTGTTCTTCATTCAGAGGATTCCATTTCTCTTCAGATTATGATTCATCACTTTGAAATGATAGGAGGGTTAGAACTTACGCTTATGAAGGGGAAACTAGGAGAAAAAACATTATTCACTATTCAACAAAATGATGACATCAGACTTGAACTTTCTTCTGGGACTTATTATTTGATTTGCGAAGGGGTAGCGACAAATGGACGTTTTGGACTTAGCATAGAAGAAAAATGTTACAAAGAATCGGAACAACCAGGGCCAGAGGGACCGGAACCAATGGAGAATTATTCTCCCACAATAAGTTTGAATTATATTCAGACAATTACGCCAATGGTATCTAATGATACGATAAGTAATTTCTCTTATCTCAGCAAAGCTGTTCATAATATACACTACTTTGATCATTTGGGGAGACCTGTACAGGAAATATCGTATAAATTTTCACCTAAAAAACAAGATATAGTTATTCACCACGAATATGATGGATTGGGACGTGACAGTAAACAATGGCTGCCTGTTGCTTGCACAAATAAGGAGGCGGGGGCATTTGCTGAACAAGAAGTTGTATCTGCAGACGCTCGCATTTTGTATGCGGATGATTCGGCATTCAGTTATTCGGTATACGAGGATTCTCCGCTTAATCGTGTGATAGAGAGTTATGGTCCCGGACAAGCATGGCAAAGTTCCGGACATAGTAATAAAAACAATTATCGTATTAATAATGTCGAAGATTGTTGTTTGTTTCTGGGTGTAGGTGGAACACGGGACAATCCTCAATTACTGCAACATGGACACTATTTGGCTTATGAGTTGGATGTCATCGAAACCAGAGACGAGGATGGACATATTAAATACAGTTTTATGGATAAAGAAGGACAATTGATATTGTCTCGAAACGTTGCCGACAAAGATACTTTGGATACTTACTATGTTTATGATGATTTTGGATGTCTCTGTTTTGTATTGCCACCTAAAGCAGTGGACAATTTAGTAGAAATGTCTCAAGATATATTGGACAAGTATGCCTATCAATATCGCTATGATTATCGCCATCGTTGTATAAGTAAAAAGATGCCTGATTGTGATTGGATTGAACAAATATATGATCATAATAACCGTCTCTTATTTACTCAGAATGGAGAACAAAGAAAACGCAATGAATGGAGCTTTTTCTGCATGGACTTATTGGATCGTCAAGTTCTTACAGGTATGTATCGTGGAACTATACCGAATCGTGAAATTTGTGATGCTTCGGATATATACGCAGTATTTGCTCTAGACAGTGTTAATACTTACTATGGTTATAGGATTCAATGTCCGGAAAGCATTCTTACTAATAAGTTAGAAATATTACAAGTGAATTATTACGATACGTACGATTATCTTAAATTTTTGCATGGTATTAATAAAGAATTGTTTTATGTCGAAGATACTAAATATGGACGGTTGTATGATAATCAACAGGAGCAACACTGTAAGGATCTGCTGACAGGAAATATAACTTTAGTCTTGGGTAACGGGCAGAAACTATATCATAGTTATTATTATGATTATTATCGGAATCTTATTCAAGAACGGCATACGACAGTGAATGGAAAGACTTTAGTCTATAAATCTAATTTTAACTTTAGCGGACAGCCAATAGACGTTTGTAAGGAGTATGCTACAGATGCTAAGATTCAAAAAAGCTATGTTTATGATCATGCAGGGAGACTGACGAGAGAGGTGAGTATTATTGGAAATGATGCAACTGATTTTGTTTATTGTTTTGATGAAATCGGAAGGCTTGATAGTTTGATACGGATAAATGGATCAGATTCATTAATAACGACAAATGATTATAATATCCGTGGTTGGTTAACTGAGATTGATAGTCCATTTTTTAGGCAGAAATTGCACTATACTGATGGTATGGGTGTTCCTTGTTATAATGGAAATGTTAGTAGTACGACATGGCAGAATGATGCATCAACGACACGTGGTTATCGATTCTCTTATGACGGACTTTCACGACTGAAAGATGCTATTTATGGCGAGGGAGAAGGCTTGGTAAATAATTGTAATCGTTTCAACGAGAAAGTGACCGGTTATGACAAGATGGGAAACATCTTGGGTCTCAAACGCTATGGACAGACTGCAGAGAATAGTTATGGTCTGATTGACAACCTTTTTCTTACTTACAATGGTAATCAGTTGCAAGCTGTAAACGACGATGTAACGAGTATTGTTTCCAATTATAATTCTGAATTTAAAGATGGAGCAAAGCAATCTGTAGAATATTCTTATGATTCTAATGGGAATTTAATACAAGATTTAAACAAAAAGATGATTGAAATTCAGTATAATTGTTTAAATTTACCCAGTCGGATACAGTTTGAGGGTGGAAACAGCATCGCCTTTCTTTATGATGCAAACGGAACAAAAATTCGTACTACACACATAATAAATGGGGTCATTACTTCCACTGACTACTGTGACAATGCGATCTATGAAAACGGAGTGCTTGATAAACTCTTAACAGGAGAAGGATATATTACCCTATCAGATACTGTTTACCATTATTTTCTGCGAGATCATCAGGGTAACAATCGGGTAGTTGTCAGTCAGGATAGAACAGTAGAAGAAGTGAATCATTATTATCCGTTCGGAGGGGTGTTTGCTTCGGATTCATCTGTTCAGCCTTATAAGTATAATGGCAAGGAACTGGATAGAAGAAACGGATTGGATTGGTATGATTACGGGGCTAGGATGTATGATCCAATTTTGGGGCGATTTATGGCTACTGATCCTTTATATGAAATGTCATACTCGGAAAACCCTTATACCTATTGTCTGAATAATCCTTTTAATCGTGCGGATCCGACAGGAATGGTATCACATTACAATTGGAAAACTCATCGATATGAGGATGAAAATGGAAATGAAGTTTCTTGGGAACAAGTGAAACAGGAGTATATGCCAGAAAAAGAATCTAAAGTAGAAAGAACTGAGGATAATTATTCTCAGGAAATATCACTGGTAAATACATTCTTAGTTCCTTGGGGAAATGCAGCTGCTCTTCACGCCGGATTGAAATATACTGAACATCCGTTTGGAAAGGGTTACTTTAGAACGAAGAAGGGAAAATATTTTTCAATGAATATTTTTCATCAACCGGAGGGTACCAAGTTGGCTAGAAAAGCCAAAGGTCTTGTAAATAGTGCTAAAGGTGCAAAGGATGCAACAAAAATAGCTAGAGGATTAGGTAACGTAGTAGGAGTAGTCTCTACAGCAATGTCTGGATATCTATTTTATAATGATCCTAGTGTTAGAAATGGTATTGATATTTCTATGGGTATAATTAGTTTTTTCTATTGGCAAGTTGGTGTAGCTTCTTTTGTCGGATCATCATACTATGATACAAGTGTGATGAACTATAATCAAAAAAAAGAGAATCTCAAAAATGGAGTGAATCCTATTATGGGCACTTTTAATTTTCAGACAGGGCGATATGATTTCTAAAATTTATATTATTAACCGTCCTTTATTAAAGGATTTAATACAAGAGAATAGATGAATATTATAGATTATTTTGTATATCTTATTTTTCGTTTTTTTCATTGTCCTCCTGTAGGAAAAAATGCCAATGATGCTAAATTGTTTTCTCTAATGATAGCGGGCTGGATTATGGGAATGTTCATTATGACGATAGGATATAGTTATTTGTTGTGTACAAAAAACGAACTGGTATTTTTTTTTAAAGATAGAAGTCCAGTCATAGGTATGGTAGTAACTTTTGTGATTTGGATATTCTTATTTTTAGACCATTATTTAATTCGAAAAGAAGCAATCGTCTTATTGGATAAAAAATATAAATTATTTACCCCATTAAAGCGAAGAATAATAAAGTGGATCACTATTATAAGTATTATAATGGTTGTTGTAACTTTGTTTATATTAAATAGATATGTCGATATGCTTCATTCTTAATGTGTTGTAAAGGTTGTTTTGAGTTATTCTTGTTTGTTTTTAGCATAGAAGTAACTTGATTTGACGGCTACCCTAACATTCAGGACAAGACTCTATGTTAGGGTAGTTTTATGAATAAAAACATTATAATTAGAAAAACATAAACTAGTAAATTCTAATTAAATCGACAAAGAGCTACCACTATTAAGTTATGATTGGGAATAAAATAATAATTTTGCTTTCTGTGAAAATTAAGTTAAAGCATAAACTAGCTAAATGTTACTATATTATATATTAAGCCTGGAATTTATTTTATATTTCTAAGAACTTCCACCCATAATTCTCCTCTTTTTCTTTCTTTTTTCTCGCAGGAAAGAATATATTTGTATCCTAGTTTAAACGAAAACCAGTGTATGATATGATAACAACCCAGTTGCTTCGTCCCGAGAGTATAGTTGTAGTAGGGGCTTCGAATAATGTACATAAGCCGGGTGGCGCTATATTGAAGAATCTGATAAACGGAGGTTATCAGGGAGAACTCCGGGCTGTGAACCCGAAGGAGACAGAAGTGCAGGGAGTTCCTGCCTTTGCAGATGTAAAAGAATTGCCTGATACCGATTTGGCTGTGTTGGCTGTTCCGGCTGTGATGTGTCCAGATATAGTAGAGACACTGGCAAGCGAGAAGCAGACGCGGGCATTTATCATACTCTCTGCCGGATTTGGTGAAGAGACACGCGAAGGAGCGTTGTTGGAAGAACGTATACTGGAAACTGTCAACAAATATGGTGCTTCACTGATTGGTCCGAACTGCATCGGACTGATGAATACATGGCATCATAGCGTCTTCAGCCAGCCTATTCCGAACTTGAACTCAAAAGGAGTCGATCTGATCTCCAGCTCCGGTGCTACGGCGGTCTTTATTCTTGAAAGTGCGGTGACAAAAGGATTGCAGTTCAATTCTGTCTGGTCGGTAGGAAATGCCAAGCAGATTGGTGTGGAAGATGTGCTGCAATTTATGGACGAGAATTTTGATCCAGAGAAAGATTCCCGTATCAAGTTACTCTATATTGAAAGTATTCACAACCCGGACAGATTGCTCTTCCATGCCTCTTCATTAATAAGGAAAGGTTGTAAGATTGCAGCGATAAAAGCAGGAAGTTCGGAAAGCGGAAGTCGGGCGGCTTCTTCACATACAGGAGCGATTGCCAGTTCCGATTCGGCTGTAGAGGCGCTGTTCCGTAAAGCCGGAATCGTGCGTTGCTTTTCCCGCGAAGAGCTGACTACCGTTGGTTGTATCTTCACCCTCCCCGAACTGAAAGGGAAGAACTTTGCCATCATTACTCATGCCGGAGGTCCGGGAGTAATGCTGACGGATGCCTTGAGCAAAGGCGGACTGAATGTCCCTAAGCTGGAAGGTGAACTGGCGGAAGAACTGAAAGCCCAACTCTTTCCCGGAGCTTCCGTAGGAAATCCGATTGACATCCTTGCCACCGGTACACCGGATCATTTGCGTATCTGCATTGACTATTGCGAAGAAAAATTAGACAATATAGATGCTATCCTGGCTATCTTCGGCACACCCGGACTGGTGACCATGTTTGAAATGTACGATGTCCTTCATGAAAAGATGCAGACCTGTCACAAGCCTATATTCCCTGTTCTTCCCTCCATCAATACAGCAGGAGCGGAAGTGGCGGCATTCCTTGCCAAAGGACACGTGAACTTTTCCGACGAAGTGACTTTGGGAACTGCACTGTCCCGCATTGTCAACGCCCCGAAGCCGGCGGTGCCTGAGATTGAACTGTTCGGAGTCGATGTACCGAGAATCCGTCGTATCATTGATTCCATCCCGGAGAATGGATACATCGAACCTCATTATGTGCAGGCATTGCTGCACGCAGCCGGTATTTCATTGGTCGATGAATTTGTTTCCAATAAAAAGGAGGAAGTCGTGGATTTTGCCCGTCGATGTGGATTCCCGGTAGTAGCCAAAGTAGTAGGTCCTGTACATAAATCGGATGTCGGCGGCGTAGTACTGAACATTAAAGGGGAACAGCATCTGGCACTTGAATTTGACCGTATGATGCAGATTCCCGATGCAAAAGCGATCATGGTTCAACCTATGCTCAAAGGCACGGAACTTTTTATTGGTGCAAAATATGAAGAAAAGTTCGGGCACGTGGTACTTTGCGGTTTGGGGGGCATTTTTGTGGAAGTTTTGAAAGATGTATCTTCCGGCTTGGCGCCCCTTTCTTATGAAGAGGCTTATTCAATGATTCGCTCCTTACGCGCCTATAAAATTATCCAGGGAACTCGTGGGCAAAAGGGAGTAAACGAGGATAAATTTGCTGAAATTATTGTTCGTTTGTCTACCTTGCTCCGGTTTGCAACAGAAATCAAAGAAATGGACATAAACCCGCTCCTGGCCACTGAGAAGGCGGTTATAGCAGTGGATGCGCGTATCCGAATAGAAAAATAGGACTATTCTTTCATTCATTGAGACATATTTTCTATCTTTAGGCAGTAATTTTGCCTACATTTGATAACTCAAAACAAAAAGGTAGAAAATACGTATAGTATGAAGAAAGCTTTAGTACTCCTGGTAAGTTTTATATGCTATCAAATCGTCTGTCATGCACAAGTGATGGATGAGCATTATTATTTCAAAAACCTAAGTGTACAGAATGGATTATCCCAAAATACAGTAAACGCTATTTTGCAGGATAAACAGGGCTTTATGTGGTTTGGAACAAAGGACGGACTGAACCGGTATGATGGTTTGTCATTTCGTCAGTTCAAGCACGACGGTCGCAGTCAGAGAAGCATTGGCAATAATTTCATAACAGCGCTTTATGAGGATGCGGAAGGAAACATTTGGGTAGGTACGGATGTGGGACTCTATATCTATTATCCGGAGAATGACTCGTTCCGGCATTTTGAAGAACTGAGTGCGGAAGAAACCAAGATAGAACACACTGTGACAGCGATTGTGGGAGATGACCAGGGATGCGTCTGGATTGCGGTAGAGTCTCAGGGACTCTTTTGTTATGATTTGGAGAAAGAGAAACTTCAGAATTTTACCTTGAAAAACTTTCCTTTCATTTCCACTAATGTCCAGTCTTTTGTCTTTGATAACAGCGGAACTCTCTGGATAGGCTGCTATGGTGACGGACTCTTTTATTCAAAAGACCGTCTGAAAACACTTCAACCCTACATCTCTCCCGTCGACAATAAGGAAACTTTCGAGAACGATGTCGTAACTACTCTTGTAAAAGGTGCCTATAATTGTCTGTATATCGGCTCTTTGAGAGGTGGGGCAAAGGAGTTGAACCTAACTTCCAACAAATTACATGATTTGCTTTCCGTTGATGAAAATGAAGAACCGGTTCTTTGTCGTAACTTGCTGGTTGCTTCTGATAATGAATTATGGATAGGGGCGGAATCCGGAATTTATATTTATAACCTTCGAATGGGCAAATATGTCCATTTGCGCAGTTCAATCAATGATCCATATTCTCTCTCTGACAATGCGGTCTATTCACTATGTAAGGATCGTGAAGGAGGCATATGGATTGGTTCTTATTTCGGGGGAGTGAACTACTATCCCCGTTTCTATACTTACTTTGAAAAGTATTATCCGAAAGGGACAGATAATGGTTTGCATGGAAAAAGAGTACGTGAGTTCTGTCAGGACAATCAGGGGATCTTGTGGATCGGTACGGAAGATGGAGGATTGAACCGCTTTGATCCGAAAACAAAAACCTTCTCTTTCTTTACTCCAAGTAATGCGTTCACTAATGTTCATGGATTATGTCTGATTGGCGATCATCTTTGGGTAGGAACTTTTGCGAAAGGAGTGAAAGTTATTGATACACGTACGGGAGCGATTGTGAAAACATATCAGAAAACCGATTCGCCACGTTCATTGATAGATAATAGCGTTTTTTCTATTTGTCAGACAACAACGGGAGATATTTATTTGGGTACTTTGTTTGGTTTGCTGCGCTATAATAAGCAGACCGATGATTTTGACCGGATACCGGAACTGAACGGTAAGTTTGTATATGATATCAAAGAAGATTCCGGCAGTAATCTATGGCTGGCGACCTATGCTAATGGGGCCTATTGCTATAATGTCAATGAAAAGAAATGGACCAATTACTTGCACGATGAAAACAACCCTAGAAGTCTGCCGTATGATAAGGTATTGAGCATTTTCGAAGATTCTCACCGACAAATCTGGTTAACTACACAAGGTGGAGGTTTCTGCAAGTTTCATCCCGAAACAGAAACTTTTACTAGCTATGATTCCCGTAACGGATTGCCGAATGATGTTGTTTATCAGATTGTGGAAGATAAAGAAGGCCTTATGTGGCTGACAACCAATAATGGTCTGGTGTCTTTTCAGCCTGCCACGGGAGCGATGAAAGTATATACTACCGCCAACGGTCTGTTGGGCGAGCAGTTTAACTATCGTTCCAGCTTTGAGACGGAAGATGGAACGATTTATCTGGGCAGTATTGACGGCTTTGTCGCTTTTAATCCGAAAAACTTCTCTGAAAATAAGTCTCTTCCATCCATTGTGATTACGGACTTTTTGTTGTTCGGAAAAGAAGTATATCCTGGTGATCCTTCGTCTCCGCTGAAGAAAAGTATTAATTTCTTGGATGAGCTGGTTCTTCAGCCTGATCAGAATTCTTTTTCATTTCGTGTCGCTGCTTTGGATTTCCAGGCTCCGCGAATGAATCAGATCATGTATAAGTTGGATGGCTTTGATGATGAATGGCTGCCCGTTGGAGAGAGTCCTGTGGTATCCTATTCCAACTTGTGGTATGGCAATTATACCTTCCGTGTGAAAGCTTCTAACAGTGACGGAGTATGGAACGAAAATGAAGTATCTTTGATCGTTCGTATACTTCCTCCTTTTTATCTTACTATCTGGGCTTATTGCGTATATGTTTTGCTGATCATAGGCTGCTCCCTGTATGCTGTGTGGTATTTCAAGCAGCGAAGTAACTATAAGCATCGCAGGCAGATGGAGAAGTTCGAGCAGGAAAAGGAACGCGAGATCTATCATGCAAAGATCGACTTCTTTACGAATGTAGCTCACGAGATACGTACTCCGCTGACTTTGATTAAAGGTCCACTAGAGAATATTATTCTTAAGAAAAAGGTTGATGCGGAGACGCGTGAGGATCTGAATATTATGAAGCAGAATACGGAACGTTTGCTGAATCTGACGAACCAATTACTAGACTTCCGCAAGACGGAAAGTCAGGGATTCCGTTTGAACTTTGCTAAATGCAACATCACGGAGGTGCTGAAAGAAACCCACCTGCGGTTTACTTCTCTTGCCAAACAGAAAGGACTGGAATTTACCCTGCAACTGCCCGAGACGGATTTTTATGCTCATGTCAATCAAGAGGCATTCACCAAGATTATCAGTAACTTGCTGAACAATGCCGTGAAATATTCGGAACATTATATACACGTATCTCTGGAGGTGACCGAGGGGGATGAAAGCAATGTATTCCGTATCCGTACAGTGAATGACGGAGTGATTATCCCTCGTGAGATGAGGGAAGAAATATTCCAGCCTTTTGTCCGTTTCAACGAGAGAGAAGACGGAAAAGTGACCACCGGAACGGGTATCGGACTGGCTCTTTCACGCTCATTGGCCGAACTGCATCAAGGAACGCTGGCTATGGGGGAAGAAGAAAATAGTAATACCTTCTGCCTGACATTGCCTATCGTTCAGGATATGACAATTACTTTGACTCCGGAAACAAAAGCGGAACCGGAACCTGTAAGTGAGGTTCCGGTGGAAGTGGAACAAGGAGAAAAAAAAGACAATCGCCCTACAGTACTGGTAGTGGAGGATAATCCGGATATGCGAGCCTTTGTTGTCCGCCAGTTGTCGAAAGAATATGCCGTACTGTCGGCAGTCAATGGGGCGGAAGCCTTGAAAATGTTGGATGGCAATTATGTGAATTTGGTAGTGAGTGATGTAGTCATGCCTGTGATGGATGGCTTTGAACTCTGTAAGACGATTAAATCGGACTTGAATTATAGTCATATCCCTGTTATTCTGCTGACTGCGAAAACGAACATCCAGTCTAAGATAGAAGGCATGGAGCTGGGCGCAGATGCCTATATCGAGAAGCCTTTCTCTGTCGAATACTTACAAGCTTGTGCCTCTAACCTCATTCAGAACAGAGAAAAACTACGCCGGACTTTTGCGCAGTCACCTTTTGTGGCAGCCAACACCATGGCATTGACCAAGGCCGACGAAGACTTTATCAAGAGACTGAATGAAGTAATTTTGGCTAATCTTAATAATCCGGAGTTCAGCATGGATGATATAGCGGACAGTTTGAATATGAGTCGTTCTAACTTCTATCGTAAGATAAAGGGAGTACTGGATTTGAGCCCGAATGAGTATCTTCGTTTGGAACGCTTGAAAAAGGCTGCCCAGTTGCTGAAAGAAGGAGAAGGGCGAGTAACTGAAATCTGCTATATGGTAGGATTCAACTCTCCGTCCTATTTTGCCAAATGTTTTCAGAAGCAGTTTGGAGTGTTGCCGAAGGACTTTGTGGATTGAATAATCAGTTAGCCTTGATACGGAAACTGAAATAAAATACGAGAATTTAATAAATTAAATAATGAAAGATACACCTATTAGTAGACGAGATTTTCTGAAAAATATGGGAATAGCCGGGGCTGGAGCATTTCTTGCAGCGAGTCCCTGGCTTTCTGCATTTTCGGAGGTGACGAACACGTCTAGTGAAAAATGCCGTCTGGCAATTATCGGTCCCGGTTCGAGAGGACGATTTTTAATGAGTTTCCTTGTGAAAAATCCGAAGGTGGATATTGTAGCGTTGTGCGATATTTATCAGCCTTCGATTGATGAGGCTTTGAAACTTGCCCCTAAGGCAAAAGTATACGGTAACTATAAGGAGGTGTTGGAAGATAAGAATATAGATGCCGTCCTTGTGGCAACTCCTCTTAGTGCTCACTATAAAATAGTGATGGATGCTTTTGATGCCGGGAAACATGTATTCTGCGAAAAGTCAATCGGTTATACGATGGAAGAGTGTTACCATATATATCAAAAGCATCGCAGCACCGGAAAAATTTTCTTCACCGGGCAGCAACGTCTCTTTGATCCGCGCTATATCAAGGCGATGGAAATGATCCATGCGGGTACGTTCGGCGAAATCAACGGAATTCATACTTTCTGGAACCGGAATGGCGACTGGAGACGTTCTGTTCCTTCACCAAGTTTGGAGCGTCTGATAAACTGGCGTCTCTATAAGGAATTCTCGAAGGGATTAATGACGGAACTTGCCTGCCATCAGCTTCAGATAGGTAGCTGGGCATTGCAAAAACTTCCTGAGAAGGTAATGGGGCACGGAGCCATCACTTATTGGAAGGACGGACGTGAAGTATATGATAATGTAAGTTGTATATATGTATTCGATGATGGCGTGAAGATGACATTCGATTCCATTATTTCCAATAAGTTCTATGGTCTGGAAGAGCAGATTATGGGTAATCTCGGAACGGTGGAACCGGAAAAGGGACGATACTACTTTGAAAGTGTGGCTCCTGCACCGGCATTCCTGCAGTTGGTCAATGACTGGGAGAACAAAATGTTTGATTCACTGCCTTTTGCAGGTACAAGCTGGGCACCGGAAACTGCCAATGCGAATACAGGAGAGTTTATTTTGGGCGAACGTCCGAAAGGTGACGGTACTTCCTTGTTGCTGGAAGCATTCGTAGAGGCTGTGATAACACAAAAACAACCGGAAAGAATTGCCGAAGAAGGCTACTATGCTAGTATGCTCTGTCTGTTGGGCCACCAGGCTATGGAGGAAGAAAAAACGCTTTACTTTCCTGATGAATACAAAATTGACTATCTGAACCATCAATCCAAAACACTCGAAACAGTATGAAAGATACAGTCCTGACCGCACGACGGAAGAAAATAGAAATAATCACTTTACTTGTATGTTTTGTGCTTGCCAATCTGGTGAATCTTTATGCAATCATCACATATCACAGATCCATGATGGAGATGATCACCTCTATTTTCTATATAATCATTTTTGCTTTTGTACTCTATGCCGCATGGGCGCTTCTGCGCCTCCTTTTCTATGGAGTGAAAGCGCTATTCACAAAGAAGAGAAACAGGCTGTGAGAACAGACCTGAACGAATATACTTAATCAATATCAATGAATAATTTATGACAACACGAAGAGATTTTCTAAAGACAATGTCACTGGCCTCTGCCGGATTAGCACTGGGATCCGGTGAACTGCTGAATGCTCAAACTATTTCATCGAAAAAAGGAAGAAATGAAAAGGTAAAAATAGCCTATATTGGCATTGGAAACCGTGGAGAGCAAATTATACAGGATTTTGCACGTACGGGTATGGTAGAGGTTGTGGCTCTGTGTGATGTAGACATGGGAGCTAAACATACACGAAAGGTGATGGGCATGTATCCTAAAGCGAAACAGTTCAGAGACTTCCGCCAGATGTTTGACAAGGCTGGTAACGAGTTTGATGCTGTAGCAATTGCTACTCCTGATCACTCTCACTTCCCTATCAGTATGCTGGCTCTGGCTTCCGGCAAACACGTGTATGTGGAAAAACCGCTGGCCCGTACTTTCTATGAGGCGGAACTGTTGATGCAGGCTGCCCTTAAACGTCCGAACCTGGCTACTCAGGTGGGAAATCAGGGACACTCGGAAGCAAATTACTTCCAATTTAAAGCTTGGATGGATGCAGGGATCATCAAGGATGTGACAGCTGTTACTGCTCACATGAATAATCCGCGTCGCTGGCATAAGTGGGATACGAACATTTATAAACTACCTTCAGGCCAGCAACTCCCGAAGGATTTGGATTGGAATACCTGGCTGGGAGCTGTTCCTTATCATGAATATTGCAATAAGTATGATCAGGGTGAATGGCGTTGCTGGTATGACTTCGGTATGGGAGCTTTGGGCGACTGGGGAGCACATATATTGGATACTGTTCACGAGTTTCTTGAACTAGGCTTGCCTTACGAAGTGACTCTGACACATCAGGAAGGACACAATGATTACTTTTTCCCATATTCTTCTACGATTCTTTTCCGTTTCCCGCAGCGCAAAGGAATGCCACCGGTAGATGTCACTTGGTATGACGGTCTGGATAATCTTCCTCCTATTCCTGCAGGTTACGGTGTTTCCGGACTGGATCCGAACATTCCCAAGACTAATCAGGGCGATGTTCCTCCTGCCAAACTGAATCCGGGAAAGATTATTTATTCAAAGGAACTGACTTTCAAGGGTGGTAGTCACGGAAGTACTTTGTCTATCATTCCAGAAGAAAAGGCAAAGGAAATGGCAGATAAGTTGCCGAAAGTGCCTAAAAGTCCGTCCAATCACTTCGAGAATTTCTTGCTGGCATGTAATGGCATTGAAAAGACGCGTTCACCGTTCGAGATTAACGGTGTCTTGAGTCAGGTATTCTCACTGGGAGTAATGGCGCAACGTCTCAATACCCAGTTATTCTTCGATCCCCGCACGAAGCAGATTACCAATAATGAATTTGCTAATTCAATGTTGGCCGGACTTCCGCCGCGTAAAGGCTGGGATGAGTTTTATAAGTTGTAAAGACCGGTAGGAAATATAAAACAGAATAAAGTTTGATTATAATAACAATATAAGTAATGAAGAAAAATATCGTATTGACTTTACTTTTGTTCTGTGCCGCTTCTTTGTCAGCACAGAATTGGGAACCGCTTTTCAATGGTAAAAACCTGAAAGGATGGAAAAAACTGAACGGCAAGGCTGAGTATAAAATCGTAGACGATGCCATTGTAGGTGTATCAAAAATGGGAACTCCTAATACCTTCCTGGCAACCACCAAGAATTACGGAGATTTTATCCTTGAGTTTGACTTTAAGGTTGATGATGGCTTGAATTCAGGAGTACAGATTCGCAGTGAAAGCAAAAAAGAATATAACAAGGGCCGTGTACACGGTTATCAGTTCGAGATTGATCCCTCCAAACGTGCCTGGTCGGGTGGTATCTATGACGAAGCTCGCAGAAACTGGATTTATTCTTTGAACTGGAATCCTTCGGCACGTACGGCTTTCAAGAACAATGCATGGAATAAGGCCCGTATCGAAGCGATAGGCAACTCTATCCGTACATGGATCAACGGAGTGGCTTGTGCTAATATCTGGGACGATATGACTCCTGTCGGATTTATCGCCTTGCAGGTACACGCTATCGGCAACGCTGCTGACGAAGGCAAGACAGTAAGCTGGAAGAATATCCGTATCTGTACGACAGACGTAGAACGTTATCAGACACCGGAATGTCAGGCTGCACCCGAAAGAAATCTGATTCCTAACACACTCTCTCCACGTGAGAAGAAAGAAGGCTGGGCATTGTTGTGGGACGGCAAGACTAACGAAGGCTGGAGAGGAGCGAAACTTTCTACTTTCCCTGCCAAAGGCTGGAAGATGGAAGACGGCATCCTTAAGGTAGTAAAAAGTGGCGGTGCAGAATCTGCCAACGGTGGTGACATCGTAACTACCCGTACCTATAAGGACTTTATCCTGACTGTAGATTTCAAGATCACTGAAGGTGCAAACAGCGGAATCAAGTATTTCGTTAATCCTGAAATGAATAAGGGTGCCGGTTCTGCTATCGGTTGCGAGTTCCAGATTCTGGACGATGACAAGCATCCGGATGCTAAACTTGGCGTGAAAGGCAACAGACAATTGGGTTCATTGTATGACCTGATTCCGGCTCCTAAGAATAAACCTTTCCATAAGAAAGAGTTCAATACTGCTATGATCATCGTCAAAGGCAACCATGTAGAGCACTGGCTGAATGGAGAGAAACTGATTGAGTATGACCGTAACAATGAAATGTGGAATGCACTGGTAGCTTATAGCAAGTATAAGAACTGGCCTAACTTTGGAAATATTATTGAAGGTAACATCCTTCTGCAAGACCACGGAGATGAAGTATGGTTCAAGAACGTGAAGATTAAAGAATTGAAATAAGAATATATTGTAGAAGAGGAGTTGTGCCGGAAATCTCATTTTGTTGATGAATGCTGCTTCGAGCACAGCTCCTTTCTTTTTTGATAGATGAAGACTGCCATTCAACATTTGTACAGACCATCCCATGAGGGCGACGGATTACTTTACGTCTGGTTCCCGTCTATGCATACACGCGTAGATATTCTTTTGTGCAGTCAGAAATCAGAAGAAGAACTGCTGTCTGTTGCTGAACGTATTCATGAAGCTTTAAGCTGCCTGGAGAAGACAGCCAACTATTATGATCCTGCCAGCGAACTGGCTGTCGTCAACCGGACCGCTTCTGTATCTCCGGTAGTTCTTAGCAGTCAACTTTATGCAATGGTTGATCTGTGTCTGGAATATCACGAGAAAACATCGGGATGCTTCGATGTGACAGTTCATTCGGAGAATTATAATCAGGATACTATTCATTCGGTATGTTTGTCGGCAGAAGAACAAAGTATTTTTTACCGGCAACCGGGGATAACGATCAACCTTTCAGGATTTCTGAAAGGATATGCCTTGGAGACAATCAGAGACATATTGCACTCCTGTTCTATAGAAAATGCGTTGATCAATATGGGAAACAGTTCTGTACTTGCTTTAGGCAACCATCCGGCCGGAACGGGATGGAAAGTTAACTTTGGCAACCAGTCGGAGACGGAAAAGACCGGGGAGTCTCAAAGTATACTCCTTTATAATGAATGCCTCACTACTTCCGGAAACGAGTCGGAGGGGCGCAGGCATATTATTTCTCCTCAAAATGGCAACTTTGTTGAAGGTCTCAGGCAGATAGCGGTTGTAACAAAGAATGGGGCTGTCGGAGAGATACTGTCTACCGCTCTGTTTGCCGCCGGTCCGGAACAGCGTGAAACGTTGCTTGCCAGTCTCCGCCCTTTACTTGTCAATCACTTCCTTATTGGTTATTAATCGACCGCATTATTTCTTCTTTCTGGCGATAAAACACGTCTGGAATGGTCTTTTGACCATATTATTCCATTTATCGGTCTATTTCTTTTATTACTTCTGTTGATTTTTGGTTTTCTTTGTAGCGTCGATTATCAATCTAACTTTTATATGAAAAATAAGATTTTATTAGTAGGGCTGTTTTGCTGTAGCCTTGTATCAACAGAAGCACAAGTATTATTGGATAAGAACGCTGGTAAAAACAGTTTTCCCATCGTTTCACCGGCTGCCAATGTCGTTGTTTGTTTTGATGGCAAGGATGAAACTGTCGTTCGTAAGAGTGTGACTTTATTTGCAGACGACGTTCGTCGTGTGACGGGACAGGACCTGAAAACACAAGCAAGTAATCCGGGTGATGTCTCGGCTCGTTATGCCATCATCGTGGGAACTGTCGGAAAAAGCGCATGGATCAATGCGCTGGTAGCCCAAAAGAAGATAGACACAACTCCCATCACCGGTGGATGGGAACGTTATATGATAGAAACGGTTGATAATCCTGCACCGGGTATTAAGAAAGCCATTGTCGTAGCTGGTAGTGACAGGCGTGGTACGGCTTACGGACTTCTCTCCATATCTAAAGCGATAGGTGTGTCTCCCTGGTACTGGTGGGCCGATGCTCCGATAAAACAACAGAAAAAACTGGCTGTCAACGTTCATAAATTCATTTCAAAAGAACCTGCTGTCAAGTTCAGAGGTATCTTTATCAATGACGAAGACTGGGGACTTTATCGCTGGTCAAAGAACAATTATGAGAAAGAACGTGGAAACTTCGGACCGAAAACATACGCGCAGATTTGTGAGTTACTGCTCCGTCTTCAGGCAAATTATCTGTGTCCGGCCATGCACGATGCGTCTATGGCATTTCATCGTATACCGGAGAATAGATTGGTAGCAGATAGTTTCGCCATCGTGATGGGGTCTTCTCACTGCGAACCGCTGTTGTTCAACACGGCAAGCGAGTGGAAACGTGACAAGATGGGCGAATGGGATTACATCAACAATAGAGCGGGAGTAGACAGTGTGCTGAGAGCACGTGCGAATGAATGTGCTCCTTTTGAGAATGTGTACACTCTGGCTCTGCGCGGATTGCATGACAGAGCGATGAATGCGAGCAATGATATGGCGGATAGAAAACAGATGCTCCAAGATGCATTGATGGCACAAAGAAAGATGCTGATTGATGCGACGGGTAAGCGTGGCGAAGATATCCCGCAAGCCTTTACTCCTTATAAAGAGGTGCTGGATGTATACGACGAGGGACTGGAACTGCCGGATGATGTTACGATTATATGGCCAGACGACAACTATGGCTATATGAAGCGTCTGAGCAGTCCGAAAGAACAGAAGCGTTCGGGACGTTCGGGTGTTTATTATCATTCTTCCTATCTGGGCAAGCCTCACGATCATCTTTGGATGAACACCACTTCACCCACGCTGATGTACGAAGAACTTCGCAAGGCTTATGACATGACGGCAGACCGGATCTGGCTGCTCAATGCCGGTGATATCAAATCATGTGAGTTTGCTGTAGATTTCTTCCTGTCGATGGCTTATGATATCGATTCTTTCAATTTTGACAGAGCGGCTACTTATCGCACGGAATGGTTGTGTGGTATGCTGGGTGACGAATACCGCAATGAGTATCAGGATGTGATCAACTCATTCTACAAACTGGCTTTTGCCCGCAGACCGGAGTTTATGGGATGGGGCTATCAGTGGGCTACCGATAAGCATGGAAGAGAACGGAATACAGATACTGATTTCTCCTTGGCGAATTACAGGGAAGTGGATTCACGCCTGAGTGAATACCGCCGGATCGGAAGCATTACAGAGAAGATTCTGAATAAGCTGCCGGAAGAGAAAAAGGCCTGCTTCTACCAGTCATTGTATTATCCGGTGAAAGGATGTGAGTTGCTGAACAGAATGATACTGGACGGACAGAGAAACCGTTGGTACTCCATTCAGCAAAGAGCGTCTACCAGCGAATTGGAGAAAAAAGTGAAGGCTTGTTATGATAGTCTGCAAGTCATTACCCAAGGATATAATTCGCTGCTCGGTGGCAAATGGGATCATGTAATGACAATGAAACAGGGATTTGCCGCTGCTTACTTTGAACTTCCGGCATTAAGAAAGACTTCACTGGCATCTGACGCTACACTGGGCGTAATGGCAGAGGGAGAAGATGTGCTGAAAGGTCTGAAGAGTTTCCACTCCTTGCCTTGTTTCAATACTTACCTGCGTCAGTCATATTATGTGGATGTTTTCAATAAAGGGGCAAGCCCGTTGAAATGGAAGGCATCTGTTACGGACAACTGGATTTTATTGAGCAAGAAGGCAGGCGAAACGGCTACGGAGGAACGTATCGAAGTATCGGTAGACTGGGCAAAAGTACCGGTTGGAGAGAAAGTATTCGGGGTATTGGAAATTACTTCCGACCGGGGCGAGAAAGAGAATGTTTACATCTCTGTATTCAATCCTTCTTCTCCATCCCTTGCCGAAATGGATACTTTATTTGTGGAACATAACGGATATGTCTCTATCGATGCGGCAAGTTTCCACCGGAAAGTGGAAAATAAGGCGATCAAGATGAGAACCATTCCTAATCTGGGGATAGAGAATACGGCTATTCAGTTGGGTGATCCGACGGCTGCCCCACAACGTACTGCAGGACGTAGCACACCACGTCTGGAGTATGACTTCTATACTTTCGAGCAAGGTTCGGTTGATGTCTATACATATGTGTTGCCTACATTCGTGACAAGCAAGGACAGAGGCTATGCCGGACACGAAGCAACGAATATCGAAACCAAATATGGTGTATGTATTGACGAAGGACCGGTTTTGAATCCGTCTACATCTTCTTTTGAATATGCGCAAATCTGGTATGAGAGCGTATTGAAGAACTGTAGAATCAATAAAACAACTTTGCATATCGACAAGCCGGGTAAGCATACCGTGAAAATAATCTGTGGAGATGCCGGAACTGTATTGCAAAAGATTGTATTGGACTTTGGAGGAATGAAACGTTCCTACTTTGGACCACAACCGACAAGAAAATAGAGTTGTTTGATGAATATGTAGTTAAAGATTGCCATGGTTGTATATGACCATGGGTGATAGGGTTAACCATGAAAAAACACTTTTTACTTTTAGTCTTCCTGCTCTTTGCTGCGATTGTTGAGGCTGCTAATCCGGTAAAGCAAATGTTGGAACGTCTTCAGGAAGGGCTTTCCGACCGGTTTAAGATTGAGATCTGTTCTTCTTCTGATGAAGGCGACTATTTTGAACTGTATGGTGGCGGGCGCAAAGTCACAGTGCGTGCCAACAATTATGTAAGTGCCGCCTTTGGCATTAACTGGTATCTGAAGTATTACTGTCATGCCCATGTCTCTTTCTGTGGAGACCAGTTACCTCAATTGCCTGTTGATCTGCCACAGGTGAAAGAACGTCATGCGACTAAACTATCCGATAATTTTTACATGAATTATTGCACATTTAGTTATACCACGGCCTTTTGGGACTGGAAACGTTGGGAACGTGAAATAGATCTGATGGCTTTGAGCGGTATCAATATGCCGATGGCTATGGTTGGGGCGGAGGCTGTATGGCGGAATACGCTGTTGAAATTCGGGTATACGCTTCCGGAAGTAAAGGAGTTCTTGTGTGGACCGGCTTATTTCGGTTGGTTGCTGATGGGTAATCTTGAGAATATCGGTGGTCCGTTGCCCGATGAATGGTTTAAGGAGCAGATAGTCTTACAGAAGAAAATACTTGCCCGTATGCGTGAATATGGGATGAAGCCTGTTTTTCAGGGATTTTTTGGGATGGTTCCTTCTTCGTTGAAAGAAAAATATCCGGAAGCCCGCTTGGTGGAACAGGGACTGTGGAACTCGCTTCAACGTCCTCCTGTGCTCGATCCTGCCGATCCGTTGTTTGAAAAAATGGCAAAGGTGTGGTATGCTGAATATGAGAAGCTTTATGGGAAAGCGGACTTGTTTGGCGGTGATCTCTTTCACGAAGGTGGAAAGACCGGGGGCATTGACGTAACAGATGCCGCTCGCCGGGTACAGACGGCCATGAAACGATATAATCCGGATGCGACGTGGGTGATTCAGGCATGGTTGGGAAATCCGAAAAAGGAATTGCTGGCAGGACTCGACAGAAAGAATACGCTGATCGTTGATCTTGCTGCCGAGTTTTGGGATAACTGGCGGAAGCGCAAGGGCTTTGATGGCTTCCCGTGGTTATGGTCGCATATTTCCAATTATGGAGGTAACATTGGTCTGCACGGGCGTCTGGACGCTATAGCTACCGGTCCGGTAGATGGTCAGAAGGATTCGGCGGCATCACCGAGCATGAAAGGAACCAGCTCTACCCCGGAAGGCATCGAGGTGAATCCGGTAGTATTTGATTTGTTGAATGAAATGCGCTGGCGTTCGGAGCATTTGAATCTGGATGTCTGGTTGAAAGAGTATTCAGTGCGTCGTTATGGTGTGGAAGATGAAAATCTGAAAGAGGCGTGGACTATTTTCCACCGTACAGCTTATGGTACTTATACCGGTCATCGCCGTCCGTCAGAGTCGGTCTTTTGTGCCCCTCCCAGCTTGAAAAGAGATAAAATCACGGCTTCTGCCTGGAGTCAATGCCGGATTTTCTATGATCCGGAGCTCTTTGCCCAGGGAGTAGGATTATTCTTGCAAAGTGCAGACCGTCTGAAGCAGACGTCAACTTATCAGTATGATGCAGTCGATTTCGTTCGTCAGTATCTTGCGGATTTAGGGCGGGAAGCATATTACAATCTGGTGGATGCTTATCGGGCGAAAGATACGAAACAGTTTGATTACTGGTCGGAGAGGTTTCTGCAGCTGATTAGGGATCAAAATGAGTTACTGTCCACCCACGAATGCTTCTTCGTGGGACGCTGGCTGGATATGGCCCGTTCGAAGTCAAAACAGCCTGAATTGCAGGATTTGTATGAGCACAATGCCCGTATGCTGATCGGGACATGGACGGAGACGCTTAGTCCGGTGCGCGACTATGCCCACAAGGAATGGGGCGGACTGTTGAAGGATTATTATCTGCCTCGCTGGACTAATTACATCGCTTATCTTAAAGGTACATTGGAAGGACGTTCACTTACTGTTCCGGACTCGTTTCAAGCGGAGAAGGCATGGGTGAATGCACATAATAAGTATGTGCTTGAGACTGGTGTTGATCCGGTGGAAACAGCCAAGAGAATGTATCGTAAATATCATATTTAATCACTACTCAAAAATAGTACTATGAAAGGATTATTGAAAACAGCTGTATTGTTGGTTATTTTCTGCGCTACAGCCATGGCCTGTGGAGGTGGTGGAGAGGATGCATTGGATCATAAGGGAGGTGATGGTGGCGGAACTGGTAATAAGGGCGATCAAGAAGAACCGGAACAACCATTTGTTGCTCATATTACTCCTGTCGACAAACTCAATCAAGGTGTCCCGGTGATTAATTCGCACGCTGATGTTACTTCGCGTTCGTCCTTGAAGATGAACTTTCGGACGTATTCACAATTGGGAGAGAGTGTACTAAAATCTGCCAAACCTAATTATGTACGGGTTAAGAAATTGGCTAATGATGGTTATATCATGTTCTATCACAACAATCAGATTGGTGCCAGTTGTTCTTATGCGACCAGTACGGACTTTAAAACATGGAGTTATAAAGGCAAGCTGTTTACAAATTACAGTATTATCGACAGTAAAGGTGAAAAGAATGACCGGCGTTATTCAAATTGTGATGGGCTGGTACTTTCCAACGGAGATATTCTGGCCGTAGCCTCCTATAGGGCTAATAATGGGTATAGAGACTTACCTAATGATGCAGGTATTGAAATGAGACGTAGTACCGATAATGGCGTTACGTGGAGTGAACCGGTCTCAGTGTATCAAGGTGTCAACTGGGAGCCGTATTTGCTGGAATTGTCCTCGGGAGAAATCCATTGCTATTTCACGGACAGTAGCCGTACGGGTATTGAAGGCAAAGACACCGGAACTGCAATGGTCATATCCAGAGATGGCGGTCAAACGTGGACGCCTTCATTTGGAAGTATCCCTTACTATGTGATACGAATGAAGTGGGAACAAGACGGAAAAACATACTTCAATCATCAGATGCCGTCTGTTATTCAACTTAAAGGTAGTAATGAACTGGCGGCCGCTGTAGAGACTAATAACCGTGGAACATATTATATATCACTGGCTTATTCCGGCGAAGATGGTGAATGGGATCATCTTGATGCGGATCAGGAAGGACCGGCTGATAGCGACAATTTGTCTTTTTTAGGCAGCGCTCCATATTTATCTCAGTTTCCATCGGGTGAGACTGTGCTTTCGTATAACAAATCTTCTACTTTCTATATGAAAATGGGGGATGCCAAAGCGCGTAATTTTGGAAGTGCTTATTCACCGTTTTCAGGTAAGGGGTATTGGGGAACGTTGAATTTGGTAAATCCGCATCAATTGGTGGGAGCGATGCCTGATACTTCTAATGGAACAATCATGTTATCACAATTTATTCTTAATCATCGTATCAATGCAGTACGCCGTAACGTAAAGGTGGATGGCAACAATAAGGAATGGGTGAATACGGATCATGCGCTTTTTGTCGGAGAAAAATCGCAAGTGCAGGGAACTCTCCGCTGTTCGTGTGATGACAAGAATGTATATTTCCTGGTGGAAGTACTTGACCGGAGCTTGCTGAGAGGTGATTATGCTACTGTTTATCTCTCTCCGGATGATAGTAAAAGTTTGACGAACGGTGCTAAACGGATACAAGTATCAATGGATGGATTGAAAAGTACCGAAACTTATGCCGGCAAGTGGAACAATGCGGAGATGGGGGTAGAAGTGAAAACTTATGTGTGCAATGACACCAATGAAGATCGTATTGACAACTATGGTTATATTGCCGAAATCTCTGTCCCCCGTTCCAGCCTGACTATTTCTTCGGGACAGGTATTGGTCAATTTCTCTATTACCGACAATAAAGAAGAGGAAGCAGTCAGTGATGTGTCTTCTATAAGCCGCTGGATACCGGTGGCGGGATTGTAATCTGATAATAACGTGAATAATTAATTATATAGAAACAATTGTAATGATGAAAAAGAACTATTATTTAATTTGTGTATTGTTACTGGCTGCTTTCTGTACAACCAGTATTGCTACTGCTCAAAATTATTTTGGAGATTTTCCTGTAAAAGCAGATCCTAAGACTGTTGGTAATAAATTGAGCAGACGCTTGATGGAAACTAAACATCAGCTATATTTTGATAGAGGAATACATTATGCTGAAGTATGTACATGGTACGGAGCTCTCCGTTTTGCAGAATTGACGAATAACAAAGAGCTGATCAAGCTATTGAGAAATCGTTTCGAACTATTGTTCCACCTGGAAAAAGAACTCCTTCCTCCACCCATACACGTAGACCAGAATATGTTTGGTTGTCTGCCTCTCAGATTTTATAATATAACGAAGGATAAACGTTATCTGGACCTCGGATTGCCTTACGCCGACACTCAATGGGAGCTTCCTGCCAATGCGAATGAAGAAGAACGCAAATGGGATAAAAAGGGATATTCCTGGCAAACTCGTCTTTGGATTGACGATATGTATATGATTACTATCGTGCAGTCTGAGGCTTATAAGGCTACCGGTGATCCTAAATACATCAATAGGGCTGCCAAAGAAATGGTTCTGTATCTGGACGAATTGCAACACCCTAACGGCCTTTTCTACCATGCACCGGATGTGCCTTACTATTGGGGACGCGGAGATGGCTGGATGGCTGTGGGTATGACAGAGCTACTGTTCAACCTGCCGAAAAATGATCCGAATAGAGACCGGATAATGAAAGGCTATCTTTTGATGATGAACAATCTGAAGAAATATGTGAACAAGGACGGATTGTGGAATCAGCTGATAGACCAGCCCGACTTTTGGACTGAAACATCCGGATCTGCAATGTTTACCTATGCTATGATCTTGGGTGTTCAGAACGGATGGTTGGATAAAGAAGAATTTGCTCCCGTTGCACGCAGAGCCTGGTTGGGCCTGTGCAATTATATAGACGATAAAAATGACCTTACCGAAGTTTGTATCGGAACGGGAAAGAAAAACAGTAAGCAATATTATATGGACCGTCCTCGCATTGCCGGAGATTATCATGGACAGGCACCTATCTTGTGGTGTGCTTATGCTTTGCTGAACAATAAGTAAAAAACAGATATATTCTGTTGTATAAGTTGTATAAAAGGAGAGGATGTCCCCACTGATTGGAGACATCCTCTTTCTCTAAATATAACAATATAAAATGATTCCTTATACTGTCGGGTCCGGTGCTTCATCACCGCCGTCATTACCGCCTTCGTTTCCTCCGCCTTCTTCACCACCACCTGAAGGAGCAGAACTGCTGTTTCTGGTTACATCCAGTTTCTGAATGCTGACAGACTTTATCATATTTTTCAGCAACTCCCCCGGAGTAAAGATGATTTTACGGTTTTTCAATGTTTCCGTAGTGACTTCCTCTGCGTTTTCTTGGCTTTTGCATCCGAAGGAAGGACGGAAAGTTCCAAATTCCCCCAAGTTGACGGATGCTCCGATTTCCATATACGTTATCAGAGAATCAATGAGTCCGTCAAGGACGGCTTTTACTGTACCGCGTGGAACGAATCCTACTTTGGTTACCTGATCGCACAGCATCTTAAAATCAACGTTGACTACATTGAACGGACGCGCTACATATTTTTCTGCTTTGGTATCGTCGAAACCAAAGGTTGTTTTTTTGACTACATATTTCAGTGCCATAATTTAATTTTAGTTTTTTAAATAGTTTATAAATCGAGTTTCTGTTTTGTGATCACGATGCAAAGATATGGCATCTGAAATTACTGTGCAAGTTATTTTTCGAAAGTGCGTTAAACAAATAATTAATAATTCGTATATTGTTGATAATGAACGTTTTTTTCGCTATAAGCTTGCCTTGTAGTGTGATAGTACTATTAGAAAAACTACTTCTTTAGATATACGACAGTTTTTCCTCCTCCATACTTCCGGATTATCTCTTCTTTCAAAAACTTATTGAGTAGTTCAATTGCTTTGTTGCGGCTGATTTCTGCCAATCTCATGAAATCGGTACGGGTGATACAGCCATGTTTGTCCAGATGTTGTATCAGGAGGGTACGGCATCTTTCTTCGTTGGAATCGTTATTAGTACGATAGGGTGACTCTATGCGTTCCAGTTGCAATGGTTCCAGACTCTCACGAAACTTTTTGTTAATGCGCAGGTTCACCTTATTTAAATGGATGGAAGGAGAACGAATTTCTTTCTTCTCTATCACCGGACGGTCACATGTCAGTGATAGGGAGAAATGTCCGATTTCCCCGACTTCTACGGTCCAGCCTTGCGCGAGCCAGTGTTGTAGCTCATCACTGACGGCTTGCAGGCAACCTTCTATTGTGGCTGGACTGAAGCCGTTGGATTTGGATACTAGTTCAACGAACTTATCGGCATTAATGGTGCCTGACGGAATAACACGTGCATAAAGTGCCTGTTGCTCCTCCTTTTTCTGTGGATTACCACTCGTGTATAAATCGTAATAAACGCTCATAGTTACTTTATATTTTTCTTGTTCTACAGATAATTTCTTTCTCTTCATAAATTAATTCGTCCGCCTATAGCCGGACGCAAGTTTGCCTATAGGCGACGTTGCGTTTGCCTATAGCCGGACGAAAGAATGCCTATAGCCGGACGAATTAATTTATGCACTCAAAGATATTACTTTTTTCGGAGAAGGGACTTAGTTTTTCCACAAGCACAGTTTAATAATCAGGATTCTATTTTGTAAATGAATAAATTGTTGCTTTTATTGGACTATATGTTCTATCTTTTTCTGATCAGTATGTTTATTTTTGTACACAAGGCTCATAGTCTTCCTTTTTGTATTGGATCATAGTAGAACTGGGGAGGCTGTCCGAAAAACTTATAGGCCGACAAGTCTGCAGTAGTAAGTATGAAGATTTCCCATTTTTATAGCATGGTTTAACACTATATTCTATGTAGTCTCACTACTTTTTGTACCTTGAAAGCAAATAAAGGCCATGCTTATGACATACAAAAAAGCGAAGACCGCAGACAAGAAGTATTTTTCCCGACTGCATAGATGAATATGTGGAGGTGATGCCTCTGTGCGTTTGTTTGATGTATTTGTAGATAGTCTGGACATGCCCCCCCTTGACTTTGTCCAAAGTATCCCCAAAGGTACAGGTATACCCGGTTATGATCCTCGCGATCTTTTGAAACTGTATATCTATGGTTACTTTTATCAAATCCGTTCATCAAGAAAATTAGCACGTGAATGCAAGTGTAACCTGGAGGTCATGTGGCTACTTGGTAAACTGTATCCGGATTTTCGTACCATATTCGACTGTCGTAAAGATAACAAAGACAGCATAACAAAGGTATTCAAGAAGTTCAACAAGCTCTGTATGGGACTAAAGCTTTTCTTAAAGTCTTATATCTCTATAGATGGTAGCAAGCTCAAGGCAGTCAATGCTAAGGACAACAATTTTACGCTTAACAAATTGGATGACCGCATCAGACGTTTAGACGAACATATCAACTTGTACATGGAGGAACTTGACGCGTTCGACTGGGAAGAAGAGCGAAGTTGTCTAAAGATGAACTCCAACATAAGCTTGAGGTATAATTCATGCAAAGGTCTTTTTTCAAAGATTATTATGACTTTATATAAATAAGTGTTTTATCTCATATTAATAATGAATGGAGAGATCAGAGCTTGATTGGTTAATGAATTAAAGAAGAAACAATTTGTTCAATAGAAGAAAGAATAATCCATAATAGTTAACTTGTTGGGTATCTATGTTGGATTCATTTATATAGCCCAAATAGGCATTAGAGCTTATCCTAAAGGATCTTTTTAATTCTTAAATTAGTTTGGGACTAATTTTCCATTAATTGGTTTGTTTGTAGTATTATAATTTGGTCGATTTTTCTACTTTTGTCTCATCCAAAAGGATAAATATAAGGTTTTCAACAGGACAGAACTCAATTAATAGAAGATAATAATCTTCATGACATGAATGAAAAAGGTAAAGATAGAGATTGTGATAATAAGAATTTTTATTGGGGTATAGTTGAATTAAAAGGATTGTTTGAAGGATAAATGAAAAAAGTATTTTGGATTTCTCTTTATATATTTTAGAGATAATAATCTTGTTTTTTGACATAATGTTAAACTTAATTTAATACGCCTATGGTATAATAAAATGATTTTTTTCATTCTACTTCTTTTGCATTTTGCAAAACTATGAGTTATTTATATGGGATAAAATCCTCTGTAAACTTTTAATCTAATAAAATGTTAAACATGGTCAAAAAAGTTTTATTTTTATTTTGTTGTATGTTCGCACATGTTATATATGCCCAGAATATGATGATAAAAGGGACTGTCATAGATGCGAACAATGATCCTCTATTGGGGGTGACTATTATGGTAAAAGGAACTACTACAGGAACCATAACCGATGTTGATGGGAATTTTTCTATAAAAGGTAAAACGGGGGAAACATTGATTGTTTCTTATATTGGAATGCAGACGCAGGAAGTGGTATTTAGAGGACAACCACTTAAAATTATGTTAAAAGACGATGCCCAAGCCTTGGAAGAGGTTGTGGTAGTTGGTTATGGTACCATGCGTAAGAAAGACCTTACCGGATCTGTAATACAGGTGCGTCCGGATAAAATAGCTAATGAAAATCCCAAAACTGTACAAGATATTCTTCGTGGTACACCAGGTTTGGCCATAGGTTACAATGCTGATGCCAAGGGTGGTGGTTCCATGAATATCCGCGGTCAACGTTCTGTTTATACGGATGGTAATCACAACTCACCCTTGTTAATATTAGATGGTATGATGTTCTATGGCGAACTTTCTGAAATCAATCCTGACGATATTGGTCAGATTGATGTATTGAAGGATGCTTCTGCGGCAGCTGTGTATGGTGCCAAAGCAGCCAATGGTGTTATTATCATTACGACTAAAAAAGGAAAGAGAGGTAAACCGGTAGTAAACGTCAGCACAAATATTGGTCTGACACAACGAAGCGCTTACCGTGAACGATTTAGTCCTTCTGCATATTTGCAGCATTATGCAGACTGGAAAGCTAAAAGTACTTACGGAGCTAATGCAGAAGGTAATTGGGACGACTACCAAATTGGTGTATATAAAGGTATGGATGACTATTATACGAATCCCGATAAGTTGACGAATATTGATTTGGATATTTGGAGAGGTTATACTAGCAACGAATCTGGAGAAAGCGATTTGAGCATTTGGGCAAAGCGTTTGGGATTCACAGGTAATGTGCTTGAAAATATTCTGTCAGGCAAGACTGTGGATTGGGAGGACAAAGCCTTTCGTTTGGGTTTCAATCAGGACTACAATGCCAGTGTCAGCGGTGCTTCTGAGAAAGTGGATTATTACTTCTCTTTGGGCTATCTGCGTAACGAAGGCGCCTTGATTGATGATACCTATCGTGCTGTTCGTGCCAATATGAAATTGAATGCCAAAGTAACTAATTGGTTCGAGATAGGAGCCAATGTCAATTTCCAAGATCGTACTGATGGCAGTATTGACATGGACGAAGGTCAATTCATGCGTAATAGTCCTTACGCGGATTATGCCGATGAAGATGGGAATCCTATTCAATATCCGAATGACGAAACTTATTCACAGCGCGGTTATAATTATGATTTCCAAAAACAATATTTAGATCTGGAAAAAGGATATACGGTGCTGAATTCTATCTTTAACGCTAAAGTAAAACTGCCTTTTGGCATCACCTATCAGTTCAATGTTGCACCGCGTTATCAATTTTTCTATGAGCGCTATTTCATGTCAGCAGACCTGCCAGGTAGCAATCCTAACAATCGTGGTGCCGATCGTGAACATGCCAAACGTTTTGATTGGTCATTGAACAACACTATCACTTGGGACAAAATTTTTGATAAAAAGCATCACTTTATTGTAACTTTAGCTCAAGAAGCAGAGGAACGCCAACGTTGGTCCGACCGCATTGAGGCACGCAACATTCAGCCTTCAGATGCATTGGGATTCCATAATACACAGAATGGTTCTAAAGAGAGCAGTTCCTATTCAACCACTGACTCGCATGAGACTGCTGACGGTTTATTAGGCCGTCTGTTCTATTCCTATGATGACCGTTATATGCTGACCACATCTATCCGCCGCGATGGTTATTCTGCATTCGGTTCTACCAATCCTTATGCTTGGTTCCCTTCTGTAGCTGTTGCATGGACTTTCTCTAACGAAAAGTTTTTCCAAAAAATCAAGAATGTGATGAGCAGTGGTAAGTTACGTGCTTCCTATGGTAGTAACGGTAATCGTTCATTGGCGGATCCTTACACGGCATTGGCAAATCTTAGTGCAGGTAGTGGCGATTATATGGGTTATCTTACATCTACTGGTGAAGTAGAATTAATGCGCTATCTAATGGCAAGCCGTATGGCAAATCCTACCTTGCAATGGGAGAAGACAAAATCGTGGAATTTTGCCTTGGATTTTGGTTTCCTAAATGATCGTATTACCGGTACAATGGAATTTTATACGATGAATACCAACGACATGATTATGTCACAACCATTGCCAGTTTTTACCGGTTTCAACAATATTACTACCAATTTGGGGCAAGTTAACAATACTGGTTTTGAATTCTCCTTGAATACGGTAAACATCAAGCAAAAGAATTTTGAATGGAATACAACGTTCAACTTCTCCTATAATAAGAATAAAATCAAGCACCTGTTTTATGAATACGAAAACGTATTGGATGCTAATAGTAATGTAATCGGGCAAAAGGAATCTGACTATACTGCTAACGGTTGGTTCATCGGAAAACCCATCAACCAAATATGGGACTATAAAGTGATCGGCATTTGGCAGAACGATGAATGGAAAGAGGCAGCCAAATACAAGCAGCAGCCGGGCGACCCGAAGGTATGGAACAATCCGGAGAACGATATCTATAACGCTGATGGCAGTGTGCAAACTATCGTCTATAACGATGACGACAAGCAGTTTCTGGGAACAACCACACCTCCCATTAACTGGTCATTGCGTAACGAATTCGTACTTTGGAAAGATTTAACCGTTTCCATCAATATCTACTCCCGTATGGGTCATAAGGCTCTTTCTACCAACTACTTAAATAATGACGATGATGGTGGTCGCATGTCATACGCTGCTGCCTGTTTGCAAGCTAAAGAGTATTGGACCATCGACAATCCGACTAATAAGTACGGAAGAATCGATGCCAATGGTCCTGATGGTGCCAAGAAACCCGGTATGCTGTATAATCGCTCCTTCATCCGTTTGGAAAATATTGCTGTAGGATATACACTGCCTAGAAAACTGACACAGAAATGGGGCATTGAGCGTGTGAAAATATCCGGTACTGTACGCAATGTTGCTACATGGGCCAAAGACTGGGAATATGGTGATCCCGAAACCGGTGGTCTGGGTACCCGTCTTTACTCGCTGGGACTTAACTTATCATTTTAAACCTAAAAACAAACAGATATGAAAAGTTTCATTAAGAAAAATATATTCAATAGTTTGGTGCTGTTATCCGGTACATTGTTGATATTTACTGGCTGTGAAAAAAGTTTTCTGAAGGCTGATCCATTGTCATTCTATGAACCGGAACAGACATACTCTACCGAATCCGGTTTGAAGTCCGTATTGGCTATTGCTGACCGTCAGTTGAAGCGTTATTATACGACAGGTGGCGATGATTTATTTCCTCTTGTATCGGAATACACATTCTCCGATTTAATGGTCCCATCTCTTACTGATAAGACGGACTTATTGGATAATGTAGCTCAAAAACTGACACCTAATAGTGATCAAAGTACACAGCAGGACCTAAGTCGTGTAAGTACCCTTTGGTTCTTTTGGGATCAAACAACCAAGGGTATTCGCAATGCCAATTCAATCTTGACCTACATAGACAATATAGATTTAAGTGAGGAAATCAAGAATAAGTATATTGGTCAGGCCTATTTCCATCGTGCATTCCGTTACTATCTGTTGGTATTCCAGTATGGGGATGTACCTTTCATGACTAAACTTCTTGAAGTACCCAAATTGAACTTCCGCTCTACCAAACGTGATGCTATTTTGGATCGTCTGATTCTGGATATGGAATTTGCCATAAAATGGGTGCCCGAGCAAAAGGATATGGACTTGATTGGTGGAGTGAATAAAGGTGCTTGTCGCATGCTGCTCTCCAAACTTTATTTGGCTAGAGGTGAATACCAGAAGGCGAAGGACCAATTGGACATCATCATAAACAAATCTGGTTATTCACTGATGACCGAGAGCTTCGGTACATTTTGGGAAGGAGGAGAACCAGAGACATGGCCCATTACCCGTAATGTTATCTGGGATCTGCATCGTCCGGAAAACAAATTACTTACCAGCAATAAAGAGGTAATCATGGGATTGCCGAACCGTGGTTTCGCTAAAGAATCATTTTTGGCTAATCCAACTATGCGGAATTTTTATCCATTCTATTTCAATAACAGTTTAAAAACTCCCGATGGTAAACAAGGTTTGATAAATATCAAGCGCAACAACAAAGATTATAATCCTCAATATGACTATATGCGAGCTATGGGTCGCGGTGTAGCCAGAGCTCGCCCTACATGGTTCTATCAAAAAGGAGTATGGGTCGTAAATGGTAAAATGGATCAGACTGACTTGCGCCACAGTGTAGAGTATGGTAACTGGGTAACTATGGAATCACTCAAATACAATAATAAGGCTTCCAAATATTTTGGCCAGCCGTTGAGACTGTTTGATGAACAAGGGAAGTTGTTATGTTCGGATACTATCCGACGTTGGTACGATGTTCCCCATTACATTTGGAAATTGGATGATCCTGTTCGAGAGGCCAATATTAACGGTTCTGATGGTCACCACGGAGCTTCTGATGGTGGTTATGGTGATTGGTATCTGTATCGTCTTGCTGAAGCCTATCTGTTGCGTGCTGAGGCTAAATTTTACCTTAATCCGAGCGATGCCACTATCAAGGATGATATTAACATTATCCGTGAGCGTGCTCATTGTACTCAACTCTATGGGGGAAATATTACGATTGGTGACATCATGAATGAACGTGCCCGTGAATTATTTTGGGAAGAGTTCCGTAACGTAGAGCTTACCCGTGTGTCACTCTGCTTGGCCCGTAGTGGTCGTCCTGACGAATGGGGTAACACCTACGATTTGGCGACCTTTGACAAACAGGAAGGCACTGATCTAATTGGCGGTAGCTATTGGTACCAGCGTTGTATCCGCTATGGCATGTACAATAAGGGTGTAACAATTGTAATCGATGCTGCCAAATCTCAGCTTAACTATATTATAGATAAGAAAAATATTTACTGGCCTATCCCTGAAAGAGAAATCAAAGCTAACAACAAGGGAAGGTTGTGGCAAAATTATGGCTATGACGGCTATGATCCCTCCATTCCTGTATGGGAAACTTGGGAAGAAGCCGAAGCTGATATGGATAAAGTTGATTAGTTGATTTTTGTATCATCAACTAGTACAACAGAATGAGAATGGAGGTATATTAAAGTGACGGTATCAATAGTATAGTTGTTGTGAAAATATTCCTCTATTCCCTATTTTGAAAAGAAAGGTAGTTTATGGACTCAATATAAATAAAACTGGTGATGAGTATGTCCGCTATTACATGTTTGTTTTTTATGTGGTAATTATTGTCGTTTGAAGACCACATGTGCGGCATTGCCAAAGTCGGCTATTGTTCGGAAGTGGAGCAATATATTTGTTGGAACTATTTTTATGGTAGTAAATTGTTATCACGAACTCTTCGCGCCGGGCTAAATATGACCTCACAGTAGTAGTTTTCACTTAGTCGTACGAAGCAATTTTTACAGAAGAAATAAACATATAGACACTTTAATTGATATGAACAGAATAATGATTTTAATAGCAGGTTTTATGCTACTGGTAGCAGCCTGTACCGATAAGCAGACCGATGGTAACACGGTTTCCGGACTGAATCCAGCAGACTTTCGCATGGAAGTGGATGGTAAACAGACGTATTTGTTTGTGTTGAAGAATACAAATGGCATGGAGGTTTGCATCACCAACTTTGGTGGACGCATTGTTTCGATAATGGTACCGGACAAAGAGGGTATTATGCGCGATGTCGTCTTGGGCTTCGACTCTATTCAGGATTATGTTAATCATCCTAACAACTTTGGTGCTACCATCGGTCGATATGGCAACCGTATCAACCAAGGTAGAATCACCGTTGAGGGAGTGGAATACCAATTACCTCAAAATAATTATGGTCACTGCTTGCACGGTGGTTTGAAGGGATTCAATTCTCGAATGTTCGATGCTAAACAAGTGGATGGGCAGACGCTGGAACTAGGCTATTTGGCAAAAGATGGCGAAGAGGGATTCCCCGGCAATCTTGCCTGCAAGGTTACATTCACACTGACAGATGACAACGCCATCGACATTTGCTACAACGCCGAGACAGACCACACCTCCGTGGTTAATCTGACCAATCATTCCTACTTTAACCTTAATGGCAATCCCGCTACAGGCAACTCTGACCATCTGCTGACCATCTATGCTGATGCCTACACTCCCGTGGACAGCACCTTTATGACTACCGGTGAAATTGCTTCAGTAGGGAATACAGACATGGATTTTCGTCAGCCCACACCCATTGGAGCGCGTAT
This sequence comes from Bacteroides sp. AM23-12, assembly GCF_003434395.1. Lineage (NCBI taxonomy): Bacteria > Pseudomonadati > Bacteroidota > Bacteroidia > Bacteroidales > Bacteroidaceae > Bacteroides > Bacteroides sp. AM23-12. Next base: position 48,377 of record NZ_QTLF01000010.1, read on the forward strand.
CGACAATGAGTTCATTCAATTGAAGTACGGCAAGGGCTACGACCATAACTGGGTGCTTAATACGAAAGGTGATGTTTCCCAAGTGTGTGCCACACTTGAATCACCTCAGACCGGCATTGTACTTGATATTTATACCAACGAGCCAGGTCTTCAATTCTATGCCGGCAACTTCTTGGACGGAACGGTAAAAGGTAAGAAAGGTATCGTATATAACCGTCGTGCCTCTGTCTGTCTGGAAACACAGAAATATCCCGATTCTCCTAACAAGCCGGAATGGCCCTCCGCATTGCTGAAGCCGGGAGAGAAGTATGAGAGCCGTTGTATCTATAAATTTTCCGTGAGAAAATAATTTGTTATTACTTTTGTGAGAAACGACAATGAATAATTCAAATCTAATTAAAATAGTTGCTCCCATGTTGACGAGTATTTTATCGTGCAGCAAACCGAGTGAAGAGATAGTCATCAATCATCCCAAGGAGGTGAGAAGTACTCCAAATATATTGTTTGTCATTGCTGACGATCAATCTTTCCCTCATTGCTCGGCTTATGGCAATTCTTTTGTTAAGACTCCGGCATTTGATTATATAGCTAGCCAGGGATGCTTGTTTCAGAATGCTTATGTGACATCTCCGGGTAGTAGTCCTTCCAGAGCATCTATTTTATCAGGAATGTATCCTTGGCAAATAAAGGAGGCAGGAACTCATTGTTCATATTTTCCAAAAGATATAGTTTGCTATACAGATATTCTGACTGCTAATGGTTATAACGTAGGTTATACTGGTAAGGGGTGGGCACCAGGCGATTGTAAGGAAAGAGGGGTAAATCCCGCAGGAAAAGCTTTTAATAAGAAAAAACTGACCCCTCCCTATAGTGGCATATCCAATATAGACTATGTTGAAAACTTTAAATTGTTTTATCAAGATAGCGATAAAAAACAACCATTCTGTTTTTGGGTAGGCTTTAATGAACCACATAGAGGTTTTGAACGTGATTCATGGCAGAAAGAGAATAAATCACTCTCAATCGTTAGTGTACCGGGTTTCTTGCCTAATCATGATGTTGTTAAAGGTGATTTATTGGACTATTCGGTAGAAATAGAATATCAGGATGCACAATTACAAAAGATAATTGATTTTCTGAAGGAAAAAGGTTTGTTTGATAATACATTGATTATAGTGACTGCTGATAACGGTATGGCTTTTCCAAATGCAAAAGCTACCTGTTACGATGCCGGGGTACATGTTCCATTAGCCATCTGTTGGGGAGACAAGATAAAAAGAAAGAATACTAGCGAAATTGTTAGTTCTGTAGATTTTGCTCCAACGATGTTGGACGCAGCAGGTATAAATCGTTCTTCCTATGGGCACATGTCAGGCAAAAGTATGTTGCCTTTCTTAATGGAAAACAAAGAACAGAAAAGAGAAGCTGTCTATTTTGGAAGAGAAAGACATAGCTCTTCACGGTATGCAAACTTAGGTTATCCAATAAGAAGCCTTAGAAAAGGAAATTATTTGTATATAAGGAACTTTCATCCGGAAAGATGGCCAGCAGGTGATCCGACACCTTTGGATAAAAACAACAATTTGGCAAAGGCCCATTCTGGTTATTTCGATATAGACGGTTCACCTACTAAGCAGTTTTTTATTAATAACAGGGAGAATGGCGATGGTGTACAATATTTCATCCGTACTGTCGGTTTCAGACCTTATGAGGAGTTATATAACATTGAGAATGATCCCTGTTGTCTTGATAATTGTATTGAAAAACCAGAATATAAGGGTGTATTGTCAGAGTTAAGAGGCAGATTGGATCAGTTACTATATCAGACGAATGATGTAAGAGTAACTTCCGAAAAGGGGGACAGTATTTGGGAATCATATCCACGAATAGATAGTATAAGGAATTTTCCTCCCTATGAGTAGTATTTTAGTGTTATTTTTTTAGATGGAGACTATGAATAAAAGAGTATATTTATTGTTTATATGTTTGAGTGTTTTGTTTGTTCAAAATATATTTGCTCAAAAGAATTTATTGACAAATTTTCCCAATGGATTTACTCCGGAGGAAGTCGGAAGTCGCTTGGCCTACAGGTTCGTGAATAGTAAGCATGCACTTTATGTAGGTAAGTGGATAGGGTATTATGAAACATTCACGCATAGTGCAGCTTTTGAATATGCTGTAATGACGAAAAAAGACAGATTGGCAAAGCTTGTTCAGGATAAATTTGACTGTTTATTGACAAAAGAGAAACAGTATTTGCCTCCTAAGAACCATGTTGATTTAAATACGTTTGGCAGTTTACCTTTGAAACTGTATAAAGTGACAAAGAAGAAATGCTATTTTGATCTTGGTATGTCTTATGCGGACAGCCAGTGGGAGGTTCCGGCTGATGCCAAGCCCAAGCAAAAAGAGTGGGCGGATAAAGGGTATACGTGGCAGACACGATTGTGGATTGATGATATGTACATGATTCCCATTTTACAAATAGAGGCGTATAAAGCTACTAAAGACTCGAAATATATAGACAGAGCAGCTAAGGAGATGGTATTATACTTGAATGAATTGCAGCGGCCTAATGGTTTGTTCTATCACGCTCCTGATGTGCCTTTCTATTGGGGACGCGGAAACGGTTGGATTGCTGCAGGTATGGCCGAGTTGTTACAATATCTGCCGAAGAAGCATAAGGACCGTCCGCGCATCTTGCAGGGATATCTGACGATGATGAACAGTTTGAAAGATTTCCAAAACAGCAGGGGGATTTGGAATCAATTGATTGACCAACCCGATTGTTGGGCCGAAACTTCCGGTTCTGCGATGTTTACTTTTGCGTTCATCAAGGGAGTGAAAAACGGTTGGCTGAATGCCAAAGAATATGCACCATTAGCCCGCAAGGCATGGCTCACCTTGGTGCCGTATGTAAACGAGGATGGAGATGTGACTGAAATCTGCATTGGAACGGACCGAAAGAATGACAAACAGTATTACTATGATCGCAAGCGTTGTATTGGTGATTATCATGGGCAGTTAGCATTTCTTTGGTGTGTAGTAGCATTGCTAGAATGATATCATAATTAAAGAAGAGTAAAGCATAAACGTATGATATTTATTGGTTGAATAGTAATGGAATGTTTCCAGTTATCTGAAAAAGACTCTACTGGAAAACTTAAGGTGAGGAAATCTGTTTTGCAGATCCAACCATAATCAGTGCGGTAAATACTACTTGATTGGTACTGGAGACAATGTTTCGGAAGCAAAGGCTTTTACCGCTTTAATGGTTCAAGGAGAATGACTGTTATTATTTGACTTAATAGACTATCATAGTTCTCTTTTGCTGCCAAAGATATCTCTTATTATAATGGAAGAATTTTTATAGATAATAACAAATGTGAAAACAATATCTGACTATTAATCATGTCGGAATTATGTGCTGCAAAACATAATCAAGAAAGAACTATTTGTTCTAGAGCAACAATACTACTGCTGAAACACGGCTATAATCAGTTCTCTACGGGACTCATGTAAAGAATGTGATGTTAACCCGAGAAAATGACTGAATAATCGGCAAGCATTCTTATTATCTTGCTTCGAAATCAAACAGAGACTTAAATGGACTGTTACTAGATGTATGAAAAAGTGGGATGGCTTTGGGAAAAAAGGGACTGTCGCTCCCCAAATATACTAATGACAAAATAAGGGTGTCTTTATAATGGAATTCTACTTGAAAAAATGAATGCATAAGGTGTATTTTGTGAACCGCTAACTTTTAATCTTGACAAGAAGGTTGATGTGGTATGAAAATTTGAAGACTAGAATGAGAAAAGTCAGAATACCGATTTTATGAAAAAATGCACTAAAATATTTTATTCGTTAGTTGTAGGAAAACGCCGTGTGAGTGATTTGTGCGCCCGTAGTGGATGTGTAGTAAATATGTCGATAGCAAGGCATTAGGTAACTTTCCCAAAACCTATCATCACCCGACTTATCTGTTCAACGAAAGACGGCAGGGAGTGTAGCATGTTGGGGAAGTCATAAGTCAGATAGTTCTTAAATTTGTGACCGAATGATGAGATGAAAGATATAGATACGAGGATAAAATCCTGATTGATTGAATGGCAACCTAAGTGGTCGTTGCAGAGACTTTGACATGAGAATAGCTAAACTCGTCATATTAAGATACTTCTGATACAGAAGATCAGTAGCAAAAGCTGGAAATTATCGTAACGCAACCATTGGCAATGGTAAAGGGTGGAAACCATATCCGACAATCTATCATGCTGTTGTTAGTACACAGCTAAACGGGGATTACCTGACTCGGAATGCTGCAAGGCTATGAGGTTTAGCCTCTGAATATCCGACACAACGGAGTTTCTGTAGTAATTTGAGTAAGGGAAAGTCTTGTAAATGGCAAAAGGGAGCAGTTAAAGGTTTAATACAATTTTAGAAAAAATGTGCGAGACATTATGAGAAATTCAGAGAAAGTATTAAACGGTCTATCAAAGCCTAGTCCGCAAGTAAATTACAAGTTCAATCGACTGTATCGAATCTTGTTTAACGAGGAGATGTATTATGTTGCCTACCAACGCATTAATGCAAAGGAAGTAATATGACTGAAGGCTCTGATGGGAAAACAATAGACGGTATGAGTTTAACTCGGATTGCTGATTTGATTGACTTACTCCGAAAGGAGACATATCAGCCAAAACCTGCAAGACGGGTGTATATTTCAAAGAAAAACGCGAAAATGCGACTGTTAGGGGGCCATCTTTTGACGACAAATTGGTACAGAAAGTAACACGGATGATTCTCGAAGCCATTTATGAAGGGCAGTTTCAAGACTGCTCACATGGTTTCAGATCCAATGCCTTCTACGATTGATAAGGAAATTCTTGAAAGCGGGTTATCTTGAAGATTGGACATTTCACAATACTTTCAGTGGCACTCCGCAAGGAGGAATAGTTAGCCCTATTTTGGTTAACATCTATTTAGACCGACTTGAGGAGTTCATGATGGGAATACATCCAGAGATTTGATGTGGGAGTCACAGCGACTCGCAAACCTTTCGAGGGGCACAGAAGTCTTGATTTTCAGAAGAAAGTGGCTATGCAAAAACTTAAAACGGTAACGGCTAAGAGTGAACGCAAAAAAGCTGTAGAACAGCTCAATGTTATTGACAGAACAAGATTGCAGATACCCAGTTTTGATGAAATGGACAATGGATACAAAAGGCTTAAATATGTGAGATATGCCGATGATTTTCTGATTGGTGTAATTGGTAGTAAGGAAGATTGTTAAAGAATTAAAGAGGATATTAAGAACTTCCTTGAATCCGAATTGAAACTCGAATTTTCTGACGAAAAAACTCTGATTACCCACAGTCAAAAAGCGGCGAAATTCCTTGGATATGCGGTCTTGGCAAACCGTTCCAATCTTGCCAAACGAGATAATACGGGTAGATTGTCAAGGGTATATAACAAGAAAGTTCTATTGAGAATTTCTATGGAAACCATTAAGAAGAAATTACTTGATTTCGGAGTGTTGGAGGTAAAAACTCACAACGGGAAAGAACACTGGAAGCCGAGGGAGCATAGAAAAATTATCTGTAATGATAACTTGGAAATCCTTCAAAAGTATAACTACACGATTAGAGGATTCCACAACTATTATGCGATTGCAAACAACAGTTCTTTACTCAACTCTTACAAGTATATCATGGAGTATAGTATGTATAAAACGTTTGCCGGCAAATACAAGAGCAAAGTATCCAAGATTGCCCGCAAATATAAACAAGATGGTTTATTCACTGTACAATATCAGGGCAGTAAGGGAGGAGAGAAGCAACAGACATTTTACAACGAAAGTTTCTCAAGAAGAAAAACCTGAGATAGGAGAAAATATTGATAATTCTACCGTAGTTTATCATGCCAACAGAACAAGCCTTATTGATAGGTTGAAATCTGAAGTGTGAGATATGCGGCGTAACAGGCAAATTGGATATGCACCACGTTCGCAAATTAAAGGCTTTAGGCGGTAAAGGATATGCCGACAAGCTAATGATTGCAAGACGCGGGAAAACCATAGCCTTATGTTGAAGTTGCCACTTCAAGGTTCATTCGGGCAGTATAGGCTGACTCTTTAATGGAGAACTGGATATACGGAGACGTGTACGTCCGGTTCGGAGGCGAGTACTTGGAAACCTACCATAGAAATATGACAAGGAGCTGGGTACTTGGCCTACTAATATACTTATCATACAGTCTGGTGTGGTTACGCGCTGTTAGATTGATGTAACTGTAAGTTTTCCCGATTTGTTTGTACTAGGTAATGTGATTTCTAATAATCCTTGATGGTATACTCTGCTTTCCACCACTTTCCCATTGAAAGTTACCTGGTAATCTTTTTCCGGATTCATACAAACAAGAATTGTTCGTTGATGAGGGACTGTTGAATCATCAAATGCTATTTCTGCTTGATACTGCGTATTATCATCGTTGAACTGGCTGTTAGAAATCCACACCTCGAAGCCGGTTGAAACTTTCCCTATCCGGTAATATGCAGCAAACCAGTTGAGTATGGGAGATGATAGACCGGAAAATTGATGCCATCCGGCTCCACGTTGTGAGGAGATTATAAAGTGTTCGAAGGTGTAATAACTCTCCTTACATTCTGTCCCCCATGTGTTTAATGCTGTAGTCGCTACTTGATAGGCTTTTTCTCCTTCCCCAAGATCCAGCAAGGCTTTCCATACCATCCATTGATGAGGAAACCAAACGGCTCCATTCCAATAACCAGCTGTACGATAATAAGGGGCAGATTGATCTACTGTGGAGATACCTACATTGGTCCACATTTCATTAGGAGAAAATACATGGCTTATCATTCTGTCTGTTTGTTCTTTGGAGGAGATATTTGCAATGAGCGGACTTACTCCGTCCAAGCCTTTATTAAAGTTGGAGCCATCTTTATATCGATAGAGGCCTTTAGGTGTGCCGTTGTTATCATGCATTACATATCCAAAATAACCGGTCTCCTCATCCCATGAATAGGTTAGTAATGCATTTGACAGCTGTTTGATGGTTTGCTCATACTCTTTTACATCTTTCTTAAATCCTAGTTCTTTTGCTGCTAAACGTAAAATTTTAGCAGCTCGGATATAATATGCTGAAGTTACTACTGGAGTAACAGAAGCTTTGTCGCGTAAAGCATGTTGAGGTGGATAATCATCCCATCCTCCTGAATTGTAGAAGTAGTCCCATGTTCGTAGCAGACCAGAACCTTTCATTCGGGTTGTGGAGTAAGGATTCTTACCTGTCATAAAATCAAAGAACTGCTTCAGTCGTGGGTATAGAAATTGTAATGCTTCTTTTGACTGACTATTATTCCATAAATCATAATAGGCATACATTTGTATAGGTAGCGGAGTTCCGTGATGAATAAATGCAGATTCACTTCCTACAGGAGTGGTATAAGCCCTGATATATTCGAAAGCTTTAGTAATATCCACATCTATTAACCCTAAGGCTATGAAGCCAGAATCCCATGTATAAAGACTATTCCAGTTTTTTCCGGGTGTAAAGTGTCGGATATATTGTCCTTGGGTATGAACAGGGTAAACAATGTTAGATAATAATGCTGATTGTAATAGGCGATGTCCGAATTCGTATTTTTTTCCATCTGCTAATATTCTCTTCTTGGAGTCATCCGAATCTTCTTGTATCAACGAAGTCAGAACCTCCGGTGCGGAGTGAAATTCTTGAATCTGTTCATTGACTTGTTGGGGAGTTCCAGTGCAGACCAGGGCATATATAGTTTGTTCGGAATGTGGTGCTAGGACAATCGGGCGTAAAAATGCATTGGAATAATGCCATTCTCTATTTCCTATTAATCTCGATGATACATGATCGTGAGTCTTTTTGCGGAAGAAAGATTCCAGATTGTCATCCAAGACTTCTCGAATCTGGGATTCTTGGTAGTTCCATGCTATCCCATAATAGTTATCACATTCCGGATATTTTAAGATAAAATCTTGTTTTGTTTTTCCCGTTTTAATTTCGGGGATAAAAGAAAGTTTCCTTGGAAGTATCTTGATTTGGTTTATGTCTTCTTCGCTACCAACAAAGAAGCCATCTAAGTCAGTACTGTGAGTTCCCTCTGAGTTTAATTCCATTTTATATCTCCCAGGTTTCTTACAGGAATAAGGGATTGAAATAATGCAATACTCCCCAGTTCCTTGTAATTCCAGACGACTTTCTGTTATTCCTTTTACTTGAAAAGTGCTCGTTTTTCCTTTGGGAGTATTGTATCTGAATCCTATTTTTCCTTTTTCTTTTCCTGGGAGGATATTTATTTCATAAATCACTCTGTCTCCTTTGTCTTTCCCAAATTCTTTGCCTAGAACATAACCACTGAGTGATTGAGAAGTCTGCATCTCATTTCTTTTCCATCCGTCGTATACTAGATTATACTGTGGAGATTTGCGTACAGGTTCATTTAATATATAGTCGGTTGCATTGTACCATTGTATATTGGAGTTTTCGGGTATCTTAAATCTGGGTTGCTCTCTTTCATAATCAATATATGCCATTAAATTAAGAACCAAATTCTGGTTGGCAGTGGTATTATTAACGCAATGCATGCCTACCAGTGTTCGTTGCTTATCTAATATATAATAGGTGACGTCAGTAAACACACGATCTTTCCACTCCATTTCATAGCGGTATGTGATACGGTTCATAGAGGGATTGATGTCCCATGGATAATAAGATGATTCAAAAAGAACATGAGGAACTAGTTGACGATTACGGTAATAGCCGGGCATTACGGAAAAGTCAAAGCGCTTTCCTGCTTGCATATCGGGGATATGGGAGATTCCGGCATAGCGTTTTGAATAAGGCCCCCAAGCTTGTAGCGAAGTGATGTCGTGACTATCGCTGAAACATGATGGAGGAATTATTGGCTGTCCTAATGTAGATGTTGTTCCCAAAACAACTATCAGGAACATTAATAAAGATTGCTTAGCTTTCATATTAGAATGTAAAATGGTTCATTATAGCAAAGGTATGACTTTTAAAAGTTAACAAAGAAAGAATCTGTTCAATAAAGGAAAGAAAATATTCATAATATAAGTAGTGGGTCACTATGGTTATGCAAAATCCTTCTTATTTGTTAATTATTTAAGGATTAATTTCCCACCTATTGGATATCAAGTATATCGAATTTGCTCCTTTTGAAAGAATGCAGCAGTGAATGATATAGCTTCTGATAGTTTAATATGCATGTGTTGTCTAACATAAAATTGCAGATTACGATAATTGATGTGATGTGATTATTGCTAAAATAGCAACTTCTGTTATAAAAAGGAGAGATACTTTCATTTTTTGAACAATAAGTTTCTTCATTTTTTTTCTAATTTCCCTTTCTTTGCATTGCTTTTCTACAGAACTTATTTGCTAATTAATACTATAGAACATGAAACGAAAATTCCCAAAAACACTATTTGCATTGCCTATATGCAGTTCGACATTCACACGTATGAGCAATAAGCATATCTTATCTACTTTGGTTAGTTCCTTGCTAATTCCACAGGTCAGTGCTGCTGTAACTAGTAAGCCGAATATTTTGTTCGTTATTTCTGATGATCAATCTTATCCACATGCATCAGCGTATGGATCTTCTTTAGTAAAAACGCCAGGATTCGATTTGGTTGCTCAAAATGGATGGCTGTTCAATAATGCTTTTGTTACCTCTCCAGGAAGTAGCCCTTCCCGCGCTTCTATACTTACTGGGCTCTATCCTTGGCAGATAGAAGAGGCGGGTACACATGCTTCTTCTTTTCCAATTGATTATGAGTGCTTTCCTGATTTATTAGAAGAGGCAGGCTACTATATTGGATACACCGGAAAAGGATGGGGACCTGGTAACTGGAAAATATCAGGTCGTAGGCGTAACCCGGCTGGTCCTGAATATAATAAAAGACGTATTCGTCCTCCATATAAAGGGATATCCAATATTAATTACTCTCAAAATTTTAAAGATTTCCTTCATGACAGAGAGGGAAAGCAACCTTTTTATTTTTGGGTAGGTGCGAATGAACCACATCGCCCCTATGAGAAAGATAGTTGGGAGAAGGCTGATAAAAGGCTGGTTGACGTAGAGGTGCCTCCATTCCTCCCTGATAAACCGACTATAAGAAAGGACTTATTGGATTATGGCACTGAAATAGAATGGTATGATAGTCAGTTGTCTCAGATTATTGATATATTGAAAGAAGAAGGTGAATTTGAGAACACTTTAATAATAGTTATGGCTGACAATGGTATGCCTTTCCCTTTGGCTAAAGCAACCTGTTTCGAATATGGTATTCATGTTCCATTAGCGATATGTTGGGCAGATGGAATTAAATATGGAGGAGTTAGTGACGAACTTGTTAGCAGTGTAGATTTATTCCCAACTATACTTGATGCTGTCGGTATACGACATAAAGAAAAGCTGGCAGGAAATAGTATACTCCCGTATCTGAAAAAACAAAAGAATAGTACTGGGCGAACGACAATATTTGCAGGAAGAGAACGTCATAGTTCTGCACGATATAATAATTTAGGATATCCTATGCGTGTGTTGAGAACTAGAAAGTTTCTGTATATAAGGAACTTTTGTCCCGAAAGATATCCTGCTGGTGATCCTTGCTATATAAATAAGGAGGGAAACTTAACGCCAATGTATAGTGCTTATTTTGATATAGACCAAGGTCCGGCTTGGGGCTTTATTGTTGATGAAAAAGATACTCCTGAGATATACCCCTATTTTCTGAAGGCGGTAGCAAAACGCCCATATGAAGAACTGTATAATATAAGTTCAGACCCAGGTTGTCTTAATAATTTAGTTGGCGATAGTGAATACATGAAAGAACTGGATTATCTTCGGAATAAGTTGAATGATGCACTTAAAAAGACTAAAGATGCACGTTATCTGGATAGTTCTGATCAAGATCAGAATATTTGGGAAAGTTATCCGCGTTTGAATGGGGAAATAAGATCATTTCCAAAACCCCTGTTTTAGTAATATCTATTTAGTATCCTGTACACTTATTTGATAGTATAAAATCATGTTCTTGTTATTCATTTTAAAACAAGAAGTTTCTCAAATAATAGTGTTGGAGATAAGAGGGAAATTTGTATTTTTGTGTGTTGGTGTATAAAAACAGAAGAATATGAGCAATAAGATTTATCCCATTGGCATACAGAATTTTGAAAAGATTCGGAATGGCGATTATTTCTATATTGATAAAACAGCATTGATTTATCAAATGGTAAAGACGGGTAGTTATTACTTCTGAAGCCGTCCTCGTCGCTTCGGAAAGAGTCTTCTCATATCCACTCTGGAAGCATACTTTCAAGGCAAAAAGGAACTATTTGTGGGATTGGCTATGGAAAAGTTGGAAAAGGATTGGAATAAACATCCTATTTTGCATCTGGACCTCAATATCGAGAAATATGATACTTTGGAGAGCCTTGACAACATACTTGAAAAGTCTCTGACAGCATGGGAAAAACTATATGGTGCCGAACCGTCTGAACGTTCCTTTTCCCTGCGTTTTGCAGGTATTATACAGCGTGCATACGAGAAAGCCGGGCAACGCGTTGCCATCCTGGTGGATGAATACGACAAGCCCATGCTGCAATCCATCGTAATGAGGAACTTCAAAAGAAATTCAGGGATACCTTAAAACCCTTCTATAGAGCGCTCAAGACAATGGACGGTTGCATCAAGTTCGCCCTACTGACAGGGGTGACGAAGTTTGGTAAGGTCAGTGTATTCAGCGATCTGAACAATTTGGATGATATTTCTATGCGGAATCAGTACATTGACATTTGTGGTGTTAGCGAACAGGAGATTCATGATAATTTGGAAGCCGAACTTCATGATTTTGCCGATATACGGGGAGTGACCTATGATAAACTTTGTTCAGAGTTGAGAGAGCGTTACGATGGCTATCACTTTACACATAATTCTATTGGTATCTACAATCCGTTCAGTCTGCTCAATGCCTTTAAGTATAAGGAATTCGGTAGCTATTGGTTTGAAACCGGAACGTCTACCTATTTGGTGGAATTACTGAAAAAGCATCATTACGATCTGGAACGAATGGCGCACGAAGAGACTGATGCGCAAGTGTTGAATAGCATTGACTCCGAGTCCACTAACCCCATTCCGGTGATTCATCAAAGCGGATATCTTACGATCAAGGGATATGACGAGGAATTTGGTATATATCGTTTGGGTTTTCCCAACCGGGAAGTGGAAGAGGGATTTATTCGCTTCTTGCTTCCTTATTATGCCAGCGTGAATAAAGTGGAATCTCCGTTTGAGATTCAGAAATTTGTCCGTGAGATACGCTCCGGTGATTATGATTCTTTCTTCCGTCGTTTACAAAGTTTTTTTGCAGATACTACCTACGAGGTGATTTGTGATCAGGAGCTGCACTATGAAAACGTACTTTTTATCGTATTCAAATTGCTCGGCTTTTATACCCAAGTGGAGTATCACACGAATGACGAACGCATTGATCTCGTTCTGAAGACGGACAAATTTATCTATATCATAGAATTTAAGTTGGAAGGTACTGTCGAAGAGGCTTTACAGCAGATCAACGAGAAGCATTGTGCGCTCCCCTTCGAAATGGATGAACGGAAACTATTCAAAATAGGAGTGAACTTCAGTGCTAAAACTCGCAATATAGAGAAGTGGGTTGTAGAGATTCTTTAAAGAATTATGTATTTTCTATAGTGGTCTATAATTTTTTCCATCATAGAAAACCACAATTAGATGTTACTTTACAAGTTTTTATTCTACAAATATGAGTGTTTTGCCCATAAATCACAATAAGCCGTGACTTATATTGCTTTTGTCATATCCGAAATTCTATTTTTCAAATTTTCCAATTTATAAAGGAGAAAATTTAAATAAGAGTGCGATTATAACATATTTTTTTATCTTTATTCCTTTGCTTTGTAAATTTGGAACTTTTTTGTGTTTACGAACATTCCTTATAATTTGTATAAATGTTTATTTGTCTCTATATTTATAAATTGTTTAACTTTTAAATATAATTGCTATGAGACAGGAACTGTTTTTAGGATGGAGTATCCCTTTTGCGATGTTGTTTGCGTTTTATTCATGCAGCCATGAAATGGATAGCAATTTAGAAAGCGCTGTTGAAGAGGCTGTTGATTTGAGATTGGATCAAGACAGTGCTTTAACGAGAAGTGATCTATGGGAGGAAGAAGAAGAGTCTGCTTTAGAGTGGGCAGAGGATAGGGAAGGTAAGTGCCCTTATTCCCCATGTGGGTTGTGTGAATTTAAATTTGTTCCAGACTTAGATTCTGATACAGAAGATGGTTATAGTTATTATGCTGATTTTTGTTGGAATGCGGGATTTATTGAGGAAAGCACAGGACAGGATGTTTCTGATCAATATTTTTTGCAAATTCAGTGGAGCTATACTGGTTATATGAATGAGTGGGCTTATATAAATATGCGCGGTAGTAAATATGGCCTTGTCAAAATACTTGGTGATGGTGCTCTTGAAAAAATACCGGCATATGCTTTTCCTTATAGTACAACAAGACGATATATTTACATGAGAATGCGTACTATTCATGAAAGTTTTATAGGGGCTACGCCAGTACCAGAAGTAGAAACTCAATATAAATATGATCGTAGCTTATTTTCTATGTGGAGTTATCCAGAAGTGATTGGAGATCCTTATTGTAATTACTGGGGGTATAATAGACCACAACCAAGCGTAGATGACATTATTAATGGTGAGGTTGCAGTGGACGAAACAAGTTTTATTGTGAGAGTTTATTTGCCAATGAATACAGATAAATATAGTTACTCGTGTATTATGTATAATCATAATTCGGGTTATGAGCAATCCCTTGGAGGAACTACGAACAGTAATAACGAGGGAATGGCTATCGGTACAAATATAGGGAAAAGTGGTGGTCAAATTGAAGTAATTGCAAAAAGAACTAATAAGTTGACTGGTGATGTGACCTATGATACGACCTATAGGGATTACTCTGCTGGAGATAAAAATGTAGATATTTATATATCAGAATATGCTTTTGGTTATGAATAAAAGTATGTCTGAGCATTTATGATATGTAAGAAATGAAACCTTTTATTAGAGCAACTGCACCAACGGTTTTACCTGTATAATAACGAATAAAACTGTTGATGTGGTTACCCTGTATAAGGTTTATAATGTCAGACTGATGTAACTGTGAGTTTTCCCGATTTGTTTGTACTAGGCAATGTAATTTCTAATAATCCTTGATGATATGTTTTGCTTTCTACTACTTTCCCATTGAAAGTTACTTGGTAATCTTTCTCCGGATTCATGCAAACAAGAATTGTTCGCTGATGAGGAACTGTTGAATCATCAAAAGCTATTTCTGCCTGATACTGTGTATAATCATCATTGAACTGACTGTTAGAAATCCACACTTCGAAGCCGGTTGAAACTTTCCCTATCCGGTAGTATGCAGCAAACCAGTTGAGTATGGGAGATGATAAACCGGAGAATTGATGCCATCCGGCTCCACGTTGTGAGGAGATAATGAAGTGTTCGAAGGTATAATAACTCTCCTTACATTCTTTCTCCCATATATTTAATGCTGTAGTTGCTACTTGATGGGCTTTTTCTCCTTCTCCAAGGTCCAGCAAGGCTTTCCACACCATCCATTGATGAGGAAACCAAACGGCTCCATTCCAATAACCGTCTGTACGATAATAAGGAGCAGACTGGTCTACTGTAGAAATTCCTACTTCTGTCCACATTTCATCAGGAGAAAACACATGGTTTATCATTCTGCGTGTTTGCTCTTTGGAAGAGATGTTTGCAATAAGCGGGCTTACTCCGTCCAGTCCCTTATTAAAGTTGGAACCATCTTTATATCGATAGATGCCTTTAGGTTTGCCATCGTTATCGTGCATTACATATCCGAAATAACCGGTTTCCTCATCCCATGAATAGGTATGTAATGCATTTGACAGTTGTTTGATGATTTGCTCATATTCTTTTATATCTTTTTTAAGCCCTAGTTCTTTTGCGGCTAAACGCAAAATTTTTGCAGCTCGGATATAATAAGCCGAAGTTACTACCGGAGTAACAGAGGCCTTGTCGCGTAAAGCATGTTGAGGCGGATAATCATCCCATCCTCCTGAATTATAAAAGTAATCCCATGTTCGTAGTAGACCAGAACCTTTCATTCGGGTTGTGGAGTAGAGGTTCTTGCCTGTCATAAAATCAAAGAACTGCTTCAATCGTGGATATAGAAATTGCAATGCTTCTTTTGACTGAGAATTATTCCATAAATCGTAATAAGCATACATCTGTATGGGCAATGGAGTGCCATGATGAATAAATGCAGATTCACTGCCAACAGGAGTTGTATAAGCTCTGATACACTCAAAAGCCTTAGTAATATCCACATCTATTAATCCCAGAGCTATGAAACCGGAATCCCATGTATAAAGGCTATTCCAATTTTTGCCGGGCGTAAAATGCCGGATGTATTGTCCCTGGGTATGAACGGGATAAACAATGTTGGATAATAATGCTGATTGCAATAAGCGATTGCCGAATTCATACTTCTTGCCATCTGCTAATATTCTGTCTTCAGAGTTATTCGAATTTTTTTGTATTAATGAAGTCAGAGTTTCCGGTGTGGAATGAAACTTTTGAATCTGTTCATTGACTTGTTGGGACGTTCCGGTGCAGATTAAGGCGTATATAGTTTGTTCGGAGTGAGGTGCCAGGACAATCGGGCGTAGGAAAGCATTGGAATAATGCCATTCTCTGTTTCCTATTAGCCTCGATGATACATGGTCGTGAGTCTTTTTGCGGAAGAAAGATTCCAGATTGTCATCCAGAACTTCCCGAATCTGAGATTCTTGGTAATTCCATGCTATTCCGTAATAGTTATCACATTCCGGATATTTTAAGATAAAATCTTGTTTTGTTTTTCCCGATTTAATTTCGGGAATAAAAGAAAGCTTTCTAGGCAGTATCTTGATTTGCTTAATATCTTCTTCGCTACCGATAAAGAAACCATCTAAATCAGTACTGTGAGTACCCTCCGAAATTAATTCTAGCGTATATTTTCCTGGTTCTTTGCAAGTATAGGGGATTGAGACTATGTTATATTCTCCGGTGCCTTGTAGCTCTAGGCGGCTTTCGGTTATTCCTTTTACTTGAAAAGTGCTTGTTTTTCCTTTAGGAGTATTGTATCTAAATCCTATCATTCCTTTTTCTTTTCCAGGTAGAATATTTATTTCATAGTTCACTTTGTCTCCCTTATCTTTTCCAAATCCTTTTCCTAGAACAAAACCACTGAGTGATTGAGAAGTTCGCATTTCGTTCCTTTTCCATCCGTCGTATACTAAATTGTACTGTGGAGATTTGCGTACAGGTTCATTTGATATATAATTGGTTGCGTTATGCCACTGTATATTTGAATCTTTAGGGATTTTGAACTGAGGTTGTTCTCCTTCATAATCGATATATGCCATCAAATTGAGAACGAGATTTTGATTAACAGCGGTATTATTGACACAATTCATGCCTACCAGTGTTCGGTGTTCATCTAATATATAATAGGTGACATCAGTAAATACTCGGTCTTTCCACTCCATTTCATAGCGGTATGTGATGTGGCTCATGGATGAATTGATATCCCATGGGTAATAAGATGATTCGAAAAGCACATGAGGAACCAGTTGACGATTGCGGTAATAGCCTGGCATTACAGAGAAATCGAAACGCATTCCGGCTTTCATATCGGGTATATGTGAGATTCCTGCGTATCGTTTAGAGTAAGGCCCCCAAACTTGCAGTGAGGTGATGTCGTGACTATTGGTAAAACATGATGGAGGGATCGTTGATTGTCCCAATACAGATGTTAGCCAAAACATGATCATTAGTAACATCATTAAAGATTGCTTAGTTTTCATATTTGAGTATAAAATGATTCGTTGTAGCAAAGGTAAGTTTTCTGATTGCTAAAATAGAAAGAAATTATTCAATAAAGAATAGAAATTGTCCATAATGAAAATAATTGGTCGCTATCATCTCTTATATCCTCTCTTATTAGTTGTTAAAAACGCTTTGGGACTAATTTTCCATTTATTGACCTGTTTGTACTACTCTAAATGCAACAGAATTTCTACTTTTGTGCTGTTCGTAAAAACTATTGCAGTCGTTTTATGTGAGTACTTGATAAAATAAAATAAAGAAGGTAAAGAATATAACGATTGGTTTTTTGAAGTATAGTTAAAAAGGCTGTTTGAAGGATAACACATTTTAATTAATTTTTAAATCACATGTAACACAAAGGGCTTGTATTGAGCTCAACTTAAATCTTATGAAATGAATAACAAACCGATTAAAAGAAAAAGTATCACTATGAGCGCACACCGTTTTATATATATATTGACGGGAATATTTTTGCTCTTATCGTGTGGATCGGATAACAATGCTCCGGCTGATGATTCAGGGAATACTACGAATCATTATCTACAATTACAGCCAAATGGACTGAATACAATCAAAGTTTCTTGTACAGAAAAAAGCTTTACATTTCCTATCCAAATCAAAGTTGTAGGAAATGGAGCTAATCAGAGCTTTAAAGCCCAAATAAACACATGGAGTGAAGATGAGCTGAAAGTATATAATAACAAGGAGAAAACATCTTATGTACTTTTGCCCTCGTCATTGTATTTTCTTACCTCTACAGAAGTGTCTTTTAAAGAAGGAGCATCTACTATGGATATTGAGGTTAAGTTTAATCCATCTAAAGTATTTACTGAATTTAGGGAAAAAGGTGTCGAATATGTTATTGCTTTAAAACTTAGTAGCGATGAAGTTCAAGTAAGAGATAGCCAAAGCAAAATGCTACTTGGTATTTCTTTTGATTATCCAATAGTTGGTTTTACCGCTTCTGTTGCAGAAGTTAGTGTGAATAAAGATTTGATTCCTGTATCTATTGGTGCAATACTTGACTATACGGTCGATGGAGTATCGGCAGTCAATCCTTGGGATTTCGTTTGTAACTTCGCTGTACCATCTAATGCGGAAGAATTGGTTGCAGAATATAATAAAGTTTATAAAGCTTCTTATCAACTTCTGCCCGCAAGTAATTATGATTTAGGTGAAGGTGTGTCTTTTAAGGCTGGTGAAACTCAGGCTAATGGAGAAATTATGGTTAAGCGTGAAGGAATGGCTATCGTTAATTATTTACTTCCTTTACAGTTAGGTCGCTGCTCTAATGGAAATATTATTTGTCGTGATGAAGTTTGTTATCTTCAAATTGGAAGAACATATACAAATCCTATTATTTCAGATAAGAGTGTACCTGATCCAAGTGTGATTCGTGCTAAGGATGGGTACTTTTATTTATATGCGACACAAACCAAGACTTATTGGATGCCTGTTTATCGCTCAAAAGATTTAGTGAATTGGGAATATCAAGGTACAGCTTTTAATAAAGCAACCGAACCTGATTTACCGGGGGGAGGGGCATTCTGGGCTCCGGAAATTCGTTTTCTTAATGGCAAATATGTACTTTATTATTCATGGGCTAAAATGAATGGCGCTGATATTAGTTATACGGCTGTAGCTGTAGGTGATACACCTATGGGACCTTTCCCTGACAGTAAAGAATTGATAGGGAATAAAGAATTTGGTTCTAATTGTATAGATCAGTTTTATTATGAAGAGGATGGAAAGAAATATATGTTCTTTGGAAGTTTTAAAGGTATTTATGTTACTGAATTGGAAGATGATGGGTTGACTGTTAAATTAGGAAATGATGGTAAACCTACTTTGAAGAAACAAGTTTGTGGGAATGCCTTTGAGGGCACTAATATATATAAAAAAGGCAAATATTATTATTTGTTTGCTTCCATTGGTAGTTGTTGCAATGGCGTGAATGCTTCTTATCAAGTGGTAGTTGGGCGTTCGGAAAACCTTCTTGGTCCTTATGTTGATAAAGACGGGAAAGATATGCTCAAAAACAACTGGGAACTTGTGTTGGAAGGAGATGGGCAAAAATGGATAGGACCTGGACATAATTCTATTATTGTTCAAGATGATGAAGGCACTGATTGGATGATTTATCATAGCTATATGAAAAAAGATGGTGGAGTTGGAGGTCGTTTGGGAATGCTCGATCGCGTATTGTGGACTGATGATGGTTGGCCATATATAAAAAATAAGATTCCATCTAATTCGGATTTAATTCCTGTATTCTATGACTAGAGTTTAATTTAAAATATTCTCTAATGAGAATGATATATTTATTAAATATATTACACAATTAAATAATGCTCATAACATTAAAAATCAATGTATTATGAAAATGAAAACAAAAACAAGAAATCATGGCTGGTATCTTCTATGGGGAGTACTGGCGTTGGTTAGTTTCTGCTTTTTGAGTTGCAAAGATGATGATAAAAGTGAAGAACAACAACCTTTTGATCCGACTAAGCCAGTGCTTATTTCCGATTTTACTCCCAAAGAGGGTGGTATGGGGGCACGGCTCGTGGTCTATGGAGACAATTTCGGGAACGATGTGTCTAGAGTAAAAGTTACTATTGGTGGGAAAGCTGCAAATCTTATTGGAGTAAAGAATCAAAGTTTACATTGTTTTGTACCGTCTCAAGCATTTAATGGCGATATTGAAGTTACGATACTAGATGAAAATGGAGAGGAGATCGCTTATGCGGAAGCAGAAGAGAAGTTTGTATATCAGAAAAAGATGTTAGTGACTACCTTAGCTGGAGAAACGTATGAAAATAACACAAAATGGGATGTAAAAGATGGACCTTTTGATGACTGTGGTGGATTCGATAATGCTAATTGGATGGTTTTGGATCCAATGGATTCTGATAAGTTGTATGTTTGTGGAGCTAACAAGTCACATCGTGTGCTTGACCTTGCCAATGAAACTGTGGGTACTATTTCATTTCCTTCCCCAGTGGGAACTTCGAGTATAAACGCTATAAGTTTCTCTAAAAAAGGAGAATTAATTGTAGTAAAAGACTATGCTAAAACCGATCAGCCTGCGACTTTCTTTTTTTCTCGTGAGAGTGGGTTTCAAACGATTGTTGAAAGTTATGTTGCCCGTGGTTCTCGTTCAGCTAGTGTTCATCCTGTAAATGGCGAAATTTATACTTCCCGGTATGATTTGGGAGTGGTTGGACGATATGATCAGGATACAAAAGTTCATGAATTTGATAAAATACCACTTCCATATTCAAAAGTTGGCGTTTTTACAGCTATTCATCCTACAGGGAATTATATGTATCTTATTTTGTCTGATGATACACATATTATCATGCGTAGTGATTATAATTGGATAGAAAAAACATTTATGACACCTTATTTGGTATGTGGTAAATATAAAGAGAGTGGTTGGACTGATGGAATGGGCAATAGAGTTAGACTGAATGTTCCAAGGGAAGGTTGCTTTGTAAAGAATCCTGAGTATGTAGGGCAGGAAGATGAATATGATTTTTATTTCTGTGATCAGAGAAACCACTGCATTCGTAAAATGACTCCTGAAGGGCGTGTAAGTACTTTTGCAGGACGCCCAAATGGAGAAGGAAAAGAAGGGTATAATGATGGAGATTTGCGTCATGAGGCTCGTTTTTCACGCCCGACAAGCATAGTGTATGATGAAAAAAGAGAATGCTTTTATGTTGGCGATGTTGATAATCATCGTATCCGAAAGATTGCTATGGAAGAATAATAAATGATAAACATACTTTTCTTATGATGAAAAATTTTTTGTTAACATGTATGTTGTTACTCGGACTTTCTGTTTCAATGTGGGGACAGGAAAATATTGTAGTAACGGGAATTGTGACCGATACAAATAAAGAACCTATGATCGGTGTAAATGTAGTTATCGCAGATATGCCGGGTTTAGGTGCTATTACTGATATTAATGGTAAATTTTTGATTAAAATGCCGCCTTATCATAAATTGGTATTTACATACATAGGTTATGACCAAGTAGAGGTGCTGGTGAAAGAACAACGGACGGTAAATGTGGTGATGAAAGAATCAGAAGCACATTTGATAGACGAGGTAGTGATTACAGGTACGGGAGCACAGAAAAAGATAGCAGTAACAGGTGCTGTGACTAATGTGGATGTAGAGGATTTGAAATATACTCCTTCTACCTCTATGGCTGACGCGTTGGCTGGGGTTGTACCAGGCATTCAAGCTATGCAATCGAATGGTCGTCCTGGTACAGTATCTGAGTTTTGGGTGCGTAGTATTTCTACATTTGGTGCTAGTAGTGCTGCTTTGGTTTTAGTTGATGGCTTTGAACGTGATCTAAATGAGGTAAGCGTAGAGGATGTTGAGTCATTTACTGTATTAAAAGATGCTTCAGCTACGGCGATTTATGGTAGTAAAGGAGCTAATGGTGTAATTTTGATTAATACTCGTCGTGGTAAAGAGGGGAAAATTAATATTAATGCTAAGGTAGAAGGTTTCTATAATACATTTACCAAAACTCCTGAATTCGTAGATGGATATACCTATGCTTCCATGGCTAACGAAGCTAAGATTGCACGTAATCAAGAACCGCTTTATCAACCGGAAGAATTGGAGATATTTCGATTAGGGCTTGATCCAGACTTGTATCCGGATGTAGACTGGATGGATATTATGCTTCGGGATGGTGCATGGAGTTCACGTGCATCTTTGAATATGACTGGCGGTGGAAAAACTGCTCGTTATTATGTAGGTGGTAGCTATCAGGAGCAACAAGGTATGTATAAAACAGATAAGTCCTTAAAAGATTACAATACTAATGCAAACTTTCGGAAATGGACTTATCGTATGAATGTGGATATAGATATTACTAAGACTACTATATTGAAAGTCGGTCTTTCCGGTTCATTGCAAAAACAAAATGATCCGGGTGTAGGAACTACTGCTATTTGGACTACTTTGATGGGATATAATTCTATTATGATGCCATTGACTTATTCTGATGGTAAAATTCCTGCATGGTCTGGGAAAGAAGACAATATCAACCCATGGACGCAGGCAACACAGACTGGATACAATGAGAGTTGGAAAAATAGTATTCAAACTAATGCGGTATTAGAACAAGATTTAAAATTTATTACCAAAGGATTGAAATTTATTGGCCGTTTTGGATATGATACTTATAATGAGAACAATATAAGACGTGTTAAATGGCCAGAATTATATAAAGCTGAGAATTACCGTGATACCAATGGTAACCTCATTTTTACCCGTGTTTCAGAAGAGAAGAAGATGACTCAAAGTTCAGGATCTAATGGTAATCGAAAAGAATTTTTTGAATGGGAATTACATTATAATCGTGGGTTTAATGATCATCATACAGGAGCTGTTATAAAATATACACAATCCTCTAAAGTTTTCACACAAGGTATTGGTTCGGATTTGAAGAATGGTATTGCTCGTCGTAATCAAGGTATTGCAGGACGTGTAAACTATAATTGGAAGTATCGTTATTTTATAGATTTTAATTTTGGTTATACAGGTTCAGAAAACTTTCATAAAGATCATCGTTTTGGCTTTTTCCCAGCTGTTTCTGGAGCATGGAATTTAGCTGAAGAGTCTTTTATAAAAAAACATGTGAAATGGATGAATATGTTTAAAATTCGTTACTCTTGGGGTAAAACAGGTAATGATAATTTAGGCAATAACATTCGCTTCCCGTATTTATATACGATTGCGACAGATGGCGGTGGATATAAATTTGCAGATTATGGATATGACCGTAGTTATAGTGGTATGTATTATTCTCAGGTTGCTTCTGAAAATGTTTCGTGGGAAATTGCTACCAAGCAGGATTTAGGTATTGATTTCAGTTTTTTTAATGATAAATTGTCAGGTTCTATTGATTATTATCATGAAAAACGTACTGGTATTTATATGGGGCGTGCTTATTTGCCAGGGATTGTTGGTTTAACAGGCTCTAATCCTTCAGGAAATGTGGGTGAAGTAAAATCGGAAGGTTTTGATGGTAATTTTACTTTTAAGCAAAAGTTGGGTAAAGTAAATTTAACTGTACGTGGTAATATGACTTACGGCAAGAATGAGATTTTGGAACGTGACGAAGAAAATACTCCTTATTGGTATAAAACAATGGCAGGACATCGTGTAGATCAGGCTATGGGATTAATTGCTATGGGGCTGTTTAAAGATTATGAAGAGA
Source organism: Bacteroides sp. AM23-12 (assembly GCF_003434395.1). Classification (NCBI taxonomy): domain Bacteria; kingdom Pseudomonadati; phylum Bacteroidota; class Bacteroidia; order Bacteroidales; family Bacteroidaceae; genus Bacteroides; species Bacteroides sp. AM23-12. The sequence continues at coordinate 71,665 of NZ_QTLF01000010.1, forward strand.
TTCGTAACTGGCCGTCTCAGTTCGGTGATGTTATGCCAGGTGATATCAAATATAAAGATATCAATGGTGATGGTGTGATTAATGACAATGATAAAGTAGCTATTGGTGCGACAAAAAGACCAAACTTTACTTATGGTTTTGGAGCAAGTGCTAAATGGAAGGGATTAGATGTAAATGTACACTTTCAAGGAGTTGGGAAATCTACTTATTTTATTAATGGTTCTACAGTGTACATGTTTTCAGGAGGAGATGGCTGGGGAAATGTCTTGAAAGAAATGGCAGAAGGAAATCGTTGGATTTTAGGTGTTAATGAAGATCCTAATGCAGATTATCCACGTTTGACCTATGGAAATAATAGCAACAATAACCGTGCTTCTACTTTCTGGTTGAGAAATGGTGCTTATCTGAGATTGAAAACTTTGGATATAGGTTATTCACTTCCTAAATCATTAGTTAATAAGGTACATATGAACCAAGTGCGTATATTCTTTATTGGAACTAATTTGCTTACATTTTCTAAATTCAAGCTTTGGGACCCTGAAATGGGAAGTGCAGATGGAAAGAAATATCCGCTTAGTAAAACATTCTCTTTGGGAGTATCTGTTAATTTATAATAAAGATTTTATATGAAAAAAGTAATTATAATTTTATCTTTTGTGGCAGGATTGAGTGTCTTTATGACCGGATGTTCTGATTATCTGGATTCGGATTATTTATTCGAGGAGCGTATGTCCATAGAGGATGTATTTAGCAACAAAGATTATACAAATCGTTGGTTGGCGGAAGGTTATGCTTATTTAGGCAATAACTATATGCAAGATGTTTGTAGTAAAAAAATTCTGCCTTTTAATTTTGCTGATGATATGTATTTTGGTGATGAGGGTGATGGTTATAAAGCATGGAAAAGTGGGCAATATTCGGAGAAAGGAGTCTTAGGAAATAATAATCAAAGTTTAGGTGTTTGGGAGACTGCTTATAAAGGAATTCGTCAGGTTTCTATTTTCTTGAATAACATTGATAAGAATAAGGAATTTACAGAAGAAGAAATCTCGGATTTTAAAGGTCAGGCTCATTTCTTGCGTGCTTATTTCTATTGGTTTATGCTCCGTTTATATGGTCCGATTCCTATTCTTCCAGAGGAAGGACTTGATTACATGGAAAGTTATGATGATTTGGCTTATCCAAGAAATACATATGACGAATGTGTAACATACATTAATGATGAATTGTTGAAAGCTGCAAGTGTATTACCTCTTCAGCGATCAGTACAAGAAATAGCTCGTCCAACTCGTGGAGCTGCACTTGCATTGCGTGCTAAAGTATTTTTGTTTGCGGCAAGCCCGTTGTTTAATGGAAAAGCACCAGTGTCTGTTGCTTCAGCTTTAATAAATAGAGATGGAACACATTTGCTTCCTGATGTATATGATGAATCGAAATGGGCAAAAGCTGCAGCAGCAGCTAAAGATGTGATGGATTTAAATTTTTATGAATTGTATACAGCACCAGCTAAAACAATAGGAGATATGGCTTATCCTGCTACTATAACTCCTCCTCATAATGCGGAATTTTCTGAACAAGATTGGCCCAATGGATGGAAAAATATTGATCCGTTTGAGTCATATCGTTCCTTGTTCAATGGTTCTGTTGCTGCTAATGCAAATCCAGAATTGATATTTACACGTGCAGGGAATCAAGGTGGCGAGAATATAAGAGTAATGGTGATACATCAGATTCCTAGAAATACAGGTGGAGGATATAACTCGCATGGTATGACGCAAAAACAGTGCGATGCTTATTATATGAATAATGGCGAAGATTGCCCGGGTATGAATGATATGTATAGTGATCGTCCGGGATATGTCGGTCGTTACAATACGGAAGAGCGTCCAAAAGATTTTGTGACTGCTGAGGAATTAGTAAATTATCCGGAATTGGGGCAGCTAGGTACAGGGGTTTCTAAACAATACGTACAGCGTGAGCCGCGTTTTTACGCATCTGTAGCATATAGTGGAAGTACATGGCATTATTTGAAAGCACTGAATGATGATAATCATGATGAAAAGAGTAATGTACCAGTCTTCTATTATAGAGGAGGAAGTAATGATGGATATAAATCATCTTCTTATTGGTTACGTACTGGTATTGGAATTAAGAAGTATGTACACCCAGATGACATTAGTTATACTCATAACTCGCCATATGATATATCTCGTGTTGTGTTTAAGCCAGATCCCGCCATTCGTTATGCAGAGGTATTGTTGATTTATGCGGAGGCTTTGAATGAATTGACAGGGGCATATGAACTTCCTTCCTGGGATGGAAGTAAGACTCACTCTATTAGTCGAAACGAGACAGAAATGAAGAAGGGTATTCGTCCAATCCGTATTCGTGCAGGATTGCCTGATTATACACCAGATGAATATAATAATGTAGACAAGTTCCGTATGAAACTGAAACGTGAACGGCAAATAGAACTCTTTGCAGAGGGACATCGTTACTTTGACTTACGTCGTTGGATGGATGCTCCGGAAGAGGAATCAGCTCCAGTATATGGTTGTAATGTGCTTGCAACGCAGGAGATGAGAGAAGACTTTCAGACACCAGTAATGTGTACTTCATTACCTACTATTTTTGCAGAGAAGATGTGGCTTTGGCCTATTAGTCATACTGAATTGAAACATAATGCCAATCTGATCCAAAATCCGGGTTGGACTGATCCTGAATAATATTTGAACGATTGAGAATATGAAAAATATATATTATTTATTTTTAGGCATGGTAGTGGCAATATGCTGCGTATCGTGCAATAATGAATGGGAAGACGAGCAATATTTGCATATGGCTTCTTTCAAGGCTAATGTGAATGCACAAGGAGTGACGACAACATATGTTCGTTATAAACCAGGAGGAGTAGTGCAATATAAACTGCCAATAATTATTAGCGGTTCAACTGTGTCTGACCGACCTTTGAATATTCAGATTGCCCTAGATCCGGATACTTTGGCTGTATTGAATCAAAATGTATATGGTCATCGCCAAGAACTATATTTCCAGCAGTTACCAAGCCAATATTATAATATGTCAGAAACCGTGGAAATTCCTGCCGGTGAAACTACAGGGGTATTACCAATCGATTTTAAATTAACAGAAGATTTGGACCAGGCTGATAAATGGGTATTGCCTTTGCAAATTGTGGATGATCCTTCATTAGGTTATAAGGCTAATCCTCGCAAGTATTTTCGAAGAGCAATGTTACGTCTTTTACCGTTTAACGATTATTCAGGTACTTATGATGCAGCTCAATACTTGATTCACTTTAAGACAGATGTGGATAATAAGGAGCCTTTTACTGTAAGTGAACAGCGGGCGTTTGTTGTGGATGACCGAACAGTTTTTATTTATGCTGGAACTAGAGATATTGATTACTTAGACCGTAAGTTATATAAGATCTTTATTCGTTTCCCAGAAGAGGGTAATGACACTAAACAATTAGAGGTTTGGGCAGAAAATGATGAACTTAATTTTGGTCCACTTACAGACGCAGATGGCAAACCATTGGCATTCCAGTCTAACTTCTCTATGTATAGTGAGATGGATGAACTGAAACCTTATCTGAAGAAGATTTTTATAACAATGAATTTATATTATGAGTTTGATGATTATACTACTGTGCCTGGAAAGAGAATTCGATATAAAGTACAGGGTTCATTGTCAATGCAACGTAATTTGAATACTTTGATTCCGGATGAAGACCAGCAAGTTCAATGGTAAAAGTGTGAAGAAAGGCAGATATGATTAAACGATGATTAATCTATGTAGCTAAACTGAAACGCAAGTTATCGCAAATTTTGATTTAGTTCAGAATGAATTTGTGGTAGCTTGCGTTTCAAACATTAATAATGAATATTTTGCAACATTTTTTACTAAAAATATGAAGAATACACACAGCAATTTATTTTTAAACGTATGTTTGATATTAGGAACTATTTTCTTTTTGTCTTGTGGCGGCGGTGACGATTCACCACTTAATAAGAATGATCAGAAGGGAGATGATGGGCAGAAAAATGAAGCAATCATAGAGACGGTTACTGATTTTACAGCGAAAGAGACTGATAAGGCGAATGAATTACTATTGGAATGGAAAAATCCATCAGGAATTGTCGCTGTGGAGATATCTTATTTCTTGGAAGAAAATGGGGAATCTCCTGCAATTATAAATGTGCGTGTATATGGTGAGAAAAATAGCAAATATACACTCCAATTACCAGAATTTGGAACCTACCAAATTGCTGCTGTAGCCGTTGATAATTATGGTAAGCGTTCCGAGAAAGTGACGATTTCAGCTACTCCAGCCGAAAAAGACGCGATTGACCCGGATATAATAGCAGAGTATAAATTGCCGATTGCCGATCCTTTTGTGTTATACCATGAAGGTAAATACTATGCATATGGAACTCGTGTTAACGGATTCGAAGTGTATATCTCTGAAGATTTGAAGCAATGGAAGCGAAATGATATAAAGGCTTTGTCACCGGAAAATTCCTGGGGAACTAAATGGTATTGGGCTCCGGAAGTATATTATGTGAAATCAAAGAATTTGTTTTATATGTTCTATTCGGTGGAAGAACATATTTGTGTAGCTACTTCTACTAGCCCGGAAGGCCCCTTTATACAGAGGGAAAAGAAGCCTATTGTAGCAGATGAAAAAGGAATTGATACTTCGTTTTTTATAGATGATGATGGTACTCCTTATCTCTATTATGTACGATTTACCGGGGGAAACGTGATTTGGGTAGCAGAAATGAATGACGACTTGACCAGTATAAAAAAAGAAACATTGACTAAGTGTATAAGTGCTACTGAACCTTGGGAGAAGAAACAAGGGACGATTGCCGAAGGTCCTTCGTTGTTGAAGAAAGGGAATACTTATTACCTGATATATTCAGCAAACCACTATGAAAGTAAAGACTATGCTGTAGGATATGCAACGGCTAGTTCTCCTAAAGGACCTTGGACCAAGTATAGCGGAAATCCGATTCTCCGGAGAGACAAAGAGGCTGCTAAGTCTGTAGGGCTAGTCGGTACAGGACATGGAGCACCGTTTGTCTGTGCCAATGGAAGTTATAAATATATCTTTCATGCTCATGCAAGTGAGACAAGTGTAGGCCCCCGTACTTCCTATATCAGTAACTTTAATATCTCCGATAAAGGAGTAATTAGTATCACAGGAGAAACGATTGAACCAGTGAGAATAAAGTAACCCTATAAACTAGGAATATCATGAAAAATATCCGATTTAATATGCTGTTAGGAATCTGTTTCTTTCTCTTATTTGCATTATTAGGTGCATGCGGTGGGGGCGACTCGCCTATCACGGATGAAATAGATGATGGAAAGCAGGATGGACAGGGCCCAAAAACAGTACCTCCGGTTACCAATCTTGTGGCGGAGAAAACGGAGAGAGCGAATGAATTGCAAGTAAGCTGGACTAATCCTGTCGGAGCTATTTCTGTAGAGATCTCTTATTTGTTAGAGGGAGATAAACCTGAGAACACAGCAAAGAAAAACATACGTATTGCTACAGAAAAGGTTGGTTCACTGTTAATAGTTGTCTCTGAACCGGGAACATATATTGTGACTGCCGTCGCTGTCGATAATTATGGGAAACGCTCGGAGGAATTGACGGTCACTGCTACGCCGCTTCGTGAAGAAGAGGTAGTGAGAACCCGTTTCCTGGAAAGAGCTGACATCCTGATGACTTCGTTAATGAATCTTTGTTTCGGAAAGTCTGCACGTGACTGTTGGAATACAAGATATCCGCTTGCTACTGGACCTTATTGGGATGGAGATGCCGTAGTCTGGGATCAAGGAGCAGGGCTTTCTGGCTATGTAGCTTTGCGTGGAGCTTCAATCGGGGTATCTGCTTATGAAAAAAAGTATGCAGATTTGACTGACCGTATGTTTAACAGTATCAATCGTTTTATCACAACTGATAACAAGCGCAGCGCTTACGCAGTTTATCCGCAAAACGGAAATGAAAGGTATTATGACGATAATGTCTGGATAGGACTGGATATGGCGGAACTGTATGAACAGACAAAGGAAAATCGTTTCTTGGAGAAGGCGAAAATGGTTTGGGATTATTTGATGGTGGGAAACACCAGTTCATGTGGTGGCGGTATTCTTTGGAGGGAAATACCGGCATACAGTAATAAACATACATGTTCTACCGCACCGGCTGCAGTATTGGGATGTAAATTATATCAGATAACCAAAGAGCAGAAGTATCTGGATAAAGCTAAAGAATTTTATGCATGGTTGATACAATACATGCAAGATCCGAGTGATCACCTTTTCTATGATAATATTACTCCTTCGATGACTATAGGTAAAAGTAAGTACAGTTACAATTCCGGTCAGCCAATGCAGGCTGCTTGTTTATTGTACAATATAACAGGAGAACAACAATATCTGAATGAAGCGCAGCAGATTGCCCGTTCAGCCTATAGTAAGTGGTTTACCTTGTATGACTCAAAAGAACTGGGAGAAAAGTTCTATCGTATAAATGGAGATCATGCCTGGTTTTATTCTGTATTGTTTCGTGGTTTCCTTGAACTGTATAAGATTGATGGAAGAAGGGATTATGTCACTGCGTTCGAGAAGAGCATGTTGCAGGCTTGGATGTCAGAATGCCGGAATCAAACAACTAATCTGCTGAGTAATAATTATTTTATCGGTAAAACGAATTCTTCTTGGCAAGTCCTGCACGAAGGAGCTTTTGTCGAGATGCTGGCTCGTTTAGCTGTACTGGAACTAGAAGGAAAATAATGAAGAATAAGATGTATAAAATGAAAAATGATGGTTGGATACATGATATAGCGAAGGCACTGTGTTGCATATTCCTGATAATGACATCGGGTGGTATGCTTTATAGCTGTTCCAGTGAAAATGAAGACCCTGTGCCACCGGTTCAGGAAGGTACGGAAAATGACGAAAAGGAAAAATACACCTATGTGTATCAGTTGAAGGCAGATAATTATAATATGCCGACAGAGGGTACTATCTCTCCTGAGTATGATGACTCTCCTGAGGGAAAAGATATTAGTAGTTTGGTTGATGGAGACTGGACAACTTCTTTCTATACTCCTAATAATTCTGTCTCTATCATCTGGAAGGGAAAAGAACCGGTTGTAGCGCGTTATTATTCGGTTATGGCAACCGGAGATAAAGAAGGAAATGCACCTGGTGCGTGGTCTCTTTACGGATCGAATGACAATGTGAAGTGGGTCGAACTAGATAATAGAATTCGGCAGGAGTTTGAAAAAAGGGAGAAAAAGTTTTTGGAGTTGAGACATAAGGAGGCGTATCAGTACTATAAACTGACCATTCATCGGAATCAAGGCGGAAAAGGAATCGAAATTCAGGAATGGATGTTACAGACCAAGCGGACAATTGATACTCCCTTACTGACTGATTTTCCGGAAGGGAGTACTCCTAAGGAGATAGGGAAACGGTTGGGAAAACTTTTTGCAAAGGGGAAACATAATGGGAAAACTCTCAGTTATCCGGAAACTTTTACTTGGAACGGAGCATTGAAATATGCGGAAGTAGCGAAAGACAATGAACTGATCCGGTCCTTGAAAGATGGGTTTGAGTCTTTTTTTACTACTGATAGGCACTTTTTGCCTGGGATGGACCATGTTGACCGGAATATGTTCGGTAGTCTTCCTCTCACATTGTATCTGATCACTAAAGATGAACGATATCGGGAAATGGGTATACCTTACGCAGATACCCAATGGGAAGTACCGGAAAATGCAAGTGCAAGTGCGAAGTCATGGGCAGCGAAGGGATATAGCTGGCAAACTCGCTTGTGGATTGATGACATGTATATGATTCCTGTCATTCAAACGCATGCTTATAAAGTGACCGGTGAGTTGAAATACGTTGAGCGCGCTGCTAAAGAAATGGCGATGTATCTGGATGAGTTGCAACGTACGAATGGACTTTTCTATCATGCATCGGATGTACCCTATTTTTGGGGAAGAGGAAACGGATGGGTGGCGGCAGGGATGGCAGAAGTGCTTCGCTATCTGCCGGAATCGAGTCCATATCATTTGCCTATTGTAAGAGGTTTCCAAACTATGATGGCAAGTCTGAAAAATTATCAAACAGAAGAGGGTATGTGGAGACAGTTGATTGATAAACCGGACTGCTGGGTAGAAACATCAGGTTCGGCTATGTTTACTTACGCATTTATTATGGGAGTGAAATATGGATGGTTGCCGGTAAAAGAGTATGGTGAGGCTACTCGAAGAGCATGGTTGGCTATGCTTACTTATATAAACTCGAATGATAAAGTAAGAGAAGTGTGTGTCGGTACCAACAAAAAGAACGACATGCAGTATTATTATGATCGTCCGCGTAATACGGGAGATTATCATGGACATGCACCCTATCTTTGGTGTACGGTTGCTCTTCTGGAAAAATAACGATGAATACGGGCAATTCTGTCTTTTATTAAAGTATTTTGGGACTAAAATCTCATTTATTGACCTGTTTTTGGCAGGTTGAATAAAAGGAAACCTCTACTTTTGTTCCGTGCCAAAAACCATTTAAAACTATAACATAAATATGCATAACTTTGTTAAGACCCTTTTTTCTGTTTTGCTACTATTTTTCTGTTCAGTATTGACTGCACAAAATAGGATGAATGACGCTAGAGATCCAAATCGTATTTGGCTTGATTCGGAAGTCACTCATCATGGAGATTATCAGTGGAAAATGATGAAAGCAGGCGATATCACAGATCCGGGTGAGAAAATATCTTTATCAGATTATCCGACTGAACAATGGTTGCCAGCCATTGTTCCCGGTACAGTCTTAAATTCTTTAGTGTATAATCAGAAATATCCCGAACCTTATTATGGAGTCAATAATAAACTTGAATCAAAGTTGATCCCTGATCTCTCTCAGGTCGGACGTGACTTTTATACTTATTGGTTCCGTACCGAGTTTGCAGTTCCTCAATCTTTTAAGGGGAAGAATGTTTGGTTACAGCTGGATGGAATCAATTATCGGGCAGAAGTATGGGTGAATGGGAATTTGCTTAGTACCATCAATGGTATGTTTATACAGGACTATATTAATGTGACCGATTTTGTAAAGATAGGGAAGAATAATGCACTGGCTGTAAAAGTGTATCCGGTTGATGTTCCCGGAAGTACTAAGCCGAAGTCTTGGGGGGCTGCGGGAGAATTCCATAATGGTGGTAACGGCAATATCGGATTGAATACTACGATGTTGATGACTGTAGGCTGGGACTTTACCTTTATGGATGGCATCCGTGACCGCAATACAGGCATCTGGAAAAACATTTCTATCTATGCTACCGGAAAGGTAGCTCTACGTCATCCGTTTATTAAGTCTGAATTGCGTAAACCGGATTATGACCAGGCACGTGAAACCGTATCTGTAGAAGTGATTAATTCGTCAACTAGCAATAGTGGAATTAATTGCAAAGTAAAGGGTGAGATTGTAGGTGAGAATATATCTTTTGAGAAATCATTCCGAGTGATTCGGGGAGAACAAAAACTGGTTACTTTTTCTCCGGAAGAGTTTCCGCAACTTGTGATGAATTCTCCTCGCTTGTGGTGGCCGGTCAACAAAGGACCGCAAAACTTATATGATTTGAAGTTGACAGTATCAGTTGATGGAGTGATCTGCGATTCTGTAAAGACAAGGTTTGGTATTCGTGAAATCACTTCCGATACTAAAACGCCTGACAAATCACGTGTCTTTTATGTGAATGGTAAACGGTTGTTTATCCGTGGTACGAACTGGATACCGGAAGCTATGTTGAGACACTCTGATGAGCGTACGTATGCTGAATTGCGCTATACTCGCCAGTCGGGCGTCAACCTTCTGCGTATGTGGGGAGGTGGCATTGCCGAATCTGACTATTTCTTCCAGCTTTGTGATGAATTGGGCTTGCTGGTATGGCAGGAATTCTGGATGACAGGGGATACTCGTCATCCTCATGACAAGGCTCTCTATATGAGTAACGTGGAGTCTACAGTGAAGCGTATTCGTAATCATCCGTCTTTGGCTTATTATGTTGCTTCCAATGAAAGCACAGAAATGACCGGAACTCCCGAACTGCTGAATCAGCTGGATGGTACACGTGGATATCAGATGCAGTCGGAGTGTGCCGGAGTACATGATGGCAGCCCTTACAAACAGGTGAATCCGATGCAGCATTATGAAAATACAGCTTCTCCACGAGGTAGTCGTGTAGATGGCTTTAATCCTGAATATGGTGCACCGACTCTTCCTACAGTAGAAATACTCCGGGAAATGATGGATGAGAAAGACCTGTGGCCTATCAACAAAGAAGTGTGGGATTACTTGGATGGAAACGGTTTCCATCTGATGACTACCATGTATACAGACTTGGTGAATCATTATGGAAAGTCATCTTCGATTGATGAATTTGCTCAGAAAGGACAACTGCTGGGTGCAATAAACTCTAAGAGCATCTGGGAAGTATGGAACTATAATAAGCTGGATTATGGCGACCGTTTTTGTTCGGGCCTTTTGTTTTGGTATCATAACTGTTCTATGAGGCAGGTAGCTTCCCGTATGTGGGACTGGTCTCTGGAGCCGACAGCTTCGCTTTATCACACGGCCAATTCTTTGGAGCCTTTGCATGCTCAGTTCGATTATCTTAAAAATACGGTTTCCGTAGTGAATGATTTCTATCGTTCTTTCGATAACTACAAGGTTACAGCACAGGTGTATGATATAAATAGCCGGAAGGTGTTTGAAGAATCGGCTGCTGTTAATCTACCGGCTGATGGAGTAGCGAATGATGCGTTGACTATTCGTTTTCCCGAAGACATCTCTCAGGTTCACTTTATCAAATTAATACTGAAAGATGAGAAAGGGAAAGAAGTTTCTTCTAATTTCTACTGGCGTTCCAACGATAAGTACGAAGGAAAGACGACCTTGACCGGTCCGGTAGCCTCTGGCTTTGAGGATTTGAGTAAACTTCGGACTTCTAAAGTGAAACTGGCTTATAAGGTGAGGGAAGAAGGTGATAACTATTTTGTTGATATCACTATGAGGAATACATCCAATCAGATAGCTTTCTTCAATCAACTGCAATTCCTTAATGCAAAGATGAGTCCGATACGGCCGTCATTCTATACGGATAACTTCTTCTCCCTGACTCCGGGTGAAAAGAAGACGGTAACGATCGAGACGGCAAAGGAGAAACTGGGTGAAGGAGCAATATTGGTATTAAAAGGATGGAATATCGATAGCCAAAAGTATAAACTTAAGTAAGATGAAACTTAAATTTATGGCTGCATTGATAGGCGGATTGTTTAATTGAGTGTTAGTGAATCGGACAAAGGAACTAATGTTCACCAAATGATAAATAGAATACTATGACTTCTAGAAGAGAATTCTTAAAAAAAGCAGGGCTGTTGACCGCAGCTTTCACTGTACCTACTCTCAATACGCAGGGAGAAACAACGCAATCCAGGCTGAGTCTGAAGAATACAAAGATTGCCGTAGATGATCGGTGGGATGTTATTGTAGTTGGCGGAGGGCCTGGCGGTTGTGCTGCCGCTATCTCGGCAGCACGCGAAGGGGCCAAGACTCTATTGATTGAAGCAATGGGGCAACTTGGCGGGATGGGCACAGCCGGTATGGTTCCGGCATGGTGTCCGTTTTCTGATGGTGAGAAGATTATTTATAGAGGTCTGGCAGAGAAAATTTTTGAAGCTTCGAGGAAAGGAGTACCGCATGAGAGAAAACAGAAAATGAATTGGGTGAGTATAAATCCCGAATATCTGATGACAGTTTATGATCAGATGGTTACTGAATCGGGAGCCCGAGTACTCTTCTTCTCAAGAGTTGCTGCTGTAGAAAAAGCAGCCGATGAAACGGTAGACGCTATCATTGTCGCAAATAAATCCGGGCTTGTTGCTTTCAAGGCAAAAGTTTTTATTGATGCGACAGGTGACGGGGATTTGGCGGCATGGGCAGGCGCATCATTCAAGAGAGGAGATGATAGTGGGGTGGTACAGAGCTCATCTTTATGCTTCTCGTTTGCTAATGTCGATAGCTATAACTACAATCTGACGGGGCCCTCATTACATACTAGTAATAAGAACAGCCCTGTTTATAAAGCGATTGAGTCTGGGAAATATCCATTGATAGATAAGCATTTTAATAGTAATTTTATTGGTCCGGATGTGGTGCAGTTCAATGCCGGGCATCTTGATAATGTCGATTCAACTGATCCCTGGGCAACTACGCAGGCAATGATGGCAGGTCGGCAAATTGCAGGACAATATTTGGAAGCAATGAAGGATGTTCAGCCCAAAACTTTTGGTAGTGCTTTTTTGGTGAAGACTGCTTCTTTGCTTGGAGTCAGAGATAGCCGTCGGATTGAAGGTGATTATACTTTTACGGTAGAGGACTGGAAAGAACGTAGAACTTTTGAGGATGAAATCGGACGTAACTGTTATTATATAGATGTTCATAAGCCCGGCCATAAAGAGACACGTTATAAAAAAGGAGAATCTCATGGAATCCCTTATCGCTGCCTGACACCTAAAGGACTGAAAAATGTATTGACTGCAGGACGCTGTATATCTACTGATGAAGAAGCATTCGGGAGTTTACGGGTAATGCCTCCTTGTCTGGTGACTGGCGAAGCTGCCGGAATGGCTGCAGTGCATGCTATAAAACAGGCAAAGAATGATGTCCACAAAATCGATACTGATTATCTGCGTAAAAGATTGAAGGAGGAGGGACAATATTTGCTGTAAAGGTAAATGATTTATTATGAATAAAGCAGGAAAATAAGATGAAACTAAAACTCGTAATTAGTCTGACCGGTATATTGATGTTATATGGATTTACCATGAAACCTTCTACGGATACGACTACAGGTAAGGAGGATAACAGAAGTTGGGTACTCGGTCCCTTCGTACGTCCTGAAGGTGCTAATCCCGTAATTTCACCTCAACCTACTTCTTTTTATTGTCCGATGCAGAAGCAACAGGTGAAGTGGGAAGAGAGTGATACATTCAATCCGGCGGCTACCGTGAAAGACGGGAAAATAGTCGTACTTTACCGGGCGGAAGATAACTCAGCACAGGGTATCGGTAAAAGGACTTCACGTATCGGATATGCTGAGAGCACGGATGGAGTCACAATGACAAGACTGGACACTCCGGTATTATTTCCAGCGGAAGATAACTTTAAAGGTATAGAATGGCCCGGTGGCTGTGAGGACCCACGTGTAGCAATGACGGAAGACGGCCTGTATGTGATGCTTTATACGGCATGGAACCGGAAGACACCGCGTATCGCTGTAGCCACCTCCCGGGATCTAAAGAACTGGACAAAGCATGGACTTGCTTTTGAAAAGGCCTACGACGGACGCTTCACTAAGATAGCCAGTAAATCTGCTTCCATACTGACCAAAGTAAAGAAAGAAAAGCTGGTTATTGATAAAGTAGACGGCAAGTATTTCATGTACTGGGGAGAGTATGCTGTTCACGCGGCTACTTCTGACAACCTTGTAGACTGGTATCCGGTACTGGACGAAAAGAATGAATTAAAGAAGTTGGCGAGACCGCGTAAAGGGCATTTTGACTGTCAGATGACAGAATGCGGACCTCCGGCTATACGAACCAAAAAGGGTATTGTGCTTCTGTATAATGGAAAAAATGCAGGAAAGGACAGGGATACCTCATATCCGGCAGGTGCTTATTGCGCCGGACAATTTTTATTTGATAATAATGATCCTTATAAAGTACTGGACCGGTTGGACAAACCTTTTTTTGTGCCTGAAGCACCTTTTGAGAAGAGCGGGCAATACAAAGATGGAACAGTATTTATCGAGGGACTGGCATATTACAAGAAGAAGTTATATCTCTATTATGGTTGTGCGGACTCAAGAATAGCAGTGGCCGTGTGCGACAATGTAAAGAACCTGAAGGTTAAATAACTCCCGTAGATATTCTATAATTGTATAATAAATAAAAATAAGTCGTTATGTGTAAAAAACTACTTTTATTATTGCTCTTGTTACCTTTTCAACTATTATCAGCTCAGACTAAATTGCTGACGGACTTCCCGGAAGGATACACTCCCGAAGAGGTCGGTAAGCGTTTAGCATACCGCTTTGTAGGCGAGAAGCACGCACTTCATGCCGGTAAATGGATTGGATATCCGGAAACATTCTACTGGAATGGCGCGCTGAAATATGCTGCGGTAACAAAAGATAAAGAGTTGATAAAGCTTCTGGAAGATAAGTTTGCCCCTTTGTTTACATCAGAGAAGGCGCTGCAGCCGATTATGAATCATGTGGATTTGAATATGTTCGGTAGCCTTCCACTGGATATGTACCGAGTGACAAAGGATAAGAAATACCTGTATCTTGGACTGCCTTATGCCGACTCTCAGTGGGAAGTTCCCGCAAATGCAAAGCCTAAAGAAAAGGAATGGGCTGAAAAAGGGTATTCCTGGCAGACACGTTTGTGGATTGATGACATGTACATGATTACGATTGTGCAGACTCATGCGTATAAAGTGACGAAGGACCGTAAATATATTGATCGGGCGGCGAAAGAAATGGTGATGTACCTGGATGAACTGCAACGCCCGAATGGTCTTTTCTATCATGCACCGGATGTTCCTTTCTATTGGGGACGTGGGAACGGATGGATGGCGGCAGGTATGTCGGAGCTGCTCCGTTGTTTGCCAAAGAAGCACAAAGACCGTGCCCGTATCTTGGAAGGCTATCAGAAAATGATGAAAAGCCTGAAGGAGTATCAGAATGCAGATGGCTTGTGGAATCAGTTGATTGACAAGTCTGATTGCTGGACAGAGTCATCCGGATCGGCAATGTTTACTTTCGCATTCATTATGGGCGTGAAGAATGGCTGGCTGGATGCGGAAGAGTATGCACCTGCTGCCCGGAAAGCTTGGTTGGCTTTGGTTCCATACGTTAATGAAAAGAACCAGGTAAGAGAAGTTTGTGTCGGAACCAATAAAAAGAATGATCTGCAGTACTATTATGATCGTCCTCGTCGTACTGGTGATTATCATGGACAAGGTCCCGTTCTTTGGTGTACTGTCGCTCTTCTGGAAAAATAACAGAGTATTTCCTTATTCTTGTTTTATTGCCGCATAAATCAAGGAGAATCATAGTCCGTAGTTTCCCTTTTGAGAAAGGGAAGCTGCGGATGCTTTTATCATAACGGATACGGTTGCATGAGACTGGATCTTCAGATATCGGCACTCGATGAACAGGCAAAAAGGACGTAATATGTTCTGTTTTGGTACTATTTTACTCATTCTACATTCATTTAGAACGAATTCTTTTACTAATTGCTCAATTTGTTTTACTGAGATAAGGTGATCTTCGCTAATTTTGTCCTCGTTGATAAGAGCCGGTAATGGCTTGGGAAATATATCTAAATAAAGTATTAACAGAATCAGGATTAGTGCTGATTCATATAATTATGATGAGCTGTATGAACTTAAAATTCTTGCTTTGTGGAATAGCTATCGGGCTATTGACCGGGTCTGCCTGGGCCGTTAATTATACACCGGAACAGGTCAATGCACATATTTCTTTGAAAGTGCCCGGAAATAAGGCTAAGCAGTACCCTTTAATTTTAAAGAGAACGCAGAATGATAATTCTGCCTATCAGTTAGTAGCCTCTGAAAATATTCCGCTGACGATTTCTCAAAAGGTCAAGGAAGCTAATGGGCGTCTACATATTGACATGTGTATTACAGCTCTGGAGGATGTGTACTTTAACTATGGACAGAATGTGTCTACCGGTTTCCGTCACGACGATTGCTTGTTTTACATGCCCGGATTTTGGTATCGCCGTAATCTGCGCTCGCCCAAAGAAGCTCCTTCATTCCATACATCTGATAGTTGGGTAGTCCGTGAGGATAGATTGAGTGCTCCATTGACGGGAATCTATAATGAGAAGGACAAGCGATATATGACAGTAAACCGACTGGATAAGTTTACGACCGACGCTTTGACTACACATAAGGAAGGTGAAGTGATTCTTTCCGGAAAAACATCCTTGGGTTTTACAGGTTTTGAAAATCAGAATGGAGTGGCTGCGCTTTCTTTCGGTTTCCCCTATGAAGAAGCTCCCAGAAGTTATATCCGTAAACTGACATTGGCTCCTAAAGTAAAAGCTTTCCAACTGCTGAAGAAAGGGGAAAACATCATGTTAACTTGGGAAATTTCGGAAAACAGTGCGGATGACTTCTCCGATTTTGTACGTCATGCCTGGGAATATTCTTATGATACTTATGCTCCGAAACCGGTTGACACTCCTTACTCCATTTCTGATATGAAGCAGACGCTCAGCAATTACTTTGTGAATAGCTTGGTAAGCAAGCCGGAGTTGACCTATAATTCGGGCGTCGGTCTGCGAACAGATGACTGTAAGAGTAACGGTGAAGCGGAAATTGGTTTCGTGGGACGTGTGCTCTTGAACTCGTTCAATGCTTGGGAATATGGCTGGGAAACCAATCGTGAAGAACTGAAGGAAAATAGTCTTAAGATCTTTGACAGTTATCTGAAGAATGGATTTACACCGGCGGGTTTCTTTAAGGAATTTGTTAATTTAAACCGTGGGTTTGAAGAACCGGTACATAGTATTCGACGTCAATCTGAAGGAATTTATGCGATACTTCATTTTCTGGCATACGAAAAGAAACAGGGACGCAAGTACCCGGAGTGGGAACAGCGGGTCAAACAGATGTTTGAAATGTTCCTGAAACTTCAGAACGCTGACGGCAGTTTCCCCAGAAAATTCCGTGATGACTTTACGATTGTGGATAAGAGCGGAGGTAGTACTCCTTCAGCAACATTGCCACTAGTGCTGGGATATAAATACTTCAAGGACAAACGCTATCTTGCCAGCGCCAGAAAGACAGCTGAATATCTTGAGAAAGAACTGATCTCCAAAGCAGACTATTTCTCTTCTACACTTGATGCGAACTGCGAGGACAAAGAAGCATCGCTGTATGCAGCCACTGCTACATACTATCTTTCACTGATTACGAAAGGCGAAGAACATAAGCATTATGCTGACCTGACAAAGAAGGCCGCCTACTTTGCCCTGTCATGGTATTATCTGTGGGATGTTCCGTTTGCTCCGGGACAGATGTTGGGAGACATTGGCATGAAAACCCGCGGTTGGGGAAATGTGTCAGTGGAAAATAATCATATCGATGTATTTGTTTTTGAATTTGCTGACGTGCTTCGTTGGTTGTCCAAAGAATACAAAGAGAACCGCTTGTCTGATTTTGCAGAGGTGATCTCGACTTCCATGCGTCAGTTGCTGCCTCATGAGGGCCATATGTGCGGCATTGCTAAGGTCGGTTATTATCCTGAAGTGGTTCAGCACACCAACTGGGATTATGGAAAGAATGGAAAAGGATATTACAACGATATTTTTGCTCCCGGCTGGACGGTTGCTTCCTTATGGGAACTTTATACTCCCGGACGTGCGGAGACTTTCCTGAAGAAATAAAACAGTACAGGTTGTGTCCTGCAGAAACCTTTTAAATTATATCATGATGAAACAATTTATTATCTTATTAGTCGTGTTTTTTAATTGTTCGTATCTGCCTGCTCAGTGGAAACCGGCAGGAGAACGGATTAAAACAGAATGGGCTACCAAAATAGACGTTGAGAATGTGTTGCCCGAGTATCCCCGTCCGATTATGGAACGTCCGAACTGGGTGAACCTGAATGGGTTGTGGAATTACGCCATAACTCCGGTAGGGCAGGCGGCTCCTCAAAAATATGAGGGACAGATCCTGGTTCCTTTTGCGATAGAATCCAGCTTGTCCGGTGTAGGAAAAAGACTCGGAAAGGAGAATGACTTGTGGTACCAACGCAAATTCTCTGTGCCGTCAAAATGGAAAGGCGAACGTGTATTGCTGCATTTTGGAGCTGTTGACTGGAAAACAGATATTTGGGTAAATCAAATTAAAATAGGACAGCATACTGGTGGCTTTACTCCTTTCTCATTCGATATCACTCCTGCCTTGAAGAATGGAGAGAATGAACTGGTAGTAAAGGTTTGGGACCCGACGGATAATGGTACTCAGCCTAGAGGAAAACAAGTGAATAAGCCCTCCGGTATCTGGTATACGCCGGTTAGTGGAATATGGCAGACAGTATGGCTGGAACCTGTGCCTGCACAGTCTATCACGAACATCAAAATAACTCCTGATATCGATCTGAATAAACTGACAGTAGAAGTTGCTACTGATGAGAAGAAGCTATCGGACAAAATAGAAGTGAAGGTGTTCGATGGAAAGGAACTGGTGGCTAAAGGAGTTTCCATTAATGGTATTCCTGTTGAAATAGCCATGCCGGCTGATGTGAAGTTATGGTCACCGGAGTCCCCTTCTTTGTATGATCTGGAGATCAGCCTGTTCGAAGGCAATAAGCTGGTGGATAAGGTCAAGAGTTATGCTGCCATGCGTAAATTCTCTACCAAGAGAGACAAGAACGGCATTGTGCGCTTGCAGTTGAATAATAAGGACCAGTTCCAGTTCGGTCCTTTAGATCAAGGCTGGTGGCCCGATGGGCTGTATACGGCTCCTTGTGATGAGGCATTGGTATATGATATTCAAAAGACAAAAGACTTTGGTTATAACATGATCCGTAAACATATCAAGGTGGAACCGGCTCGTTGGTATACGCATTGCGACCGTCTGGGGATTATTGTATGGCAAGATATGCCGAGCGGAGATAAGAATCCGGAATGGCAGATGCGCGAGTATTTTACAGGAACGGAGAAGAAACGTTCCACAGAATCAGAAGCAACCTATCGAAAAGAATGGAAAGAAATCATCGATTGTCTTTATTCTTATCCTTGTATTGGTACATGGGTACCGTTTAATGAAGCCTGGGGACAGTTCAAGACTCCTGAAATTGCAGAATGGACCAAACAATATGACCCTTCACGCCTGGTGAATCCTGCCAGTGGTGGTAATCATTATACTTGTGGTGATATGCTTGACTTGCACCATTATCCGGGGCCGGAAATGTTTCTGTATGACGCCCAGCGTGCTACAGTGCTCGGAGAATATGGTGGTATCGGTCTGGTATTGAAAGAGCATCTATGGGAACCGGATCGTAACTGGGGATATGTTCAGTTTAATACTTCTAAGGAGGCAACCGATAAATATATGGAATATGCCAATGTATTGAAAGAACTGATTCCCCGTGGATTCTCGGCTGCTGTCTATACTCAGACTACAGATGTGGAAGTAGAAGTAAACGGATTATTGACTTATGACCGTAAGGTTATCAAGCTGGATGAGAAAACATTGAGGAAGATGAATAAGGAGATCTGTGATGCTCTGAAATAACAGGTTCCATTTACTCATGATATTTATCTGATTGTTGGTATGGGGTGGACTAAAAAAAATCTTTTTAGCCCGCCCTGTGTCATTATTGATGGTTAAGGTGCAGAACATAACTGTTTTGCCCGAAAAAATAAGTAACTTTGTCTGCAATTATAAACTTAAAAAGTCTGTCTATGATAAAGAAAGGGATGAACGCTCTTTTGCTTCTTTGCATCCTGTTGGTTTGCAACGGAAAAAGTGGTGCAATGGAGAAAGAAGGAAACAATGCTCCGGAGAAAAAAGTGAGTGTTGAGTCAGATCGTCTGCCTATTGCTGATCCGTATGTGATGCTTTATAATAACAAGTATTATGCCTATGGTACCGGTGGCACAACGAAAGGTGAAGGTTTCGCCTGTTTTTCTTCGGACGATTTGAAGAACTGGAAACGGGAGGGACAAGCGTTGTCGGCAGCCGATTCATACGGGAAGTGGGGCTTTTGGGCACCAGAGGTTTACTATATCGAATCGAAAAAGAAATTTTATATGTTCTATTCGGTAGAAGAGCATATCTGTGTGGCTACTTCCGACTCCCCTGTAGGCCCGTTCCGGCAGGAAGTGAAACAACCTGTTTGGGAGGAGAAAAGCATTGATACTTCCCTCTTTATAGATGACGATGGTACTCCCTATCTTTATTTTGTGCGTTTTACCGATGGAAATGTTATTTGGGTAGCTCGGATGACCGATGATTTGATGAAGATTAAAACGGAGACATTATCTCAATGTGTGAAAGCGGAAGCACCGTGGGAACTTTTGCAGGCTAAAGTAGCAGAAGGACCTTCAGTCCTCAAGAAGAATGGAACATATTATCTGATCTATTCTGCCAACCATTATCAGAATAAGGGCTATGGAGTGGGCTATGCCACTTCCAAGTCACCAATGGGACCATGGATTAAGTATAGCAAGAATCCGCTTCTGCAAGGAGTTGAGGGCATGGGATTGGTCGGTACGGGGCATGGCGCGCCTTTTCAATGCAAAGATGGCAGCTGGAAATACATTTTCCATGCCCACTGGAGCAAAGAGAAAATACATCCGCGTACTTCCTATTTCAAGGATTTCGCTATCTCAGATCAGGGAGTGGTTTCTATTAGCGGAGAGGTCATTGAACCGAGAGTCATGAAATAATCGCTTGAATACTTGAAAATGCAGCAGGTACTTGACAAACGCTTTTTATTGTTGTATATTTGTAGTTCCAAACCTGAACTGAATAATATAAGAACGATATAATAAAATGAGAAAATTAGTGTGTGATCATCCTCTACGGTGGTATAATATAGTAACAAATAGTACTTATCTCTCTGACGTATAACAGAGGATAGGATACTCCGATATAGGAAAAGGCTGCAAACTTTATGAGGTTTGCAGCCTTTTTTGTATTATAAATTCAATCCAGATTCTACAAATTTCTATTTTAAAGTTTATAATAAACGAGGGGGACGTTTATAATAAACGATCACAGTATTTATTATAAACCCGGTTGCCGTTTATGCAGTACTCTGTTACTATTTTTGTATAGTTAGAATGTGCGTTCTCCGATTATAGCTAATTACGATAATTATAGTTGACAATGATTGCGGGTAATCTAACTATACAAAGCTCTTGAATACCTTATGTTATTTATGCGTGAAGTTCCAGTATAAACCGGCATCCCTTGGTGTAGCTTGTGTCCAATGTCAGACTGCCATTCATTTTGGTGGCGATGAGTGAGCAGATAGGTAATCCCAAGCCATCACCTGTAGTCAGGTCTTTGACCTGGGTGAAAGGTTTGAAGAGATTTTCCTGTTGTTCTGCCGGGATACCTGTTCCCGTATCGGTTATGATGAACTGATGGGTGTGCGCGCCACGTTTCTTGAAGTCGAGGCTGATACGTCCTTGCTCCGTATAGAAAGCGGCATTTTTCAGCAAGTAGAGCAGGATACGTTCCAGCTGTTCTTTATTCGTTTTTACTTGGAGTTTGGGGGCGTTTACAGAAGGGGTGACGTCCGGCTTCATAAATTCTTTAGCCTTCTCCATGACGCTTTCGCAGAAAGTACCCGCATTGACTTCTCCCATTTCATAAGGTTCGGTCAGTGAGTTCTCCAAAGAGGAAAGCTCTTGAATATTGTCGCTGAATTGCTTTAAGGCTGCTACTTGTGCCTGCATCTGCTCTGCATACCTTGGTGCTTGGGCGGAAAGCTCTTTGGCGGAAGTCCCTAAAGTGTTCAGAGTCGGCTCCATTTGTGAGGATATATTCCGGATGAACTTTGTTTTCAGCTCGTTGTGCTCATTGGCTATGACCACGCTCTTTTTGAGTTTGCGGTTGCCGGTGATAAATTTCAGCAGTAAGATGGCAAGTACAATGATTGTGGCTACAAGGATAGCTACAAGCGTACAAAGTCCTATGATGATGTATTGCTTGGCGGATAGTGTGCTGTCTTTGTCCTGTATGGTCTGGAGGCTTTCGTCATATTTTCGTTTCAGGACATTCAGCTCATCCTGGGCAGTCAGGGCTTTTACAGAGTCGGTCCATACAATATAGCTTTCGTACGTACGTTCCATCAACGGGGCATTGTTGGCTTTGCGGGCGATGCCGATAAGAGTCTTGTAGCAGTCGCTCACTTTATCGTAGTCCTTCTTTTCCTTGTATTGGCTGATGAGTTTGCGGAAACAGGCGTCTCCTTGTGTATTCTGATTGAAAGTATAGTAATAGTTGGCTTTCGTATAGAGCAGCACTTCCATTAAAGAATCATTTTTGGCGAGACTGGCAATCTCTTCCAATTTGTCCAGCTGGTTTTTTGCCTGTGCAGGATTCTTCAGTGAAATGTACATCTGCAACCGTTCCTTGCTGATGGGAAAGCGTAAGTCATAAAAGACTTTGTTTTGCTTCTGTTCGCCTGTCCAAATGAGTTGTTCCATATTACGGCATAATTCGAAACCTTCTTTGTAGAAGTTTTCTCTGACATATAGAGCATTGGCTTGAATACCACATTCTATAGCTTGTGGATAGTTCTCTCGCACGGCAAATGCTTCATACGCTTTCTTAAACAGATAACGGGCTTTGATGTAATCTTTCTGCTTCAGGCTGCTTAAAGCCTGTTCTTTTAGTTCTGTGGCTTTATCCTGAGGTGCTTGTGCATAAACTGACAGATAAAAACAAAATGTGATTAAAAGAGTTACAATGGACGTTTTCATACTATTGCTTTTATTATTTACTACAAATGTAAAACAAATATATGAATAAAAAAGATATAGCCAGTAAAAAAAATATCGCTGTTTATACGAAGCTAAGCGGGAACAATATGTAGAATACTTAAAAAATCATTTGTCGAATGTATAAATAGTTCTGTGGCGATACTCTTCCCCCGGCATGAGCAGGCAGGACGGAAAATGCGGATGCGAAGGGGTATCCGGAAAGTATTGTGTCTCCAGACATACACCGATATCCGGTGTGGGAGCGAGATAGCCGGCGGTATATAATAAGACACCGGGTAAGTCAGTCCTGACAGTCAGCCTTCTGCCGGAGAAAGGGTCGGATAATACGGCGGCTGTCAATAACGTGTCGGACGACTCTTCTTTCAGGATATAGCAATGATTGTATCCCTTGTTCCAGTGCAACTGCTCGTTATCGTCGTAAAGATGTGCTCCGATGCTGCGACTGGTGCTGAAATCAAACGGACTGTCTTTGACATCCTGTGCCTGTCCGGTAGGAATAAATTGTGAGGTTGTCTCTAATATTCGTGCAGCAGGTATCATGAGCTCATGCTCCGTTATTTTTCGTTTGTCGCCGGACAGGTTGAAGTAAGCATGATTGGTGAGATTCAGATAAGTAGGGCGGTCTGTGGTTCCGTGATAGCTGATTGTCAGTTCGTTGGTTTCCGTGAATTGATATTCCACTTCCGCCTGTACATTTCCCGGATATCCTCCTTCCATGTCCGGAGAGTGGAGAAGGAAACGGATGCCGGAATCTGTCCGTTTCCATTGCCATATCTTCTTGTGAAAGCCGGATAGTCCGCCGTGATTGGTGTTCTCTCCGTCGTTTTTCTCCAGCAGATAGGTAGTGCCTTCGATAGAAAAGGATGCCTGATGAATGCGGTTGGCAAACCGGCCGACAGTGGCTCCCATATAATAGGTGTCTTTGAGATATCCTTCTGCATGGTCATATCCCAGCAGAATGTTTTCAAAGACGTCGTATCGGTTCGGCATATTGGCCGAAACCCAGGTGGCTCCCAGGTTTGTAAGCTCGATGGAGGCTCCGGTAGCGTTGGTCAACCGGAACAGATAGATGGAATCTCCCGATGGAGTACATCCCCAATGTGTAATTGTAAACTGCATGATCTGCTTATTTTATATGAATCTTTTGCTTTGCAAAGGAAAGCAAAATCAAAGAATCAGAAAATAGAGAAAATCAGTTTAAAGATGGACAATTATAAGAATTGTGTCTGTGTTTTTCTATCGAAAGGAAATGGGGATGTGCTCTCTCAACGGAATGCCGGAAGGTGTGTTAAAAATCGGTAGTATCTTAAATCTCCTCCTTCGGGAAGGAGGAGTACCCGCAGGGGGAGGTGGTAGGTGAATACGCAATTCTTTCATTCATAGTAAATTATAGACAACCCCATTTTAGTTACTATTGACTTTTGAAACACGCTCTGGCTTTCTGATAGTTATTTCTTCATTTTAGCGAGTAGAATGACGTTGTTGCCTTCTTCATCCAGTGAATTTATCAATGTTTGTGCACGTTTCTTTGCCTCTGCCGGAATATCTTTCCGGGTTATTTCTTTTTCCAGTGTTTCTTTTAGCTGGGCAGGTTCCATGTTGGCAACATAATAACCATTGCCGAATGAAGGCCATATCTGCATCTTTTTCGTTCCCAGGAAATCATTGTACAGGCGGAAGTAGCTGCCATGCAGTGTTTTCTTATCTATGATATACTTGGCAGGCTTGCTGCCGCTCCAAGTGTTTTCTGATACTTGTATCGGCACGGAAACGTCTCCGATAAAGTGACGCGGGTATTCGGAATAGCCATGCCAGGGGATTTTCTCCTTGTTCGGATATTCCACGGTGAATCTGGCTTCGAGTCGATTTTGGGCTGCGTTATAGTGGTACAGACTGTCCGTTCGTGGGGCAGGCATGATCACCATTAACATAACGCCGTAATCATTAGTATTATTATCCATAAATACTTCGTTGCTAAAGTCGCGCGGAACGGTCAGATGTCCCGGTGCGATAAAGTTCTTGCGTTTACCTTTGAAATCTTGTGTCCACACGACAGCCGGCCAGCCTTCGAAAGGCAGAGTTGTCAGAGTGACTTCCGACTTTTCCGTATCTACTCTGAATTTGCCTTTGGGCACGCGCATACATAAAGGAATGGGAGGCTGAGGATTGCCTTGTAAATCGAATACGAGCAGCTTGTCACTCTGCCAGGGCAGTATGTAGATACGGTTGTGGGCTTCGTCCAACTGGTCGGCGTATGTGTTTCCATATTCGTTGGGCCCTTGTCCGTAGGCACCGATAGTGGTGATGAATTTGCCGTCGCGGGTAAAAAGTTTGTAGGGAGTCTGTTTGTTATTGCTCACCAGGATGTATTTTTCTCCCACTGTGGTGCGTATCCAGCCTCCTACTAGTGCTTCGTCCCGGTTGTCTAGTTTGACAACTTGAAGTTCTTCTGTCAAATAGCTGAGTGGAATGTCTACTGTGTCTTTCAAAGCCTTTAAATTACATGAGACTAGTGTGCCGGTAGGTGTCGTGACTCGTTTTGCTACAATAGGGGAGAGTGCCAGTGGGTCGGTCTTTGTTTCACTGTTGTATACAAAAGCAACAATTGCAAGTAGACAACTAGCACATAAACTTAAAATAATAATTCTGTTCTTCATACGGTTCTGTATTTGGTTAGTACTGTTTTTCTGATTATCACTGAGGCAAAAGTAGACCGAAGTGAGCAGAAAAACAAAAAAACAGGCGGACAAAAAGGTACGATGTGACTAGATGTATGTTGTTGATTATTAATAATATAATATATATATGCGTTTGTTTTCAGGCGGACAAAGACTTCAACTACCCTGGGGCGACAGCTAAAAAACTTTGAGAAAACTGTCTAAACTTATATTCTCATCAGTAATTCCCAGCTTATCAGTCTT
Source organism: Bacteroides sp. AM23-12 (assembly GCF_003434395.1). Classification (NCBI taxonomy): domain Bacteria; kingdom Pseudomonadati; phylum Bacteroidota; class Bacteroidia; order Bacteroidales; family Bacteroidaceae; genus Bacteroides; species Bacteroides sp. AM23-12. Next base: position 97,259 of record NZ_QTLF01000010.1, read on the forward strand.
TATCCGATATTTCCGTTTGGTAATGGCAGCTTTGCTCACACAATAGATATCAGATAAATCCTGTATGTTGACATTGATTTTGACGAGGCAGCAGAAGCCGATTTCTTTATCTCCCAACTGCGGATAAGCCTGTCGTAACCGAACGACAAAATTGTCGAACGCATCATTCACTACTGAAGTGACTTCTGCCCATTCTGCATCTGTCACTACTATCTTGTGACTGGTGCCCGGTTCGTCCTGATTGTTGTTGGCATGGAGTGAGGGCAACTTATGGAAGAATGGCATTCTCCGGAAAAGCGCTTCACGGAGTTCAGTCTCTTTATTCCTTAGCCGGATTTCTTTCTCCCGTAGTCCACTTACTTCGGCTTCTTTGTACAGTAACTGGTTTTCCCGCAGCAGTCGCTTCTTTTTCTCTCTCTGATAAAAGAAAAATGCGATGAATCCGATACTCAGCAGAGCTGTAACGATTCCCAGCATCCATAGTTCCCTTTGCTGCTGTTGCAGATGCAGCTGGTATAATTCATTCTGTAATTTGAGTTGGTTGAATTCTCTTTCCCGTATCCCTGTACTGATATTGTTTAGTATATTGTCCCTTATCGTGCTTTCCTTCTGCTTGGTATAAAAGACTTGTTCCGGATATTCTTTTTCATTGATCAGATTGAATAAGCGTGCATTGGCTTCCATGGCAATAAAGCTGGAAGATGAGATTGCGGCTTGCCGATAGTAATATTGGGCGGAGTCAATCTGATTCAAGGCGGCATGGGTTCTTCCGCATAGCAGCAGATAGTGTGGTACTTCATTTCTTCCGCGGCGTTGGCTCGATAATTGTTGAAGATATATGACTGCTTGCCGGAAATCCTTTCTTTGCAGACTGGTGTTCAACAGACTTTCCAGCGCATAATAATTCAAAGACTGGTATTTGGGCGAATCCATAAGTTCTTTCATTAGCTGCAGATAGCTTTGGGTGTATCTGTCATGATCTTGCATTTTGTTTATAATTTGCAGATATAGCTGGCTGGTAGAAAAATAGAAAAGTGTATCTTTCATCTTAAGAGCCAGTTGTCTGCTGCTGTCTGCCATCACCAATGCCTGCGGATAATCCTGCTTTCTGCTGTATGCTGCCCTTCGTAGCCCGTACAGCCTTGTTTTTAGCGTATCATTTAGCTGGTATCCTTTCAGAATTTGTTCGCTCATCAGTAATGTGGAATCGGGCAGATTACGATATAAATAGGAGGCGCTTTGCTCAATGCGTGCCCGTACATACTGGGTTTGCTGCTCGTTTTGTTTATATTGCCGGATGGCGATCTGCAATAATGAATCATCAGGTGTTCCTGTTTTCCACAGAGTTGCCTTGTAGAGCAACAGGTAATAATCTCCCTGATCATTGAGAGGTAATTTGTCGGGTTCTTCTATTTGTTGCAGGTAGAAAAAGATACTGTCGGTTGATACATTCTCCATCTGCATCGCTTTTTCCAGAAGATGAGATGGGGCAGGTTGACAACTACTCAGCATGATAAGCCATCCGATGAGTAGAAATAGGGGGTAATATGGGTTGTCGTGTTTATTCATATACTAGATTCTATCTTGCGAAAATAGTATTTTATATGAGACAAAGACTTTTTCTTTATGGTATTTTATTGATTTACTGTCAAGCGCTTTTATCCCGCCCAGTTTTCTCTGTCTAGATTGCGATAACTGATGGCTTCAGCCAAATGGGAGGGCTGTATCAGTTCCGCACCCTCAAGGTCGGCAACGGTACGTGCCACCTTTAATATACGGTCGTATGCGCGTGCGGAAAGATTGAGGCGTTCCATTGCATTTCGCAGCAGGGAAAGTCCTTTGTCATCCGGCCGAGCGTAAATGGATAATAACTTGCTGCTCATCTGTGCATTGCAGTAGATACCGGGATGATCGGCATAGCGCTGTTCCTGTATACGGCGTGCCTGAATGACTCTGTTCCGAATAACACTGCTTGCTTCTCCCTGTCGCTGATCGGATATCTTGTCGAACGGAACAGGAACAATCTCTATCTGAATATCAATACGGTCCAACAACGGACCGGATATCTTGTTCAGATACTTTTGTACCTGACCAGGACTGCATACACATGCCTTGGTCGGATGATTATAGTATCCGCAAGGGCATGGATTCATGGATGCAATGAGCATCAGATTGGCGGGATAACTGATTGTGCTCTTTATGCGGGAGATGGTAATCTGCCGGTCTTCCAGTGGCTGGCGCAGGACTTCTAATACCCCTCTGTTGAATTCGGGTAATTCGTCCAAAAATAAAACTCCGTTATGCGCCAGGCTTATTTCTCCCGGTTGGGGAAAACTTCCGCCTCCCACCATTGCAACTTGCGATATCGTATGATGGGGATCACGGAATGGCCGTTGGGAAATCAGTGAAGAGCCCCGGTTTAGTTTTCCTGCAACGGAATGTATTTTGGTCGTTTCCAGGCTTTCACCCAGGGAGAGGGGAGGAAGGATGGAAGGTAACCGTTTAGCCATCATTGATTTACCACTGCCGGGAGCGCCGATCATGATGAGATTATGTCCTCCGGCGGCAGCAACTTCCAACGCCCTTTTCACATTCTCCTGTCCTTTTACGTCTGCAAAGTCCAGGTCAAAGGCTGTTTGCTGTTGATAAAACTCTTCCCGCGTGTTGACAACGGTCTGTTCCAGCTCCCGCTCACCATTGAAGAACTGGATAACTTCTTTGATATTACTGACGCCATATACCTTCAGTTGATTGACAACTGCTGCTTCCCGCGCATTCTGTTGAGGAATAATGAGTCCCTCAAAGTTTTCTTCACGGGCTTTGATAGCAATAGGCAGTGCTCCTTTGATAGGCTGAATGCTCCCGTCAAGACTAAGTTCTCCCATCATCAGATAGCGGGATAACTTTTCGGAAGATATGGTTTCGCTGGCACCCAGCAAGCCGATGGCAAGAGGCAAATCATAAGCCGAGCCTTCTTTGCGGATATCGGCCGGTGCCATATTTACAACCAGGTTACTGGTCGGCATTTTATAGCCATTGACTTGCAGTGCGGAGATAATACGTTGGTGACTTTCCTTCACTGCGGAATCCGGAAGACCGACGAGATAGAACATACAGCCACGTGAGCTGTTGACTTCGATTGTGATGAGTGTTGCATCAATCCCTTGAACAGCCGCTCCGAAAACTTTAATTAGCACGTTTGATTACCGTTTATTTCTTCTGTTTGTTTTTCTTTTCTTTTTCTGTCGCTTCCTCAACGATGTTTTCTATTTTCTTTTTCAGCTCTTCTCCCCGAAGGTTCTTAGCTAAAATCTTTCCGTCCGACGAGAGAAGTATGTTGGCAGGTATTTTATAGATAGAATATTGCTTGGCTACTTCAGAATTGAGTCCGCCGAAATCGCATACCTGTTCCCAGTCCAGCGTATCGCGTTTGATGGCGTCTTTCCATTGCTGCTTGTCTACATCCAGTGAGATGCCGAGCATTCCTATATATTTGTTCTTCTTATACTTTTTGTAGATTTCTCTTAGCTCGCTGTTGCTCTGCTTCTGAGAGATGCTGTCGTTCCAGGAAGCCCAAAAGTTGATCAGCAGGCTTTTCTGCTTGAAGGCGTCTGATGAACGGGTAATCTTTTCTCCTTTCGCATTGGGCAGGCTGAAGAAAGGTGCATATTTGCCAATCTCCGATTTTTCTGCCTGAGTGATTGTTTCATTCAAACGTTCGATATACGGTTTGTCCTGTAATACACCTGTCATTACTTCAACTAGCTTTTTAATTTTACTGAAGTCAGGCGTTTCTTTCTGAACGAAGTATTTGTCTAATAAGTAAAGGCTTACATAGGAGGAGTGATGTTGCAGTATGAACTCTTCCGCCATTTCTTCGGCAGTGTTTGCTTTCTCTACAGTTATTCTTTTATCCACTGTTTCTTCGCTGGCTTTTTCTGAAGGATCAGCCGGATCTTCCAGTGCTTTTTGGAAGTCTGTAAACTCCTCATTGTATATATTTCCACTGATAGTCAGGAAATTCAGGTTGATCGTATCTCCTTTTATTTTGATCTTGTTACCTTTATCAAGAAAGACAGGATATTCAATCCGGTTCTTGAGTAACAGATAGGCAGAAGTGATCGTATCTACGCTGGTAGTGTAGGAGAACTTATCGTTTTCTACATAAATGGTGTCTATCCGGTCGTACAGTTCGTCCATGCCGTACAAATAAAGTGTATCTGTTCCGAGTCCTTTGATCTCTCCGGTGATGGTTGTCTCATTGGAGCCCTTCTTGCATCCGACCAGACAGATAATGATGAGGATTAAAATACTACTCTTTTTCATTGCTTTGATTTCTTTTCTGCGAAAGTACGGTTTTTTACAGATAAAAAAAAGAATTGCCCGTCATTTGTAATGACGAGCAATTCTCAATATCTAAAATAGAGTGGTAATTCTCTTATTTGATGATGCTCATGAAGTCTGCATTTGTGAAGAACTTAGAGAATTCCAAGTCTGTTGCAGCTTTCTTAGCCAACGCAGGTTCTTTAGCAACAGCGCTCTTCAAGCTGCTGGTTACCATAGAAGAATTGTTAGTTCTAGCACCTAGAACTGCCATCAGGTAGTCTGTGTAAGCATCTGGTTTTTCTACGCCTGCCAGTGTGTTTTTAGCTTTGTTGTAGTCCTTAGCAAGGATCTGAGCCAAAGCAGCACTGTTAGTCTTAGCGTCACCGAATGAGTTAACTGCTCTTTCGTACTGGCCTTGAGCGATGTACAGGTTACCCATAGATTCGCCAAGTTCTTTTGTACCTGCAGCTTTACCGAAGTAAGCTTCAGCAGCAGCTTTGTCACCCTTGATCAAAGAGATCAAACCTAAGTTCATGTTTACTTCAGGAGCAGCGTTTACGCTGGCAGCTTTCTTCAGGTAAGATTCAGCTTTGTCAACATTTCCAGCTTGATAAGCAAGCTTACCAAGGTTGTTGTATGCGCGGTAATCGTTAGGGAACTGTTTTGTTGCCTGAGTATAGATAGCTTCCTGTTTTGCAGGGTCGTTAGTCAGTGTAGCAGCATACAGCAATTCTTCGATGTTCAGTTCAGAAGGATTAGAAGAAGCAAGCTTAGTGATTTCTTCGTCAGACTTACCGATGATCTCGTAGTTCAAAGTCAAACGAGAACGACGCAGTTGAGGAAGGATATCGTCAGCCAGGTTCTTGTATACAGAAGAGATGTTCTTGATTTCTTGTTCTCTCTGTGCAGGATCCTGATACATAGATAATACGCGAAGGATCAGTTCTTTATCCTGGATGTTAGATTTAGAAACCAGTTCCTGGAAACCTTCCCAGTCCTGTGCAGTATATTTAGCGTCAACCGGAGCGTCGATCTTAGCTTTCTTCAAGTCTTTGTTCAACATCTTGGTAGTGTTGCTTTCGCGGTTTTCTGCCAGAGTTGTATTCAGGCTTACACCACCATCAGGAGAAGCATAAGCAGAAACTTCGATGTTGCTGATCTTCTTGTTGGCAGCTTCGTTTATGTTAGCAACTTCCTTGTTGAATTCTTTAGCAGTTTTCAACTCGCTTGAACGGATGTTAGCCTGTTGGATCAAGAACATGATGTTAGCATCGTGTTTTTCCTTGATGATACGTTGGAAAGCATCTTCGCCCAGAGCCGGGTTAGCGCTGCCCAATGTGTTATTTACCAATTCAGAAGTAGAGATTACACCATCAGCTACTTTCACAGCGGGGATAACGACTTCCTTTTTACCAACTTTAGCTTTGAATTCAAGCCACAGTTCAGATTTTGCCATTTCAGGAACATAGTCGAAAGATGTTTTCATCGTATAGCTACCACCTACTTTGTAAGAGATAGTCTGATCGTTTCCTTCTACTTTTTCTCCTTGGAACACAGCACTTTGTCCTTTAGCTTCACCGCCATTCCATTTCAAAACCGGAGTAACTTCTACTACAGCTTTTTTCTTGAAATACTTTTCAGGGAATTTACCATTAATGGTAGCAGGAACTTTACCACCTACTGCTTCCAACACTTGTGGAGTAACAGTGAAGTAGTCCGCTGACAGGGGACCCATTTTCTTGCACGAAGAGAAAAGTGCAACAACAATTGCCATGAGTAAAGGCAAGTACAACTTCTTTGTCATTTTAGGTATAAATTAAATGTTTGTAATTGAAATATCGTCATATTTATAACCCCTTTTCAATCCTAATAAAGGAAAAACATCGCAAAGATATTAATTCTTAATATAATTATGTAGTTAGCAGGAGGTTTTTATCATAATTTAATGAAAACCCGACTCTTTTTCTCGCCGATACTTGATATTTCGGGGATGATGCTCGATAATCTCGCTGCGAAGCATGTTTCGGTCGATATGGGTATAAATTTCGGTCGTCGCAATCGATTCGTGTCCGAGCATGCATTGGATGGCCCGTAAATTGGCGCCACCTTCCAGTAAATGAGTGGCAAAGGAGTGTCGGAAAGTGTGCGGACTGATGTTTTTGGTGATACCCGCATTTTGTGCTAATTCTTTTATCATATGAAAGATCATAATCCGGGAAAGTGATTTGCCTTTCCGCTGGCTGACAAACACAAAATCTTCATAGTCTTTTTTAACTTCTATCCGGTTGCGGTCCAAGAAATAAAGTTTGATCTCGTTAATGGCACGGGGGGAAATGGGAACAAGACGTTGCTTGCTTCCTTTGCCTTCTACTTTGATGAAGCCTTCATCAAAATAGAGATCGGATAATTTGAGGCTGACAAGTTCGGATACACGGAGTCCGCAGCTGTATAATGTTTCCAGAATAGCTCTGTTGCGCTGTCCTTCGGCTTTGCTGCGGTCTACGGAGGAGATGATGTTGTCGATCTCTTCTACGGTCAGCACTTCGGGGAGTTTTAATCCTATCTTGGGACCTTCCAGCAGTTCGCTGGGATCAGCCTCCAGATAATCCGCCATAATAAGGAAACGGAAGAAGGACTTGATGCCGGATAAAATGCGTGCCTGAGAACGAGGATGAATGCCGATGTCATGCAATCCCGCAGCGAAACGCTGGAGATCGGACAGGCATACTTCAAGAACATCTATCCCTTCCAGAGTCAGAAAACTCATCAGTTTATCCAGATCGGTCAGATAAGCGTCCAATGTATTGGGGGATAAAGACTTTTCCAGCTTGAGGTACTGCTGGTACTTTCTGATTATCAGTGCTTGTTGCTCCTTCTTCTTGTTTTTTTCGTTGATTTCCATTTCTTTTTTCTACCTTTGTAGCCTGAAATATTGTTCTTTGGATACAAAGGTATTAAAAAAGCAGGACTACGGCGATGAGAATACAAATTATTAATGGCCCGAACATCAATCTGTTGGGCAAACGTGAACCTTCCATATACGGAAGTGTTACATTTGAAGACTATCTGGCTGAGCTTCGTAAAAGATATGCTGATTTGGAGATCGACTATTTTCAATCGAACATTGAGGGAGAAATGATTGACTGCATTCAGCAGGTAGGTTTTGAGGTAGACGGCATCATTCTGAATGCCGGCGCTTATACACATACCTCCATCGCTCTGCAGGATGCCATTCGTTCTGTGACTTCTCCGGTGATCGAGGTACATATTTCTAATGTACATAGCCGTGAGTCTTTCCGGCATGTATCTATGATCGCCTGCGCATGCAAAGGAGTGATCTGTGGCTTCGGGCTGAACTCGTATCGTTTGGCTCTGGAGGCTTTGTTAGGTAATAAATAAGGTATTAATATATTAAATAGGTAAAAAGGCTATGTTACTGAAACAGACAAAAATCGTCGCATCCATTTCGGACAGACGTTGCGATGTGGACTTTATAAAACAGCTGTTTGAAGCTGGGATGAATGTGGTACGTATGAATACGGCTCACGCTAGCCGTGAAGGTTTTGAAGCGTTGATTGCCAATGTACGTTCCGTATCCAACCGGATTGCAATCCTCATGGATACCAAAGGACCGGAAGTACGTACAACTGCCAATGCGGAACCGATTCCATATCAGATAGGTGATAAAGTAAAGATTGTCGGCAATCCTGATCAGGAGACGACTCGTGAATGTATCGCTGTTTCGTATCCTAACTTTGTGAACGATTTGAATATCGGAGGTCTGGTTCTGATTGACGATGGTGATCTTGAACTGGAAGTAATCGATAAGACAGCCGATTATCTGCTTTGCGAAGTGAAAAACGATGCAACGTTGGGAAGCCGCAAGAGCGTGAACGTCCCGGGTGTTCGTATCAATCTTCCTTCATTGACAGAGAAAGACCGTAACAATATACTTTACGCGATTGAAAAGGATATCGATTTCATCGCTCACTCTTTCGTGCGCAACCGTCAGGACGTACTTGATATCCGTGAAATTCTGGATGCTCACAATAGTGATATCCGGATTATTGCCAAGATTGAGAATCAGGAAGGGGTGGACAACATCGACGAGATTCTTGAAGTGGCGGACGGCGTGATGGTAGCCCGTGGTGACCTGGGTATCGAAGTGCCGCAGGAACGTATTCCGGGTATCCAGCGTGTGCTGATCCGCAAATGTATCCTGGCAAAGAAACCGGTGATCGTTGCGACTCAGATGCTTCATACCATGATCAACAATCCTCGTCCGACCCGCGCGGAAGTGACCGATATCGCGAATGCAATCTACTATCGTACGGATGCTCTGATGTTGAGCGGTGAGACTGCTTATGGCAAATATCCGGTAGATGCAGTCAAGACAATGACCAAGATCGCGGCCCAGGCTGAAAAAGATAAACTGGAAGAGAATGATATCCGTATCCCGTTGAACGAAAACAGTAACGATGTAACGGCCTTCCTTGCTAAACAGGCAGTGAAAGCTACATCGAAACTGAAGATACGTGCCATCATCACAGACAGCTATAGCGGACGGACCGCCCGTAATCTGGCAGCTTTCCGTGGTAAGTTCCCGGTATTGGCTATCTGCTATAAAGAAAAGACCATGCGTCATCTGGCACTTTCTTATGGAGTGGAAGCAATCTATATGCCGGAGCTGGCCAACGGACAGGAATATTATTTTGCCGCTTTGCGCCGCCTGTTGAAGGAAGGACGTTTGCAGCCGACTGATATGGTAGGATATCTGAGTAGCGGTAAGGCAGGTACACAAACTTCATTCCTCGAAATCAATGTCGTGGAAGATGCGTTGAAACATGCGGGAGAAACTGTATTGCCTAACAACAATCGTTATCTCTAACTGTTACATCTAAAATAAGTTTTTTATGCAGGAGACTGAATCTATTGATGAATATATTTTGCAGCATATCGATGCGGAAAGTGACTATCTGAAAGCACTCTACCGGGATACGCATGTGAAACTGCTTCGTCCCCGTATGGCTTCCGGGCATTTACAGGGGCGGATGCTGAAAATGTTTGTGGAGATGATTCGCCCCCGGCATATACTGGAGATCGGAACGTATAGCGGTTATTCTGCCCTTTGTCTGGCGGAAGGCTTGTCGGAGGGCGGAATGTTGCATACGTTTGAAATTAATGATGAACAAGAGGACTTTACCCGTCCCTGGCTGGAGAATTCTCCTTTTGCGGACAAGATTCGCTTTTATATAGGAGATGCCTTGGAGCTTGTTCCTCATTTGGGCGTTACGTTCGATCTGGCCTTCATTGACGGTGATAAACGTAAATATATCGATTATTACGAGATGGTTTTAAAGCATCTTTCCACAGGTGGGTATATCATTGCCGACAATACATTGTGGGATGGTCATGTGTTGGAACAATCTCGTAGTACGGATACGCAGACCATTGGCATCAAAGCATTCAATGACGCCCTTGTGACGGACGACCGGGTGGAGAAAGTGATCCTGCCTTTGCGTGATGGGTTAACTATAATAAGAAAAAAGTAAGATAAGGAGTAAATTTATGGAAACAACCAGACAGAATAAGATATCCCGCCTGTTACAGAAGGAGCTGAGCGAGATATTCCTGCTTCAGACAAAGGCAATGCCGGGTATATTAATATCGGTCAGCGCAGTTCGTATCAGTCCTGATATGAGTATTGCGCGCGTGTACCTGAGCGTTTTCCCGTCAGAGAAAGCAGAAGAAATGGTGAAGAATATCAATGAGAACATGAAGTCCATTCGCTTTGAGCTCGGAACCCGTGTGCGTCATCAATTACGGATTATTCCCGAATTGAAGTTCTTCGTGGACGACTCACTGGATTATATTGAGAAGATTGACTCTTTGCTGAAGTGAATTTTCCCTTCTACATAGCCCGGCGTTATCTTTTCTCGAAAAAGAAGCATAATGCTATCAATATTATTTCCGGCATATCAGTATGCGGGGTGGCACTTGCTACGTTGGCACTGGTCTGCACGCTTTCCGTATTCAACGGATTTCAGGATATGGTAGCCAGCTTTTTCACAGCTTTTGATCCTCAGTTGAAGATTACCATCCGCGAGGGAAAAGTCTTCGATGGACAGGATGAAAAGATTCGTGCGGTCTGTGCGCTTCCGGAGGTCTCGGTATCTACAGAGACGCTGGAAGAGAATGCGATGGTGCAATATAAAGACCGTCAGGCTATGGTTGTGTTGAAAGGCGTGGAAGATAACTTTGAGGATTTAACCGAAATAGATAGCATTCTTTACGGAGCCGGCGAGTTTATTCTTCATGATTCGATAGTGAATTATGGAGTGATGGGCGTGGAACTGGTTTCAACTTTGGGTACCGGACTGGCCTTCGTGGATCCTTTGCAGGTGTATCTTCCCAAGCGTAATGCCAAAGTGAATATGGCGAATCCCGGGGCTTCTTTCAATCGCGACTATCTTTATTCACCGGGTGTTGTGTTCGTGGTCAACCAACAGAAGTATGATGAAAGCTATATTCTCACTTCCCTTGATTTCCTTCGTAACTTATTGGACTATACGACAGAGGTTTCCGGCATTGAGTTGAAACTGAAACCGAACGCCAATATATCATCCGTACAGTCTAAAATAGAAAAAATGCTGGGTGATGACTTTGTGGTACAGAACCGTTATCAGCAGCAAGCAGATGTTTTCCGTATCATGGAAATAGAGAAGCTGATCTCTTATCTGTTTCTTACTTTTATTCTGATGATTGCCTGTTTTAATGTGATCGGTTCTCTTTCCATGTTGATTCTGGATAAGAAAGACGATGTCATAACCTTGCGCAGTCTGGGAGCCAGTGATAAACTGATATCCCGTATCTTTTTATTTGAGGGACGGCTCATCTCTCTCTTTGGTGCTATCTCCGGTATTATACTAGGGTTGATATTGTGTTTCATTCAGCAGAAGTTTGGCATCATTACCCTTGGTGGAGGTGGTGGAACTTTTGTGGTGGACGCTTATCCGGTAAGTGTTCACGTATGGGATGTAGTACTTATTTTTATTACTGTTTTAGCAGTGGGATTCCTGTCTGTATGGTATCCAGTGCGCTATTTAAGCAAGCGACTTCTGTAATTGGCTGAAGAAGAAAAAGATTATAACCTTAGAATACGGAGGTGTAGGTATTTTGTAGGGGAGTTTGCTAAAGTGGAACTAAAGTATTTTATGTATTTGGGCAGAAACTATATAAACAAAAAAGCGCAGGCAGGAGACGAACTCCTTTGCCTGCGCTTTTCTTTTTTTCTCAGTCAAGTGAATTACTTCACTTCCCAAGTATCGTTTGTCATCAGCAACTCTTGGAAATTGTGATATTTTTTCTTGCCTTTGACTTCTTCAATCTGTTCTGCTACGGCATCGTTGTAGGTAGGCGCCTCTACTTCACGAATCACACCGAGTGCAATCGGGAAATCAGGACCTTCCATCAAAGCCAACTTCAACTGAAGAGTATTGTCCTGGCAATGAGCATCGTGAATCAGAATATCTTTTTCTGTGATGCCATTCTCGCCAAGTTTCACCACTTTCAGTCCAAAACCTTCCTGCATCAATCCGAACTCTTTGTTTTCACCGAACAGCATCGGTTTGCCGTGTTCCAGATAGATTGCATTCTTTGCGCGTCCTTCCTTTGTTGCAACAGAAGCGTGAGTTCCGTCATTGAAGATTACGCAGTTCTGCAGAACTTCCACAACGGATGCACCCTTGTGGTTGGCAGCTGCTTTCAGAACCTCTACAGAAGCGGCGCCGTCTACAGCGATACAACGTGCAAAGAAACGTCCGCGTGCGCCGAATGCCAGTTCTGCCGGATGGAAAGGGTCTTCTACCGTTCCGTAAGGAGACGATTTGCTGACGAATCCGCGTTCGGAAGTCGGTGAATACTGTCCTTTGGTCAGTCCGTAGATACGGTTGTTCAACAGAATCATGTTCAGGTCGATGTTACGACGAACAGCGTGGATGAAGTGGTTACCACCGATAGCTAGACCGTCACCGTCACCGGAAATCTGCCAGATAGTCAAATCCGGATTAGCCACTTTGGCACCTGTTGCAACGGCAGCGGCACGTCCGTGGATGGTATGGAAGCCATACGTATTTACATAATAAGGCAGACGGGAAGAGCAACCGATACCGGAAATTACGGCGATATTGTGCGGAGCTACTCCCAGTTCGGCCATTGCCTTGTGCAGTGAGTTCAGGAAAGCGTGGTCACCGCATCCCGGACACCAGCGAGGCTGACCTGATTTATAATCTTGTACGGTATATACTTTATCGCTCATCTCTTATTCCTCCAATAATTTAGTAAATGCATCTATCAATTCTCTCGTAACGAAAGGCTGTCCTTTCACTTGGTTGAACTGGCTGATATTCAGTCCGGGTACTTTCATACGCAGGTAACCGGCAAATTGTCCCAGATTCTGTTCGGCTACTACGATCTTCTTATATTTACGTAATACGTCGGCTGTATTCTTCGGCAGCGGGTTGATGTACTGGAAGTGTGCGAATGCAACCTTCTTTCCATGTTCGCGCATGAAGTCCATAGCCAGACGGAGATGTCCGTAGGTACCGCCCCAGCCTACAATCAGCAAGTCTGCGTCTTCGTCGCCCAGCACTTCAAGTTCGGGGATGTAGTCTGCAATCTTGTCCACTTTTGCCTGACGCAGGTGAACCATCTTGTTGTGGTTTTCGGGTTCGGTAGAGATAGCGCCGGTTTCGTTACTCTTTTCAAGCCCACCGATACGGTGCATGAAGCCTTCTGTTCCCGGAGTCGCCCAGTAGCGTGCGCCTGTTTCTTCGTTACGTTGGTACGGGGTCCAGTTGCCCGCCATGTCCGGAGTTACATACGGAGGGTTGATGGCAGGGTAGTCATTCAGATCGGGAAGTTTCCATGCGGCAGAGCCGTTGGCAACGAAAGCATCTGTCAGCAATACGACCGGAGTCATGTGTTCCAAAGCAATTTTGGCTGCCATGTAGGCGGCATCGAAACAGTTGGTCGGTGAAGTGGCGGCGATAACCGGCATCGGGCTTTCGCCGTTACGACCGTAGAGTGCTTGCAGCAAGTCGGTCTGTTCCGATTTGGTAGGCAGACCCGTAGACGGACCACCACGCTGTACGTTGACAATCACCAACGGAAGTTCGCCGATAACGGCCAAGTTCATCGCCTCACTTTTCAGGCAGATGCCCGGACCGGAAGTTGTCGTTACTGCCAGCGCACCTGCAAAAGCTGCACCAACGGCAGAAGCACAACCGGCGATTTCGTCTTCGCACTGTACGGTTTTTACTCCCAGTGATTTATGCTTGGCCAATTCATGCAGAATATCGGTAGCTGGAGTGATCGGGTATGAACCCAGATACAGTTCCAGACCGGCTTTTTCGGCTGCGGCAATCAATCCGTAAGATGTTGCCTTGTTACCATTAATATCTGTATAAAGCCCTTTTGATTTCGGAGCTTTGCTTTCAATCTTATAAGTAGAGGTAGAAGCGTGTGTGTTGGCACCGTAGTTGTAGCCATCGTTCAATACCTTAATATTTGCTTCTGCGATTTCCGGTTTCTTGGCGAACTTCTCGCGCAGCATCTTTTCCGCTGCTGCCAGATTGCGGTTGAACAGCCAGCAAACCAGTCCGAGCGCAAACATATTCTTGCAACGGAGAATCGTTTTATTGTCCAGTCCGGAATCTTTCAGACTTTCTTTGCACATAGAAGAGATGGGCACTTCCAGCACTTCTTGTTTAACGCCTAATTCTTCAAAAGGATTGTTGGTCTTAAATTGTGCTTTTTCCAGGTCTCTGGCTTCGAACGAGTCGGAGTCGGTAATGATAAGTCCTTGCGGTTTACAGAATTTGATTTGTGTTTTCAGTGCGGAGGGGTTCATCGCTACTAATACGTGGCAACGGTCTCCTGGAGTGTACACCTGTCCTGCGCCTACGTGGATCTGAAAACCGGAAACACCGGTCAGTGAACCTTGCGGGGCACGGATGTCTGCCGGATAGTCGGGGAATGTACAGATGTCATTTCCTACCGTAGCCGACACGTTCGAGAAGATGTTGCCTGCCAGCTGCATACCATCGCCGGAGTCGCCGGAGAAACGTACTACGACTTCCTCCAATTCTTTAACCATCATTTCGTCTGCCATAACTTTAATTACTATATTTAATTTAAAAACTGATTTTACTTTCAATTTGTGAGCGCAAAGGTCGGAAAGTTAATCGAATTATCAAAATAAATCGAACTTTATTGTCCTATTGACGCCAAATAATTGGATTTACTGAAAGGAACCTGCATTTTTATTCTTGTTAAATCAACAGAAACCGTTATCTTTGCAACCAAAATAAAAGCGGCCTTGTAGTTCAACGGATAGAATAGAAGTTTCCTAAACTTTAGATAGGGGTTCGATTCCCCTCGGGGCTACTAAGAGAAATCTGCGGGAGGCGGTGTTGTTTTGCTTCATACTGTATTGAGTTTTAAGTATTACAATGGCTTCTTTAAAGATTAACGTCTTATAGCTTCTATTTGTTTTAATAATCAATAGAAAAAGCCTCTTCCGAACATTCGGAAGAGGCTTTTTCTATTTCTGGAATTTATTATTCTTCCGTAGCTGCTACCACTACTTTTTTGTTCTTCATCATGTTGTATGCAATCGGAGATGCAATGAACAACGAAGATAAAGTACCGATAACAACACCGAGGATCATTGCGAATGCGAAGCTGCGGATTGAATCACCACCGAGGATGAAGATACACAGCAATACGATCAACGTACTCAATGAAGTATTGATGGTACGAGCCAGTGTAGTGTTCAGAGAGTCGTTGAACAACTGACGCTTGTCACGTTTCGGATACAAGCCGAAGAACTCACGTACACGGTCGAAGATTACCACCTTATCATTAATAGAGTAACCGATAGCCGTCAGGATAGCACCGATGAATGTCTGGTCGATTTCCAGTGAGAACGGAACGATACCCCACAACAATGAGTAAGCACCGATAATCATGATCGTATCACAAGTCAGAGCTACGATAGAACCGATACTGTAAGCGATGTTGCGGAAACGGATCAAGATATACAGACCGATAGCGATCAGAGCCAGAACAACTGACCATACGGCACCTGTCTTGATATCGTCTGCGATACTCGGACCTACTTTCTGTGAACTTACGATACTACCGCCTGTGTGATTGTCACGGTCGATGAAAGTAGCCAATGTGATGTTCTGTGTCAGCAATGGCTTCAGTGTTTCGTATAAGTATGATTCAATCTCAGAGTCTACATTGTTACCTTCGTCTGCGATACGGTAGTTGGTGCTGATACGTACTGTTTTCTTATCTGTACCGATAGCGATCACATTTACATTTACATCTTCACCAAACTTGTCAGCGATCAGTTCACGAACTTGTTCCGGTTCTACCGGATTCTCGAATTGTACCTTGAAGTTACGTCCACCGGTGAAGTCAATACTTTGACTTAAACCACGCAATGCAAACGAACCGATACAAACAAGGATAATAGCGCTTACGATGATCAGTGATTTCTTATTGGTTCCCATGAAGTCGAAACGGGTATTTACCAGCAAGTTTCTGGAAATCTTGGAAGTAAATGTCAGGTTCAGCCATTTGTCTTTATTCATGAAGTGTTCGTAAACCAGACGAGTCATGAACACAGCAGTGAAGAAGGATACAAGGATACCGATAATCAATGTAGTGGCAAAACCACGGATAGGACCTGTACCGAAGTTGAACAGGATGATACCGGTGATGATAGATGTCAGGTTGGAGTCGAAGATAGCAGAGAAGGCATTTGAATAACCGTCAGCCAATGCTTTCTTCACACCCTTGCCGGCACGAAGCTCTTCTTTTGTACGTTCATAGATAAGTACGTTCGCATCTACTGCCATACCGAGTGACAACACCATACCAGCAATACCGGACATGGTCAGTGCCGCCTGGAAGGATGAAAGGATACCCAGCGTGAAGAAGAAGTTCAGGAACAATGCGCAGTTGGCAACCATACCCGGGATGAAGCCATACATGGAACACATATAGATCATCAACAGGATCAAAGCTACAACGAATGAGAAAATACCTGCGTTAATAGATTCCTGACCTAGAGACGGACCTACGATATCTTCCTGTACGATGTGCGCCGGAGCCGGCATCTTACCTGATTTCAATACGTTAGCTAAGTCCTTTGCCTGTTCAGGAGTGAAGTGACCTGTAATCTGTGAACGTCCACCTGTGATTTCAGAGTTCACGTTTGGAGCAGAATATACATAGTTATCAAGAACGATAGCGATAGAACGACCGATGTTCTGTTTGGTCAGCTGTGCCCAACGGCGTGCACCGTCAGAATTCATGGTCATGCTTACAGCTGGTTTGCTGTATTGGTCGAATTCGTCTTTTGCATCTGTTACTACGTCACCTTCCAACGGAGCTTTGCCGTTACGTTCGGTAGACTTGATAGCATACAATTCGAATGTCTGTCCTTTCTTATCAAATTCAGAAGGAGAAACACCCCATTTCAGACGAAGGTCTTTCGGAAGTTCTGACTGGATTTCGGGCATGCTCAGATATCTGTTGATATCGGCAGTATCCTTATAGTTAGCATAGCCGATCACCGGACCCTGACCGCTTGAATTCAACTGAAGAACAGCTAGCAACGGATATTGCTTTTTGATTTCTTCCATATTTGCTCCCGCCTTTTCGTCTTTGGCATCTCCTTTCAGAGTAGCTGCGAGACTGTCGGCAACGCTTACGGCTTTCTTTGCCGGAGTAGCTTCTGCCAGCTTGGCTGCGGGGATTGTGTCTGCAGTTGCGTTAGTGGCTGTAGAATCAGCGGCAGTTTCCTGTGACAGGATAGCACGCAATTTTGAGTCAGCCGACTGCATAGCCGGAAGAATCTCTTTTGCAGTATATGTTTCCCAGAATTCGAGGTTAGCCGAACCTTGAAGAAGTTTTCTCACACGTTCCGGTTCCTTGATACCCGGAAGTTCCACCATGATACGGCCCATCTTATCTTCGAGGCTCTGGATGTTCGGCTGAACAACACCGAAGCGGTCGATACGGGTACGAAGCACGTTGTATGAGTTTTCAACGGCAGCCTTTACTTCTGCTCTCAATACTTTTTCTACTTCGGCATCTGATGATTTCTGGTTAACTTTATCTTTCAACTGTTGTGTTGCGAAGAGTTCGGAAAGTTTTGCGCCCGGAGCAGTTTTCTGGTATTCTCTGACGAACAAGGTAATGATATCGTCCTGGCTGTTGACAGCTTGTTTTGCAGCTTCATTCAGCGCTTTATTGAAGTTTTCATCCGGCTTGTTGTCAGCCAATGCTCTGATAACATCAGGCACAGAAACTTCAAGGATAACATTCATACCACCTTTTAGGTCCAAACCTAAACTGATCTCCATTTCACGACAATCTTTCAGCGTCCAGTTCCACAGCATTACTTTCTCATTGGAGAGAGAGTCAAGGTAGTCTTGTTCTACTTTCGGGTCGCCGTTCGCAATCTCTTTCGCCTTATTAGTGTAATGGCGGGTTACGAAGGAGAAGGAGAGGTAGAACACGCATACCAGCGTGAGTAGTACCGCAAAAACCTTTACAAATCCTTTGTTTTGCATTTTACTTTTAATTTATGATGATTACTTTTTTAATTTAATTTTCAGTTAAATTCTGCCGTATACAAGTCCATTTTGCCGCATACAAGGCTGCAAATATAGTTTTTTTTTCACATTCATATGTAATAAGCCCTCAAATATTTGATGTTTAAGGGCTTTTTTGCCGTTTTATTTCATTCCTCTGTTTTTCAGTAACGGCTCCAGGCTTGGTTCCGCACCGCGGAAATTCTTATAAAGTATCATCGGATCTTCGCTGTCTCCCTTCTCCAATACGTTGTAGCGGAAGAGGTCGGCAGTGTTTTTATCAAAGATTCCATGTTCTTTGAAGGCTTCAAAGGCATCATTGTCAAGTACATTCGCCCAAAGGTAACTGTAGTATCCGGCAGCGTATCCGCCAATGATATGATTGAAGTAAGTGACGCGGTAACGGGGGGCAATTTCGGGGATCAGACCGAGCTTGTCCATGGCTTCTTTTTCGAAAGCAAGCATATCCAGATTCTTTACATCTGTTATCATGTGAAGGTTCATGTCGAGAATGGCGGCAGCCAGTAACTCGGTGGTCATGAATCCTTGGTTGAACGTTTTCTGTTTCAGAATCTTTTCGATGATTTCATCGGGGATTACTTCTCCTGTCTGATAGTGTTTGGCATACATTTTCAGCACTTCCGGTTCGGTAGCCCAATGTTCGTTGATCTGAGAAGGAAGTTCAACAAAATCGCGTACGACATTGGTGCCGGAGGTCCCTTTGTATTCGCACTTTGTCAGCAAGCCGTGCAGGGCATGGCCAAATTCATGGAACAGGGTTTCTACTTCGTCCATAGTCAGCAGAGAAGGGGTGTCGCCGACCGGTTTGGTGAAACTGCATACGTTGCATACCAAGGGGCGGGTTGCTCCCTGCTGTTCGCGGTAATTGCTCATCCATGCGCCACCGCTTTTTCCGGAACGCGGGAAATAGTCTACATAGAATATACCCAGTTGGGAGCCGTCAGCGTCTTTCACTTCGAAGACTTCTACATCCGGATGATAGGTCGGGATACCTTCCAGTTTGCTTAGCGTGATACCATATAGTTTGTTGGCGACTGCGAAAGCTCCTTCGCGTACATTCTCTAGTTTGAAGTAAGGTTTGGTGTCTTCTTCGGAGAGGTTGTATTTCTCTTTGCGGAGTTTTTCTGTGTAGTACCACCAGTCCCAAGCTTCCAGTTTCTCGCCTTTACCTTCTTTGTCCATTAACTGTTGAAGTTCTGCGGCTTCGGCTTTCGCTTTCGGGAGGGCATAGCTCCAAAGGTTGTTCAGCAGACTCATTACGTTGCTGTCATTCTTTGCCATTGTCTCATCCAGTACGAAGTTGGCGTAGTTGTTGAAGCCCAATAACCTTGCTTTTTCCAGACGGAGGGAGACGATCTTGCGGATCGTTTCTTTGTTGTCATTCTTGTCATTGTTATTGCCGCGGTTGATGTATGCTTTGTACATTTTCTCACGGAGAGGGCGGTTCTCAGCGTATTGCAGGAACGGAAGGCGGCTGGCGTTGTGCAGGGTGAACAGCCATTTTCCCGGTTGTCCGGCAGCTTTGGCTTCTTCGGCTGCGCTTTGGCAGAACCATTCGGGCAATCCAGCTAAATCTTCTTTCTTGTCTACGAAAAGCTGGAAAGCATTGTTTTCATTCAGTATATTATTGCTGAATGTGATGCCGAGAGTGGAAAGTTCTTTGTTGATTTCACGCAGACGTGCCTGTTTCTCTGCATCCAGATTAGCACCCGAACGCACAAATCCTTTGTAAGTTTTGTCCAGCAGACGTTTCTGTTCCGTGGTCAGATTCATGGAATCTTTCTGTTGATATACAGCGTTTACACGTTTGAAAAGCTCCTGATTCAGGGAGATGTTATCTTCGTGCTCGGAAAGGGCCGGTGCCATTTTGATAGAGAGCTCGGTCAGTTCATCGGTTGTTTCCGCATCCGTCATATTGAAGAAAATGGCGCTTACACGGTCCAGAATGGGTGCGCTGTTGTCCAAAGCTACAATCGTATTGTTGAAGGTAGGCACTTCCGGGCTTGCGATAATGGCCTGGATATTTTGATTCTGCTCTTCAATACCTTTCAGAAAGGCGGGTTCGTAATGTTCCAGTTTGATTTTATCGAAGGAAGGAACACCATACTCTGTTTGAAATTCAGTGAAGAAAGGGTCGCTTTCTGTTTTTGTTCCACAGGAGTACATCATACAACTTGCTGCTAAAATGGTTAAAGTTTTTCTAATCATCATGGTATTTATTAAAGTTTTTTCTGTTTTATTGCTTGCCTATATAGCACCAGATCGGGTAATGGTCCGAATCTTTGATCGAACGGTCTACGGTACAGTTATAGGCTTTCTGATTGGGGCTGATCAGAATATTGTCTATCCGGAAATAGAATTTATTCAGATTATAGGAGATGCCCAGTCCCCTGCCGGATTGTGTAAAGGCGTCATCCAGCTGTTGAGTCAGGATGCGATGGGTATATGAAATGGAAGCGTCGTTGAAATCGCCACAGGTAATAATAGTCGGGTATTTGCTGTTTGCGATGGCGACGGCTACCGAATCCGCTTGCGAAGAACGGATGGCCGATGCTTCCGCCAGTTTCTTTATTAATTGCCGGAGACCCGTTTTTACCTTCTTTGCGTTCGGGTCTTTAATCATATCTTCATAAATCACCTTGTCCTCTTTCGTTAGTTTATTGGATTCCAAATGGTTGTTTATGAGGGTGATAGTGTCCTCGTTAACTTTGAGGGTGTACTGCATCGAACCGTTGTAGGTGCTTTCATACTTGATGGGACGTGCCGAAAGTATGGGGAATTTGGAGAAACAGGCCAACTGACTGCCTCCTTTTTCCGGATTGTGAATGGAACGGTAGGGATATGCTTTCAATGCTTTTCTGATGTCTTCGTCTGTCAGATATTTCTTGTTTTTGGTTGAATTGTACTCCTGAAGACAGATTATGTCAGCTTCACTGTCAGCCAGATAGGATAATATCGGATTCTTTCCTTCCTTTTTCTCCAGATTGTTAAATCCCATCACATTGTAAGAGAGGAATTTGATGCTGCCATCCGGTATCGTTTCTACTGTAGAATTGATGGGAATATAGGTGCGTATCTGTGGAATACATACCAGAAAACCGATGACTGGTAATAAGGCATAGCGGTAGCTGATGATTACCCAGAAGAGGGTGAAACAGATGTTGACAGCAAGGAAGATGGGGAAGGCAAGCCCCAGGCAAGAAGCTATCGGGTGTATTTTCGGTTGAAGATACGGGCTATAGGCACTCAAAATCAACATCCCTACAAAGAGTGCGTTGACTGCCAATATCAAATAAAGGACAAATTTGCCAATGTGTTCCATTCTTTATCTTTTGCTTGCGTCGAACAAGCTCTTTTTCTCTTCCGTCGTCAGGCTTTCATAACCGGATTTTTTCAGCTTCTCCAGAATGCGGTCCACTTCATCCGATTGTGCTTTCTTACGGGCGTTATAATCGTAATCTTTCTCGCGACTTGTGTCGCTTCCATAATGTACTTTCATTTTTGGTTTGCGTTTCCATGTCTTTTTCTGAAACAGGGAAGCGAAGCCGTCAAGGAACCAGTTGATCCAGTAAGTCACGTCTTTGCCTTTGCTCAGACTGGCTGCAAACCAGAGCCCGGCAAGTGCGCCGCCTAAGTGGGCGATGTGTCCTCCGGCATTGTTGGATGTAATAAAGAGCAGGTCCGTTCCGATAACGATTAGTGCGAGATATTTCAAACGGACGGCGCCGAAAAGGAAAAGCTGTACCCGATAGTTCGGTTCTCTGTAGGCGGTGGCAGCTACGATGGCCAGCACGGAAGCGGAAGCCCCGACGAGTGTGGAGAACGGCAATGTCTGGCTGAAATAAGGGAAGATGTTATAGGCTATCATGTAGAACAATCCTCCGCAGATACCTCCCAATACATATAATCCCCGTAAATGCTTTCCCGAAAAGAAATAGAGAAACAAACTTCCGAACCAGTACAGCCAGAGCATGTTGAACAGGATATGCAGGAAGCCTGCATGCATGAACATATAGCTGAGCAATGACCATGGCTGAAGAATAAACCGGTGAAGGGAAGCCGGAAGGGCGAATAAATCGAATATTCCCGTTGCACTCAGGTTGAACAGCTGCAATATGACACTGATTAACGTACCGATAACAAAGATGCCTACGTTAATGTAAATCAGTCGGATGAAAGTGTTTCCTCTTCTGAACGTTTCTTTTAAATCAGTTATAATATGTCCCATTGTTTCTACTTTTTTTTCTCCAATACATAATCAGGATAAATCCGAATATCATACCTCCCAAGTGGGCGAAATGCGCGACATTATCTCCGGGATTATTGGCAAAACCGGCATACAGTTCAATCAAAGCATAACCGATAACAAAGAATTTAGCTTTGATAGGGAAGGGCAGCGGAAAGATGAATAGCTGGTTGTTGGGGAACAACATACCGAATGCGAGCAAGATAGCATATACAGCTCCCGAAGCGCCCACGGTGGTCAGCATGTTCAAAAACTCTCCCATAGGAATAATCCCCGTTCCTATATCCACTTGTGAATAGTGGCTGTAGTCTACTATATATTTGATGTATTGCACTCCTTCCTGGATAAGTCCTGCGCCGATACCACAGACGATATAATAAAAAAGGAAACGTTTCGGTCCCCAGGTCCGTTCAAGAACAGTTCCGAACATGAAAACAGCAAACATATTGAAAAAAATGTGGCTGAATCCGCCATGCATGAACATATAAGTGATAAGCTGTGCCGGATTGAAGTCACTGGCGAGGAAAAAATGCAATCCCAGATAATTAGTCAGATCGATACCGTATCGTTGAGCGACAAGTGTCCCGAAAAAGACTAGTACATTGATAATTATCAGGTTTTTAGTTACAGTTGGCATAATTTTATATTCTGAATATTTAAGTAATGAACGCAAAAGTACGAATAAATTCTGTTTTAAAGCATGGAAAAGCTTCCCTATTAGCTCTTTTTCAATAATTTGCTGCGTTTTTTTTATGTTTTTATTTGATATGTTGTTTTGTTCATCTATATTTGTAAAGTCGTAATGGGAAATCTTTTGTGTAACATATATATTAATTAATCATTTTACGTATCATGAATAAGTCTGAACTTATTAGTGCAATGGCTGCTGAAGCTCAAATGAGTAAAGCCGATGCGAAGAAAGCTCTTGATGCTTTCATTTCTTCAGTTACTAACGCTATGAAAGCTGGTGATAAGGTAGCTTTGGTTGGTTTTGGAACGTTCTCTGTAAGTGAAAGAGCAGCAAGAACCGGTATTAATCCTTCTACAAAGGCAGCTATTACTATTCCTGCTAAGAAAGTAGCTAAATTTAAAGCTGGTGCTGAATTGTCTGCAGCTGTTGAATAAACATATAGTTGAAAGAAATTAGAAGAGGGAGGCGCGTGCGTCTCCTTTTTTTGTATCTTTGCGCGCAAGAAACAACTTGATTATGAAGATAGAAGATAAACTTGTAGCGTCCGTCATCAACGGACTAAAAGCACTTTACGGTCAGGAAGTCCCTGAGAAGATGGTGCAGTTGCAAAAAACGAAGAAAGAATTTGAAGGACATTTGACACTGGTCGTGTTCCCTTTTCTGAAAATGTCAAGAAAAGGACCGGAACAGACAGCGCAGGAAATTGGCGAATATCTGAAGGCGAACGAACCGGCTGTAGCTGCTTTCAATGTGATAAAAGGCTTTTTGAATCTGACTATTGCATCGGCTACCTGGATTGAGTTACTGAATGAGATTCAGTCGGATGAAGAGTACGGCCTGGTGAAAGCTACCGAAACTTCTCCGTTGGTGATGATTGAGTATTCTTCACCGAATACCAACAAGCCGCTTCACTTGGGGCATGTGCGCAACAATCTTTTGGGAAATGCGCTGGCTAACATTGTGGCTGCAAACGGAAATAAAGTAGTAAAGACGAATATAGTAAACGACCGTGGTATCCATATCTGCAAATCCATGCTGGCATGGAAGAAATACGGAAACGGCGAAACTCCTGAAAGCACCGGCAAGAAAGGTGATCATCTGGTAGGCGACTACTATGTGTCTTTCGACAAGCATTATAAAGCGGAACTTGCCGAACTGATGGAAAAAGGCATGACGAAAGAGGAAGCGGAAGCTGCTTCTCCGTTGATGCAGGAAGCCCGCGAAATGCTGGTGAAATGGGAAGCCGGCGATCCGGAAGTACGTGCCCTGTGGGAGATGATGAACAACTGGGTGTATGCCGGATTTGATGAGACTTACCGGAAGATGGGTGTCGGCTTCGATAAGATATATTATGAATCCAATACTTATCTCGAAGGAAAAGAGAAAGTAATGGAGGGACTGGAAAAAGGCTTTTTCTTCAAAAAAGAAGACGGCTCTGTCTGGGCTGACCTGACTGCCGAGGGGCTGGATCATAAGCTGCTTCTTCGTGGCGATGGAACCTCTGTTTATATGACGCAGGATATTGGTACGGCCAAACTTCGTTTCGCTGATTATCCGATTGATAAAATGATTTATGTCGTTGGTAACGAACAGAATTATCACTTCCAGGTACTTTCTATTCTGTTGGATAAACTCGGTTTTGAATGGGGTAAAGGCCTTGTACATTTCTCTTATGGTATGGTAGAATTGCCGGAAGGTAAGATGAAATCTCGTGAAGGAACAGTCGTTGATGCCGATGACCTGATGGAAGAGATGGTATCGACTGCAAAAGAAACTTCGCAGGAACTCGGAAAACTGGATGGTCTGACGCAGGAAGAAGCGGATGATATTGCCCGTATTGTCGGTCTGGGTGCTTTGAAGTACTTTATTCTCAAAGTAGATGCCCGTAAGAATATGACTTTCAATCCGAAAGAGTCTATTGACTTCAATGGTAATACAGGACCGTTCATTCAATATACGTATGCCCGTATTCAGTCTGTGCTTCGTAAAGCGGCTGAGTCTGGAATTGTGATACCTGAACAGATTCCTGCTGGTATCGAGCTGAGCGAGAAGGAAGAAGGACTGATTCAGATGGTTGCTGACTTTGCGGCAGTTGTAAAACAGGCCGGAGAAGACTACAGTCCGTCTATTATCGCGAATTATACCTATGATCTGGTGAAAGAATATAATCAGTTCTACCATGATTTCAGCATTCTGCGTGAAGAGAATGAGGCGGTAAAAGTATTCCGTATTGCTCTGTCTGCCAATGTAGCAAAAGTGGTTCGTTTAGGAATGGGCTTGTTGGGCATTGAGGTACCTTCCAGAATGTAATACTTGCCCTGAACAAAATATATTTATGTGTTCCGGAACGGGACTGGGATGTTGTTGAATAGAAAAAGACTGTCCGAAAAGGAATTGTACACTATCTTTAAGAAAGGCTTTGGGTAAAGTTAATGATAGGGATTACATACTTTTCAGACAGTCTTTGTATTATTGGGTAATTACTTTCGAATTATCAGGATCTTTCCACCAATATGGATTGGAAGCGCCGAAGCTGGATGCCCAGTCACCAAATTTAGGATACGCTTCCAAAATGCTTGTCGTTTCTACTGGTACGAGAAAATCGGCACTTCGTTTGATTCCTACACTGATACCGCTAATCTGTAGTCCCGTCGGCATATTTTCATTATTTACGTAATATAATCCCTCATCAGGTCTGGATACATCACTGCCTGTACCGAAATAAGAGAAATTCATTTTGTTTGTCGGAGGGAATTTCACAATATGTGCTTCTTTATCACGTCCTGTGCTGGTAGAAATGATGATAAAGGGGTTCATATTAAATTTGCTGTATGTCTTTTCCCAATATTCGTTATTAAAGAAAGGGGTGAATGCCGTTTCTGTAAATCTTTCTTGAGCGACATCTATCGTTACTGTAAATGTTTTGTTTATAGCTGCTTTTTGATTGTCAAAAAGGATAATAGTGGGATAATTTTGACCAGGCTCCCGGTCTTGCCCCTCCATGAATTGTGAGACGATTCCGTCGGATTCTACGGTTATTTTCTTTATATCACTATTTGCTATACCTGTGAGCTGGTAACCAAAACCATTCTGCCAGTTTGCACCATCATGTTTAGGCACAAATGTATCTATAACTTTTACGACTTTACTTGTGAGAACGCTCTTATAAATCTCACGCTTATATTCGACAACCATATCATTCATGTCATAATCTCCTTTGGATGGCCAAAAATCTTCAAATGATAATACACCTTTAAAGGAGTTATAAATCTCTTTGTCGTTAATGGATTTGTCAGGGAGTTCTTCTACACCACCAGTCTCAATGGCTGATCCATCTGAGAAATCAAGATAGAATACGGCATCGCCAAAGTTTCCTTTTCTGGTATTATCTCCTGTCGGTTCGAAGTTGGTTGCATCCTCCATACCAAATGCAACGACTTCTCCTGATTTGTTCTTTAGGGCAATGGTACGGTGTTCTTTGCTCTTATTCAGATCACGAATCGAATAGAAAGTACGTTTATTGTTCAGAACCTCCTTTGTGCTTTGGTTGTAGGAGGACTCAATAAGGAACCATGCTATGCTTACTCCCGCAGGGAACTCGTTCACGAACTTTGTGCCATCCCAATATTTCAGTTCTACTCTGTCGCCGGTATACATACTACCTGCTGTACTGCTGGAATTACACACGGCAGTCGATATGCGCGGATAGGCAATGATCGGTGTAACTTGACTTATATCAGTCGGCTTTTGATCGGTAGGGTAGGTGAAATAACCGACTGTATTTTGCTTGGTACCTGTACTGCTGAGCATAACCAGTCCGATTTCCGTAGGCTTCTTAATATTGATCTCTATATTTACATTATCATCTATATATTCAGGATAATAATCTTCCATCGCTGCACTTCCACCCGGTTTAATAAAAACTTCGCGGATATTATACATGAGCTGCCCATCTATTTCCGTCGGAGTAGAAGAAAGATAAGTAGGACATCCTATCTCATTCCATTCACCTAAAATCTGAAAACCTTCCGGATATTTGTAGCCGCTATTGGTAACCCCTCTACTCGTACCCTTCGCATTTCTCTTACTTTGTATAAAAGCTTTCTGATCAAAAGATACTTTTCCGTTTGTAATTTGTAGTTGAATCGGGCTGACAGTTCCCAGATAGTCTGAATAAAGGTAAAGTTCTGTAAGATAAGATGGAATGGATATGAAATCATTAAAAATTCCTTTTTTATCCGTAGCCCCGCGATAGACAGGCTCTTCTTTTGTCTTGATAATGTTTCCATCCTCATCTTCCTCAAGCGGATTTTCGGCATATAACTCAAATACAACTTGATAATTTAAACCATAGTTTACATCAACTGTGCAACTGGAGGATGTTGTAAAGCCAAAATATTCATCTGCAGTTTTTTCTTCTGGAGCCTGATATAAGTCCTTTTCCATACAACCGACTAACGAGAGTGCGCATAGTACCCCCATTGAGAGAGATTTGAAATTGTTTGTTTGCATAACTGTGTTCTGATAATTTGATTGTAACCCGCAAATGTATGCATTTAATATATCAAAACAAAGAGTTTGGAAATAAATCGTTTAAAAAGAAATATATAGCATGGTAAATACAACAAAAGTCCGGTAACCAGTTGATATAGGTTACCGGACTTTGATGTCTCATTGGATGCAAATATTATTTCTTTTTTGCAGTTCGTTTACCTTTGGCAGAAGTGCCAGGACCTTTCTCATCTTGTATTTTGATTAGATCCAAGCAACTCTTCAGACTTAGATCTTGAGGAACAATGTCTTTAGGGATCTTGTAATTATTGCCTTTGTATGCAATGTAAGGTCCGTACCGACCATTCAGAATCTCCAGTTCCGGTTCTTCATCAAACTTCTTGATATGGCGTTCTGCTTCTTTCGCCCGTTTTTCCAGAATCAGCTGCTCTGCTTCTTCTAGAGTAACTTTCATCGGATCAAGTGTTTTCGGCAGTGATACATAGACCTTGTTATGCTGGATGTAAGGACCAAAGCGACCTATACCTACAGTGACAGTCTTTCCTTCATATTCCCCTAAAGTACGCGGTAGCTTGAACAGTTCCAGTGCTTCCTCCAGGGTAATGGTCTCCATGGACTGCCCTTTCTTCATCTGGGCAAAGCGAGGCTTCTCTTCATCATCTGCGGCACCGATCTGTACTACAGGGCCGAAACGACCGATTTTCACAGATACAGGCTTGCCTGTTTCCGGTTCTTCTCCCAGCATACGTTCGCCGACTTTATGTTCTGTCTTTATGGATAATGTCTTTTCTACTGCCGGATGGAACTGATCATAGAAAGTCTTCATGATCGAAGTCCATTTTACTTCTCCTTCCGCTATTTCGTCAAATTCCTTTTCTACACTGGCGGTAAAGTTGTAATCCAGAATATCCGGGAAGTATTCGGTAAGGAAGTCATTCACCACAGTTCCTGTATCTGTAGGAAAGAGTTTCGACTTTTCTGCTCCCGTCACTTCATTGTGACTTTCATCTTTAATCTGATTGTCTTTCAGTGTCAGCACATTAAATGTACGTTCTTCACCGTCTTTATTTCCTTTTTCCACATATTCGCGTTGCTGAATAGTAGAAATTGTAGGAGCGTATGTGGACGGACGACCGATGCCCAACTCTTCCAGTTTGCGTACAAGGCTTGCTTCCGTATAGCGTGGCGGGCGTTGAGTGAAACGTTCAGTGGCAACGATAGGTCCATATTCCAGTTTCTGGCCTTTCTTTAAAGGAGGCAACAGACGGCTTTCGTCTTCCTGTTCATTCTCATCGTCATAAGACTCACGGTATACACGCAGGAAACCGTCGAACTTGATAACTTCGCCGATGGCAGTGAATACATCACCGCTTTTGCTTATAGAGATGGTAGCAGTAGTCTTTTCCAGTTCCGCATCCGCCATTTGTGATGCGATGGTGCGCTTCCAGATCAGATCGTACAGTTTCTTTTCCTGTGCCGTGCCTTCCACGGATTGATTTTCCATGTAAGTCGGACGAATGGCTTCGTGTGCTTCCTGTGCTCCTTTCGTCTTTGTTTCAAAGTGGCGCGGATGTATATAGCGTTCACCCATCATCTGTATGATAGCGTCTTTGCTGCTGGCTGTTGCATATTCCGACAGGTTGACGGAGTCCGTACGCATATAAGTGATAAATCCGGATTCGTACAAACGTTGTGCGATCATCATCGTTTGTGCTACGGTATATCCCAGTTTGCGTGCCGCTTCCTGTTGCAGGGTGGAAGTTGTGAATGGAGCCGGCGGTGTTTTCTTTACCGGACGGGTGGTTATATCTTCAATCGTAAAAGTCGCTCCCTTACATGCGTCAAGGAATGCTTTTGCTTCTTCTTTCGTCTTGATACGGCGTGACAGTTCCGCTTTCATTTCTACCAGCTTGCCGTCTGTATCGGGAACCAGGAATATGGCAATAACCCGGTAAGCGGCTTCTGATTTGAACGCATGAATTTCGCGTTCACGTTCTACAATCAGGCGGACAGCTACCGACTGTACGCGTCCTGCCGACAGAGATGGTTTAACTTTTCTCCAAAGTACAGGAGACAATTCAAAACCTACAATTCTATCCAGGATTCGTCGTGCCTGCTGTGCATTTACGAGGTTGAGGTCGATATTGCGTGGTTGCTCGATTGCTTTTAAAATAGCACCTTTGGTAATTTCGTGAAATACGATTCGCTTTGTGTTTTCCGGTTTTAGTTTTAATACTTCATACAGATGCCAGGCAATAGCTTCTCCCTCGCGGTCCTCATCGGATGCGAGCCATACGGTTTCTGCCTCTTTAGCTTCTGCTTTCAGCGTGCTGACCAAAGCCTTTTTGTCTGCCGGAATTTCATAATCGGGTTTAAAATTCTTATCTACGTCGATACTGAATTCTTTCTTCTTCAGATCACGTATATGTCCGTAACTAGAAAGGACTTTGAAATCTTTCCCGAGAAATTTTTCAATCGTTTTTGCTTTTGCCGGAGACTCGACAATGACAAGGTTTTTTTGCATAATTCTTTCTTTTATAATGGCTTGTACCATAATATTTCGGGGCAAAAGTAAAAAAAAAGATTCGCCCTACCTTATAATATAAGGAGAAACTAATATTTTTTTGGAAAAAAATAGGTTTTGAGTAAATCTGCATTTCTTTTGTATGTGCAAGTATTATTAAAGAAATGTTCTATAATTAAGGGGAAATTAATATAAAACAGTTTTATTTAAATAGAATTTCCTATATTTACACCTTTGTACAGTATTATGTGGCTATTTATGAGAAAGATTCTATTTAAAATATATCTATTGTTTTTCTTTGTAGGTATTGCACAACCTATATTGAGCCAGTCTCCTTATTATTATTACAAACAACTCGGAATAAAGGAAGGACTCTCACAGTCGAAAGTACAATGTGTTCTGAATGATCATCGGGGGTATCTTTGGATTGGTACGGAATCCGGTTTGAATTGTTATGACCGTGACCATCTGAAGCAATATCTGCATCGGCCGGGAGATGAAAGAACGCTCCCTTCCAACAATATCACTTTTATCGCCGAGGACTCTTTATGCAATCTATGGGTAGCTACGATGAATGGCATTTGCCTTTACGACAGAGGGAGTGATAGTTTCAGAACTTTATCGAATAATGGTAAACCGATCTATGTTGCTTCCTATTTATTGGTTGAAGGAGGAATCTTACTGGGAGGATCAGGAGCTATATACAAATATGTCTATGCCACTAATAAGCTGGAACCTTTGTATTATGCGCAAGACCCTGTTTATTACAATCCCTTTTGGCAGATGATACGTTATGATGAAGAGAATATCCTGCTCAATTCACGTTGGCACGGCATATATTCCTTCAATATGAAGACGTATGAAGTGAAGAAAATAGAGTCGTTTACAGAAAATAACTATACCAGTATCTATCTGGACTCCTACAAGCGTCTGTGGGTAAGTGTTTATGGTAACGGACTGTATTGCTATCAGGGAGACCAGTTGATAAAACACTTTACGGCGTCAAATTCTCCTTTGACGTATGATGTCATTCATGATATCATGGAGAGAGATAATCAGCTTTGGGTAGCCACTGATGGTGGTGGAATCAATATAATCTCTTTAGATGATTTCTCATTTACTAATATTCAACAAAAACAGGATGATGTTCATTCCTTTCCAGCCAATACTATATACCGCCTCTATCTGGACCCGGCCAATAATATGTGGGCAGGCAGTATCAGAAGAGGGTTGATTGGTATAAAGAATGTGTATGCCTGTTCTTATCAGAACGTTCCTTTTGGCAATCTGTACGGATTAAGCAACCAGACTATTAATAGTTTCTTTCAGGATAGTGACGGAATAGTCTGGGTGGGAACTGATGGGGGAGGTATCAACCGGTTTGATCCGGTATCGGGTACCTTCAAACATTATCCTGCTACCAAATATGAGAAAGTTGTCTCCATTGTGGAATATACTCCTGACGAACTGTTGTTCTTCTCCTTTAATAAAGGACTCTTTATCTTTCATAAGCAAACGGGGCAGATACGTCCCTTTGTGCTGATTGACAAGGAAATGAATGATCAGACCTGTATCAATGGTTTTTCTGTCAATATCCAGCGGATAACGAAGACTAAAATTCTTTTCAGTGCCCAGCATATTTTTATATATGATATGGTCACCCGTAAGTTTGATATAGTGGCTACTATGGGAGAAGAGTACGAGCGTCATTCTCCACTGATAATAGCTACGAAAGGTGCAAAGACATACCTTTCCGATCTGAAGAATATTTGTGAGTATGATTCTTCGGAAGGGACTTTCCGGACGATTTATCAAGGACAATACACTATCAATGACGCCTCTATGGATCAGGATGGTATTTTTTGGCTGGCTTCTACCGAAGGTTTGGTACGTTATGATCCACGGACAGGGAAGAGTGAACTGATAAATACAAGCCTGTTTCAGGATGTAGCTTCTGTTGTTGCCGATAATCAATATCGAATCTGGATAGGAACGAGACGTCATTTATTTGTTTATTCTTCCCGTACCCATAATTTTACTACCTTGGAGGAGGTAGATGGAGTCTTGCCTAACGAATACATCTTTCATGCTACTCTTCTGGCCAAAAACGGAGATGTTTTTGTCGGTGGAACTACAGGCATGACGGTGATAAACTCTGCCGTTCATTTTGATACAGATGAGGATTATACGGTCGAACTGCTGGATGTATTATTAAACGGTCTGCCTGTCTCGTTATCCGAAGAGCCGCAGGAAGCGGCTGAAACAATTCAGATTCCCTGGAACTTTTCTTCCCTGCAACTGAAAGTTCTGCTGAATGAAAGCGATGTGTTCCGCAAGAATTTCTTTCGTTTCAATATAGAGGGGCTCGATCAGGAATTGGCGAGTTCCAATTCAAACTCTTTGGTTATCAATTATCTGCCGATAGGGGAGTATACGATTACCGCTTCTTATTATACCCGTGACGGAGGGTGGAGTATGAAACAACCCATTCTGCATGTTGTGGTTACTCCGCCTTGGTGGAAGACCGGTTGGTTCTATGTGGGATTATATATATTGTTGGGAGCAGTGGCTTATAGCATTGTCTACTACTTCTATCGCAAGAAGAAAGCCAAACAGAAGCGGGAGATTATGCGTCTGAAAAATAAGATGTATGAAGAAAAGATTAATTTCCTGACGAACATCAGTCATGAACTTCGCACTCCTCTTACACTGATTTGTGCACCATTGAAGCGTATTATCAATCAGGAGTCGGACAAGCAGGATGTGGAAAAGTTGTTGGCCCCGATCTATAAGCAGGCATATCAGATGAAGAATATTATTGATATGGTACTTGATGTAAGGAAACTGGAAGAAGGAAAAGATATGCTGCATATATTGCCGCATCCTTTGAATGAGTGGGTGCGCTCTGTCGGAGATAAGTTCATCAATGAGTTTCATGTGAAAGGTATCAGACTCGAATATGAGTTGGACGAACAGATAAAAGAGGTACCTTTCGATCAGAATAAGTGCGAGTTCGTTCTTTCTAACTTCCTGATGAATGCGTTGAAGTTTAGCGAATCGGGCACCACTACTACACTGATTACCACCTTGTCACAAGAGAAAGACTGGGTTCGGATCTCTGTCAGGGATGAAGGGATGGGACTGAATATGGTAGACACAGACTCTCTTTTCTCCAGTTTCTATCAGGGGGGACATGAAAAAGGAGGAAGCGGCATCGGATTATCCTATGCGAAGAGTCTCATCACACACCATAAAGGAAGAGTGGGCGCTTCGAATGCAGCGGGAAAAGGGGCCATCTTTTATTTTGAACTACCCTTATTCACGGATACTTGCGGACAGCTGGAACCGGCTTCTGTGGAAGCAGCTACAGGCGTGGAAGTGAATGAACCGGATAGAATCGATTATACCTTCCTGAAAAAATATTCAGTGATGGTGGTCGAAGATACTCCCGAACTGCGAAGTTATCTGAAAGAAACGCTGAGTAATTATTTTGCCCGTGTATATGTTGCCAAGGATGGGAAAGAGGGATTGGAACAGATCAAAGACCGATTGCCGGATATTATCATCAGTGATGTCATGATGCCCCGGATGAATGGGTTTGAACTTTGCCGGGAAGTGAAGACTAATCTGGATATCAGCCATATTCCTTTTGTCTTATTGACCGCCTATCATAATTCTCAGAATATGTATACCGGTTATAAGACTGGAGCGGACGCCTTTTTGCCGAAACCTTTCGAAATAGACGGTTTGCTGGCATTGATTCATAATCAGTTGAGGCAGCGCGAACAGATACGGGCAAGATATAAAGATGATAAGCTCTTGACGCATAAGGAAGTGAGCTTTAGTAATGCGGATGAGACTTTCCTGCTGAAATTGAATACATTGATTGCGGATAATATGAGTAATCCGGATCTGGATGTTGCGTTTATAGCTACTAATATGTGTATCAGTCGTTCGTTATTATTCAATAAAGTGAAGGCCATCACGGGTATGGGGATTGTAGACTATGTGAATAAGCAGCGCATTGAGCAGTCAATCGTGTTACTTACTACTACTACCATGAACATTACTGAAATCTCCGAAGTGGTCGGCTTCTCTTCTTTGCGTTATTTCAGTAAGGTTTTCAAGTCTATTAAAGGAGAGATTCCTTCCGCTTATAGGAAGCAGGATAAGTAAATCGCATTGATAACTTGGACTTAGGAACATATACTAGAAATAAAAAAATAAATATTAGTCTCATGCTCTCATTCTGTATGAGGTAAATATCATATAATCAGAACGATATGTAATGAGAGATACTTCTTTTGCAAGGTATCTCTCATTGTTTTCTACGCAAAATGGCTTTAATTAGGCTTATCTCTCATCCTTTTTTGCTTATCTCTCATTCCCTTTCCTTGCGTAAGTAGGTAAACAGACTACCCTTTGAGGGTTAATATCTCATATATCAGTTTCAAATAACAGGTACTTTGTAGCTCGGATACCTTATATCTTTGTTATATCAAGCCTATATACTTCTGTTTTCTTACCGACATCTTCATCGTTCCACCCGGGTGAAACGATCTTGCCACTAGAGTGGAGAGATCTGTTCACTCTAGTGATGAGATCAGATCACTCGAGTGGAACGATGAAGATCTCCTATTAAAAATCTGATAACAATAGGTGAAAAGTACGACAGGATAGGGTCTTCTGCATAAGAGAAAGCGGTATATCCCGTCTATTCCATCATTTCTCTGCCTACAACGTTTATGAGCTTTAAGTCATAGTTATCATCGTGGGCATCTTGGAATAATTGCCAGATCATCACGCCGGCATAGTCGTTTTCTTTGATGAACTTACATTTGTTGGCTATAGTAGGGCGGCCGTTATAATAAGTCTTGCCTATATTATCCTTGTCCGCTGCTTCATTTCCAAGATGTTTGAGTATGCCGCTATAGCGGATTCCACGAACGGCATCCACTGCGCCTTGCAGACTTTCCTCCCAGGAATATCCATAAAAAGGAAGTCCTCCCACTATTTTACTTTTGGCTGCACGGCATTGTTCATTCCAGTATTTGAGGTCTTTCACAAAGTCATCGTATGAAGCATGCTGGACCGGTTTGTCGGTAAATGCTCCCCGGTCATAACTCATCAGGTTGATATAGTCGAAGTATTGCTCCCATTCGGTTCCGTAATTAAGCCAGCGGCTGTTGACGGCACAGGTCATCAGCATATTTTTCTCTTTTGCCAGGTATAAACCTCTGGCAAAAACCAATAATGAGGGGAAATTCTTATCCCAGTTGTCATATTCCTCATAATCGATGTCGAAGCCGTCCAGTTTATATTCTTTAGTGAATGCAATAATCTGCTGTATCAGTTCTTTTCTGGCTTTCGGATCATTGATGGCGGTAGTGAATTCTCCCGGACTGTTCTTTGCTAAAGATATCAGAATCTTGACATTATGCTTGTGAGCCGTTTCACGTACACTTTCAATTCTCTTCCGGACAGGCTCGATGTTGAGTGTGCCGTCTGCTTTTACCCTTGCAAAGCTGGCATTGATATGCGTCAGATACTTCCATTCTATTGTAGGAAATAAATTTTCAAACTCCCAGTCGTCAAGCGCAAGATAGCCGATAACTACTTTCTGGGTGACTTCCGGTTGGGGCTGAGGCTGCGGTTGAGGCACATTGGGCACCTGTGGGTTGTTGGTATTAGAAGAGGGTCCGCAACTAGTGAATAAAATGCTTACAGCCGTTAATAATGCGTATAATAAATGTTTCATAATGAATTGATATTAAGTGAATAATGTTTTTTTACGAGTTTATAACCAAATGACTTTTCCATCTTCATAAAGGAAGATTCTATGATGTTCTTGAGTATTTTTACTGCAGTGACTTAATTTCAATAATGCCTTTCGAGGGACATTGTTGAATATAAGATAGCTGCCATTCCCTTCTTTGCGTTCAATTGTACGCCATTCATTTTCCCAATATGATAATTCATATGTGTTCGATTTGCCAAGCCATGATCTTATATAGGGACTTATTCCTATGGCAGATAATTTGTATTCATTATTTAAATCAAAATCAATATATCCTTTGGAGACTTCTCCGCTGAAGGCGGTATCGCTCAATCCGTCAATTAGCATTTCCGGTTTTTCATCTTCGTTGTTATGCGGCAAAGGAGACAGGATTTGAATGCCGGTGATCAGTTTGTCTGCACTATAAAATGAAAGTTCTCCTAGGGCAATGCCGGGCGATGGTAAATAAAGCCGGACAAATCGATACGACATCGGGTCGTCTATTCTGAAAAGTTGATGTTGTATCTGTAATGTATCATTGATGGTATACAATAGTTTATCTTTTTTCCCATTTTTCATTCCCCAAAGTTCGCTTCCTTTTAATGAAGTCAGGTTCTTCCTGTTCTCGTTGAACGGCACTTGACCCGCAAAATTGCGAATTACGACTTGCCCCTTTTCTCCGTTGGCAGACAGATTTTGCAGGGTACCGTCGGATTTTAACCAGAACGGTTGTCCTGCCGGTATGCTTTTCCCTTTTGCATAATAAGTAGGAAGGTATACAATATCTTTTCCCATTTTGTCGAATGTTACTTGTTGCCCTTTTATCTTGCCCCACTGAACAGGAATCCAGTCTTGATAGTTGTAAACTGATAAATAAGCATAACCGGGGATCGGATTAATAGAATCTGTATTCAATACCACTCGTACATCTTGAGTTTCAAAATATTCAGAAGATACATCTTTCTTCTTTTCATTCAGAAATAGAGGTGGAATATCCTCACGTGTAACTTTCTCATCGGATAATGGACCTTCCATATGATTGGAGAAAGTCTTGCGATAGACTTTGGGCAGTCTGAACTTCCCCCAAAAGCTATCGTATGATTTGTTATTATAAATACGTTTATATTTCCAACGGTCGTCATCCCAAAATGCTTCAAAAGCATAAGACTCTCCGTTTACAATGATCACGTTCCAGCTGTGCCCTCCGTTGCGATTGCCCCATACGGGAACGAAATCTACGGCGGCGGCCATTCCTACTGATGAAAGTAGCAAGGAGTTGAACCAGCATCGCTGTTCGCATGTACCGGTTTTTATCTTTTCGAATGTAGATGCAGTTAATATTGGGATGAATGGAACATAGTAGGGAGAATGAACGATATCTTTATAAAGAAACAATAAAGAGTCGGTCTCCTCCATGACGTTCTTTCCATGTGTTGCATAAAAGTCTTTATGATGGCGTTGATAATATCTATCTCTTGAATTGTCGATTACCAATCCGTTTTCTCTCCGGTATGGCAAGATGTATTCGCAAAACTCATTAAACGAACAATTTTGTGTATATACGTTCCCTTTCCATGCTTTGAATGCCAGTTCAATTTCAGAGATAATAGTTGAGGCTGTTAAGTGCTCCGCATCGTTCCTGTTTTTTGCCATCAATTCATCTGAGTATACAAAGCAGAACACTTGCCATAAACTGTCAATTTCTTCTCCGCATTTCTTATTTATTTCATAATTGTATTTCTTTCTGACATTGTCGTATATCTTGTAAAAAGGAGCATATACAGTTTGCAAGTTGGAGTCATTGGCGTATGATCCCTGCATGTTGGAGATTAGAAACTTGGCAGCTTCTAGCTTCAACGAGTCGTTTGCGTAATGTTTTAAAACCTTTTGCAGTTCCGAACAGTTTTCTTTGGCGGATGACAACGTTTTGTCTAAAGCACTTTTTTGAGTGCAAGAAACTAGTAGAAGCATTCCGGAGATATATAAATAATTTAACCATTTCTTTTTCATCATCCTATCTTTTAAGGTCTATTTCCAATAAAATGTATACTCCTTTTCGTAGAGTTCTCTATTCCGTTTTCCATTGTCATTTCTTTTAAAGGTCCAGCTATAAATGACACAATGTAATTGTATTTTATATATTGAATCCAAGTCTTTTACATATCCTCCTTTTTTTAGCTCTAATAAACTGATATTACTTTTTTTAGTTTCTTTCGGGAGGAAATTAAGATATAACTCTGTTGGATGATACATACATCTGCTATAGCCTATTTTTTTATTGTTCTTATCATAAATATTAAGATCGTAAAAACTTCCTGTATCGCTACCGTCATTCGTTTGAGAATGGCGAAGAATAGCTTTCAGCTTCTTGTCATTGTTTTTTAGAGTAAATGTCAGGCATTTCTTTTGCTTGTCAAATGTTGCTTCCAGGCTCATTTGCCGTTGTTGCCCCATTATTGGTAACATTGTAATTAATAATACTATTGTAATAATTATTTTCATTGTATTTATATATGTGTTGATTGTCAGTATTTTAATATCTATAATAAGAGGTTATTCTAATATTGAATAGCCTCTTATTATAAAAGTGACTCTCAATGTCAATATTGAGACTACAGGTTGACTACTTAGGTGTATATAGCATCTTAGATGCATTTGTTATTTTGGCTTTTGATCCCACCAATATAAGATATAATTCATTTTTCTTCCAAGTTCAGTTGGAGTATACCAAATATTAGACTTTAACTCAGTTTCAATCTTACGATAAACAGAAACTGGAATTGTGGCTAGTGAATCAAAAGTGTGAAATATAAAGTCCACTTCGGACACCTTTCCTGTTTTTGGATCAATATACATACTTATAATTAGCTCTTCTTTTATACGTTTTTTCTCAGTAGTTGAAAATGCGCTATTTACAATATCAAAGCGTTTAGAACGCGTCCAATTATCATCTTCAAACAAGGGTACATATACGTCAGGGTGCATATAAGGTTCACCGATTGTCGTATCTATCTGAGGTGAATACGTCCACTTATTAGTTTTATTGTACAATCTAATAGTTCCTGAACCGGCTACATCACACTGATAGGTGTAACTATTTTCATTAAATGTTTTAGTACTAGTATAATAGTTCGTTTGAGCAAATGTATGTGCTATGCTAAAAAGCATACTGATTAATGTTAATATTATTTTCATTAGATGCAATTTTTAGTTATTTCTCTTAAATTCTTAAAGTTATCTAATATAGGCCTGTTTGAAGCAAAAACAAACCCTCTTTGAGCTGTATATCCATTAGATTCAAAAGTCGATGCAGCTTCTTTGAGTTTTTCTTTTAATGATGTAATTGTTGCGTCACCTCTTAAAAAACCTCTTTCATCTATAAATCGATTAATATCTTTAATGGATCTACGGCGTGGATCTGTATTATCTCTTGTTTCCCATTTGCTTTCAGGATATTCTTTAAGACTTCTTAGATACAAATATTGTACAAAATGAGTCTCAATCTCGGCATTTAAAGTTGATTCATTGTAGGATGAAGTTGATTCTCTATATGATTGAAAAGCATGCATCATTTCATGTATAAGGCAATTGCTTTCCATTTGTTTACCTAATGTTATTCCAAACGAACCATCCTCGTTACGCTTGCCGAAGCCACCGTTCGTACCAGAATTGAATTCAATCGTAATTGTTTTTCCCTTTAAAATATCAACTAATCCATTATATAATCCTTTTCCCATACAATTTTGCGTGATTTTATCCAGCATCTTTTCAATCACCCTCCAATTCTCATCTATCATACTTGAGTTTCGGAAAATTGTTTTCGCTTTAGGAGCTATTGATTGTGGTTGATAACCTCCTCCACCACCTCCACTTGTGTTTTCATTGGGATCCCATTGTCCGCCAGTATTACCATCTTCTTCATAAGTGGGTACTTCGATACATACTTCCACTGTTTCCCACTTTCCCACTTTGCGGCATTCAGAACCGAATCCGAGACCATATTCTGGATCTTGATAGATAAATCCATTACATTCATTATGTTCCACATACTTCGTTTCAGTGTGGCATTCTCGTTTCAATATCGTCCCACGTGTATCTATTGTATCTTGCATGCTTGAACCTTCTTCTGTCCCCTGGCTTATTGTAGCTACAATTTTTCCATCTTTGTATTGCCAACCATTAACCAGGGCACCTTCTGGTTCATAGAAGTAAACGCTACCACTAAGATCGGGAGCCCGGTACAGGTAACTATT
>NZ_QTLF01000100.1:0-949 GCF_003434395.1 Bacteroides sp. AM23-12
TTGGGTAAGATTTTATAGATATTGTTTGGAGAGGACTTAGAATTCACACTCTTTATTATATCTCTGTGTGAATGACTATGATCTTAAAAACAGACCCAGCCAAAGAAAGCTAGTCAAAGAAGCTCTTGAACTTCTTGAAGATCTTCTCCTTCACCGATGTACTCGGCTTGAAGTTGTCCGAAGCCTCCATCTT
Organism: Bacteroides sp. AM23-12; assembly: GCF_003434395.1. Lineage (NCBI taxonomy): Bacteria > Pseudomonadati > Bacteroidota > Bacteroidia > Bacteroidales > Bacteroidaceae > Bacteroides > Bacteroides sp. AM23-12. Next base: position 194 of record NZ_QTLF01000100.1, read on the forward strand.
TTCCAGCGTGCTCTTTTCCTCCTTGTTCAATGCTTCCGGCACATAAATGCTGATATTAACCAGCAAATCTCCCGTACCGTAACCATTGACATTCGGCAGACCTTTGCCGCGCAGACGCAGCACTTTTCCCGGTTGAGTACCCGAGTCGATCTTCACTTTCACTTTTCCGTCGATTGTCGGAATCTCCACGGCACCGCCCAGTGCGGCAGTCGGGAAACTCAGCAGCAAGTTATAGATCAGATCATTCTCGTCGCGGATCAAGTCCGGATGCGGTTCTTCCTCTACGAGAATCAGCAAGTCGCCCGGCACACCATTATGCTTTCCGGCATTACCCTTGCCGCCCATCGAGAGCTGCATACCTTCTGCCACTCCGGCAGGAATCTTCACCGTCACTACCTCTTCGCCATATACGATACCGTCGCCGCCACACTCTTTACACTTGTTCTTGATGATTTTACCTTCACCGTTACAAGTAGGACAAGTGGCGCGGGTCTGCATCGTACCCAGAATCGTCTGCTGGTTACGGATCACCGAACCGCTACCTTTACAGGTCGGACAAATCTCCGAACCGCCGTCGCCTTCGGCACCCGTGCCATGACAGTGATTACACGGCACATATTTTTTCAGTTTGAATTTCTTTTCTACTCCTGTCGAGATTTCTTTCAAAGTCATCTTTACCTTGACACGTAGATCGCTGCCCCGATAGCGACGTTGCTGTGAACCACCGCCACCGCCACCGAAACCGCTGAACCCTCC
>NZ_QTLF01000101.1:0-941 GCF_003434395.1 Bacteroides sp. AM23-12
CAGGCGTTCCTGAAGACCGGGACAGCGGACGATCCATTTATTCATTTTGCGGTAAGCGGCAATGCCAGTAAGTTCGGGAGAATAAAGCTGTGCCAGTTCCATACGACCATAAGCACGTATTTTGAATTCTATCATGACAAATAAGTTTCTGTTTTACAGTCACAAAAGTAACAAAATATATTCACATTACCTACGTTTTATCAGGGAATAACAGACTATAACTGACAACAATTGCACATTACCGACTCTCACTGTACACAACCGATTCTTCCGAGTTACAGCATACTATCTTTGTATCATCGAAAGGGAGAAATCCTCACGAAAGTATGTTTAACTCTTTAAAATTATTATTTTATGATTCGTTACAAAATTTATCAGAACCAACAGAAAAAAGGCTTGAATGCCGGCAAATGGTTCGCCCGGGCGGTAAGCGACGAGACATTCGACCTTGCCAAACTTGCCGAACACATGTCGAAACACAATTCACCGTATTCCAGTGGGGTGATCAAAGGCGTGCTCACTGATATGGTGGACTGTATCAAGGAACTGCTGCTCGACGGCAAAAGTGTGAAAATTGATGATCTAGCCATCTTCGGTGTAGGAATCCGCAGCAAGGCTGCCGAAACGCTGGAAGAGTTCTCGCTGGAGAAGAACATCACAGGTATGCGGCTCAAAGCACGTGCCACTGGAAACTTATCAACGACCAATCTGAAGCTCGACAGCCAATTGAAGCAGCAGGCGGAGTATCAGAAACCGACAACGCCCGGAGGAGGAGGTTCCGGTTCAGGCAACACTCCCGATCCAAAACCTAATCCGGACGAAGGAGACGAAGAAGCACCGGACCCGACTGTTTAAGTCATAACCTGAACCCCGCAAAGTCTTTAGCTTATCACGGCTAAAGACTCATTAAAAATCAATATTTTTTTCATTTAAAATCAAAA
>NZ_QTLF01000102.1:0-937 GCF_003434395.1 Bacteroides sp. AM23-12
AACTAGTGATGTAAATAATGAATAAAAATGGATTTAGTCGATGTGCCGATATCTATATCGGCCGTTTGCGAGAGGAGGGCCGCTATTCTACAGCGCACGTCTATCAGAACGCCCTTCTTTCTTTTAGCAAGTTTTGTGGTGTCCATAGTGTGTCTTTCCGTCAAGTCACCCGTGAGCGTCTTCGCCGTTACGAACAGCACCTTTACGAATGTGGTCTGAAGCCCAATACGATTTCCACGTATATGCGTATGCTTCGGAGTATCTATAATCGGGGTGTGGAAGCCGGCAGTGCTCCTTATGTCCACCGCCTGTTTCATGAGGTCTATACGGGGGTGGACGTGCGTCAGAAAAGGGCGCTTCCCGTCGTCGCTCTTCGCAGGCTTCTTTATGAAGATCCCCAGTCTGACCGTCTCCGCCGTACCCAGGCTATCGCTGCTCTGATGTTCCAGTTCTGCGGGATGTCTTTCGCCGATCTGAGCCATTTGGAGAAATCCGCTCTTGATAGCAACGTGCTGCGCTACAATCGTGTCAAGACGAAGACTCCCATGAGCGTTGAGGTTCTGGACAGTGCACAGGAGATGCTCGACCAACTCCGGAACCGGCAGTCTCCCCGTCCCGGCTGTCCCGACTACCTTTTCGGCATTCTTCACGGTGATAAGAAGAGGAAGGATGAGAGAGCCTACCGTGAATACCAGTCCGCTCTCCGAAGATTCAACTACTGTCTGAAGTCTCTGGCAAAGCGGCTGCGTCTCAACTTCCCCGTCACTTCCTACACGCTTCGTCATTCGTGGGCTACTACTGCCAAGTACCGTGGTGTCCCTATCGAGATGATCAGCGAGTCGCTTGGTCATAAGTCCATCAAGACTACGCAGATTTATCTGAAAGGCTTTGAACTGAAAGAGCGTACGGAGGTGAACCGGATGAATTTGTCTTACGT
>NZ_QTLF01000103.1:0-372 GCF_003434395.1 Bacteroides sp. AM23-12
GCGTCCGTCGTCACCCGCCCTCTCCCCCGTCCCCTGTGCCACAACGGACGAGGCAGGAAATATCCTGCAAGCCTATCCATCCATGAACGCACTGGTAAAAGGGGAACAAATGAACCCTAAACAACGTAATTGGCTGGTGCTGCATTTATTACACCCCGAAAGACTGAAGCAATCGGCCATGAAGAAAAAGCCAAGAGCCGAAAGAAGCGGTTCGGAAGAATGCTTTCTGATAGCACCCGAAATACCTGTGCTGACTGTCAAAGCTGATTCAATCGGGGAGTTCGAAGCAGGCAATCTGCTCGGAACAGGCAGATCGAGTAATTCAGTCGGAGAGTCCGAAGCAGGCAATCTGCTCGGAACAGGCAGATCGAG
>NZ_QTLF01000103.1:447-892 GCF_003434395.1 Bacteroides sp. AM23-12
CGAAGCAGGCAATCTGCTCGGAACAGGCAGATCGAGCAATTCAGTCGGAGAGTCCGAAGCAGGCAATCTGCTCGGAACAGGCAGATCGAGTAATTCAATCGGGAAGTCCGAAGCAGGCAATGTATGTGTGCAGTCAGTTTCTTCTCCCCTTGTTTCATCGCCTCTTCCTCTTATTTCTCTCTTTGTTCCCGCACACCATTCAATGACGCAACACTATTACCGCCGCCTGTCTCCCGAAGAATCCGCCATTTTTGGTTTCAACACTTATATATTGCCCAGAGAAAGAGAACAAAGAAAGGAGTTTCTGCAATGAAAGACACCATCATCATCCACTGTTCCGCCACCCGTGCGGGACAGAACATCACCGCTGCCGATATCGACTGCTGGCACCGTGCCCGTGGCTTCTGGTCCATCGGCTATCATTACGTCATCCGCCTCGACGGCA
>NZ_QTLF01000104.1:0-843 GCF_003434395.1 Bacteroides sp. AM23-12
TCCTGCGTGGTGATTTCCGTCTTGCCGATGCGCTCCGGGATGCGCACCCTGCTTGCCGGAATGTCCGTGATTTCATTCGTCTTGCGGTCGATGCTGATGTAGGAGGGGATGATCTCGCCCGTTTCCCTGTCCACAATGTCCACGACCCTACCGAGATTGCCCGTTTCGCGGAGGTTCTTCCGGTCATTGTCGGAGAATTTGTGTTCCTTGTACTCATCCAGCTTCTGCTCCTTGCGGATGAAGTGCGGCACGAGGCTGATGTTTCCCTCACCGTCCTTCTTGAAGGAGAGGCGGGCGTCCAGCTCGAATGATTCGCCGCCGAAGGTCGGTTTGACCTTTACCAAGTCGGACTTGCCATAGTTGAGCATCTTCGTAAGGTCGCCGGACTTTTCAAGGTTGTCCCGCTTTACGCCCCATCTGTCCTCCAGCTCCTGCCAGTTGATTTTACTCTCGTCGATGGGCTGGTAGCCACGTTTGCCCTGCATCTGTTCGGATTTGTCCTGTTGCTGTTCTTTCCGTTGTTCCATGTTCTCCTGTTTTTGAGGTTCTTGTTTCTCTGTCTGTTGTGCTGCCATCTCTTCCTGCACCTTCTTCTCATAGTCGGAGGTGTCCACCTTGTGAGGGGCGAGCAGCTCCTTGTTCGCTTCGGGGTCTTTCAGCAGTTGCTTCATCACCTCTAAGAGATTTTCAGCTTGGTCTGCCGCAATGCGGTAGAAACCGAAGCGGCTGGGTTCCTTGCACTGCCGGAAGAAGTTCTTGAAGAAGTTGTCCAGCACGTCGCCATGTCGGTCGAATTGCAGGAAACTCTGCGCGTTCTCCGCTTTTGCGGGGGTGCGCTTGGGT
>NZ_QTLF01000105.1:0-812 GCF_003434395.1 Bacteroides sp. AM23-12
AAGCGAATTGGGGATTGCATTATTGCGGGCATATTACTGATTATTTTTTCTCCTTTATTTTTAATCTGTTATATAGCTGTGAAACGTGAAGATGGTGGTCCGGCTATTTTCAAACAGGAACGTATCGGTCGTTTCGGCCGTCCGTTTTATATTTATAAGTTCCGCAGTATGCGTTTGGATGCGGAAAAAATGGGCCCTGCGTTATATAAGGGTGGGAAAGATAAACGATTGACTAAAGTGGGTAAGTTTTTGCGTGAACATCATTTGGATGAATTGCCGCAACTTTGGAATGTCTTCTGCGGGCAGATGGCTTTTATTGGTCCTCGTCCCGAACGGAAATATTTCATTGATCAGATAATGGAACACGATCCTCGTTACGTATTTTTGTATCAGATACGACCGGGTGTTACTTCGTATGCTACGTTATACAATGGGTACACAGATACGATGGATAAAATGTTGCGTCGTCTTCGCTATGATTTGTTTTATTTGCAGCATCGCTCATGGTGGTTTGATTTTAAGATCTTGGTGAAGACATTTATAAATATTTGTTTTGGCAAGAAATTCTAGCAGGGAAAATTGCAATGTATTTGTAAAAATCAAAAACACTCATCGCTATGCAATGAGTGCTTATAGATACTAACCTACAATTCCCTGTATTCTTCTACGCAAGGGTAACACGGACATTTCTTTATCGGATTTAAATCATGATGTCCTATAATCAACGCTTCTGGAAATTTTTTCTTTAGCTCACGGAGCAGAGCTAACAGCGCCCCTCGTTGCGCCAGCGTACGTGTATCTTTCGCTTGTCC
>NZ_QTLF01000106.1:0-788 GCF_003434395.1 Bacteroides sp. AM23-12
CAGCTCTTCCGCCAGTGCGAACACCTCCGTCTTCTCGCTCTCCTCGGTGGTATAGGTCAGGTACTCGGCAGCCGACACCTCCGTGGCGTACACCGCCGACTGCACCCCGTTCAGACCGATCCAGACCTCCTTGTACTTCCGTCCGGGATGGTTGGAGAGGTTGATGGAGAGTATCTGCGACTTCTCCTTGTCCGTCAGACCGAGCATCGACTGGATGCCGTCGAACTTGTTCATGTACTTCTTCTGGTCCAAAAGGATTTTGCAGTCCGAGTTGGTGATGATAGCCTCCTTCACGATGGGGGACGAGATGATGTCGTCCACCTCCTGCGTGACGACAATCGCCTCGCCGAAATATTTCCTGACGGTCTTGTACATGTACTTCAAATATTCTGACATGCTCGGCGAGGAAAGGGCTTTCCAAGCCTCCTCGCAGATCAGCATCTTCCGCACCCCTTTCAGGCGGCGCAGCTTGTTGATGAAGGCTTCCATGATGATGATCGTAACCACGGGGAACAGCTCGGCGTTGTCCTTCACGGCGTCGATCTCGAAGACGATGAACCGCTTGTGCAGCAGGTCGATGTTCTCGTTCGAGTTCAGCAGGAAGTCGTAGCGCCCGCCCTTGTAATACTGCCGCAGCGTGGTCAGGAAGTTGTCAATGTTGAAATCCTCCCGGCTCACCTTGATGTCCCTTGCAGCCAGCTCCTTCCGGTAATCGTTCAGCATGTACTCGTAGAAGGTGTCGAACGAGGGGGCGATGTCCCGGTTCTGTTGTATCCGGCGGATGTACG
>NZ_QTLF01000107.1:0-433 GCF_003434395.1 Bacteroides sp. AM23-12
TTCCTGTGCGGGGCGCAGTGTCCCGTCCTGTGTGCGCCGCCCGATGGAGGCTAACAGCAGTTCCTCGTCGATGCCTTCCGTGTTCACTTTCCTGCTGCCCATGCTCACTGCGGTCTGATGATGTCGCTTATCTCTTCGGAAAACTCCCGGATGCCACTCCCTTTCAGCAGTGCCGTGTCCATCGGGAAGATGGTGGAGCGGAAAACGCTCTTGCGCTCTTCCGAAAGGTCACGGCGGAACTTCTTGCTGTCGGGCAAGCGGGTGGAAAGTACCGGAAAGCCCATTTCGGCTATCACTTCCTCGTAGATGCCGTACAAGTCGTTCCTCTCCCTGCCGTCCACCATCGTCCAGAACAGATGCAGCCCCTTTGTTTTCGCCTGTCCGGTAGTCATCAGCCTGTCGCGGAACATCGTGACGAATTTCAGGGTACTCT
>NZ_QTLF01000107.1:443-774 GCF_003434395.1 Bacteroides sp. AM23-12
GAACATCGTGACGAATTTCAGGGTACTCTCCACGACAAAGCGGTCGGCACTCAGCGGAGTGAAAATGTAGTCCATCTGCGAGAGCGTCTTTATCACGCCGTTGCTTCGGAGTGTGCCGGGCATGTCGAAGAACACCACGTCGGGTTTCACGTCCTCAGTGGCAATCATCCTCTCGGCATCGTCGAGGGCGTTCACCGCATTGCTTTTGACGATGGTGTAGGCGTTCTTTTTGATCCGGCGGAAATGGTCGCAAGCGAGAGCCTTGAAGTAGGTGCTGCTGTCGATAAGCCCCATTTCGTGTTCGCGCAGCCCGTGGATGCTGTGCTGCGGG
>NZ_QTLF01000108.1:0-345 GCF_003434395.1 Bacteroides sp. AM23-12
CACTTGTCATCGGGGATGGTGAACTTCGCCATCGTGAAGACCGTGCGCTCGCTCTTTTTGCCCGGCACGAGGGTGGCGTAGTTCTGCGCGCGGAGCGGCAGAATAATCTGCTCCTGCACGGCAGTACGCTTCGCAACCTTCTTGTCCACGATTTTCCAAGTGATGTAGTCCACATCGAAAGGCACGTTGCTCTGGTTCTTTATCTCCGTGTGGAAATAAAGCAAGCCGTTGTGCGTGTAGATGCCTTTCAACAGGTATTGGATGCCGAAACGCTTGCAGCCGATATGCTTCACCTCGCGCTTGTTCTGTTTGTGGATGGACTTCATGATAAGGCGCACCAGCATC
>NZ_QTLF01000108.1:383-744 GCF_003434395.1 Bacteroides sp. AM23-12
CAGATAGATTTCCTGCGCGTTGTTCGGGCGGTTCACCGTGCTGCCGTCATGGATGAAGTCGCACATCTCCACGTTGAGCAACAGCGGTTCGGCGGCGTACTTCACGTTGAAGGTGTAGAAACTGCCGTCCTCCGTGATGACGGACATATTCGTTTCGTTGGGAAAATTCCTTACGGTAGCCTTCACACGGATGATGTTCTCCGCTCCGTCGGCTTTCCCGGCAATCAGGTCGGGCGAGCCTAAATCGACATAGCGCACCTCCGCCGGAAAAATGACGTGGACGGTCTTGTCGTAGGTCACTTCCAGACCGTGCGGCGGTATCATGCGGTCGAAGGTCAGCTTGCGTGACAGCCCGTGATAT
>NZ_QTLF01000109.1:0-276 GCF_003434395.1 Bacteroides sp. AM23-12
ATGCCCTTGCCTGCTGCGGAGTGCCGGGGCACTCCCTCGGGCGGTTGCCGCTCTTCTCCATTCTTATTCCATTTTGGTTTCCGCCTGCAAAGTAACAGCCCTTTTCCCGTCCGGACACCATGCCCGGATGCGACAAACCTACGGGTGGAAAGACAATGTACGACACGCTGATAATCAAACGGATAAACTACCGGTATTTTGATATTCCTTTGCGCCGTGGAAGCGGTGAAACGACTGTCCGGATAGACAAGGAAACAACCGGATAGCCGACCGGAC
>NZ_QTLF01000109.1:286-671 GCF_003434395.1 Bacteroides sp. AM23-12
TAGCCGACCGGACGGACAGCCGAACGGCTGATTGTCTTGCCGGACAAACGGACGGACAACCGGATAACCAGCCGGATGATCGGCTAAACAGCCAAACGGCTAAATGACTAAACGGCTAAACGGTCAAACGGCTGAACAGCCGGACAAGCGGACAGCCGGATGCCGGGCTGAATGTATGACCGGATGTCTGAACGAATGAACGGCAGAGTAGCTGAAAGGCTGACCGATTGAGTGAACAGAGAAGCGGCTGCACGGGCAGCCGGATGAATAACCAACAGAATGACGATATGGACAGACAGACATTGAACGTGGCTTTCGCCACACAGAAAGGCGGCAGCGGCAAGACGGCTATCACGGTGCTGGTGGCGGGCTACCTGCACTACCG
>NZ_QTLF01000011.1:0-136152 GCF_003434395.1 Bacteroides sp. AM23-12
GTTGTGAATATAAATCGTTTATCTGTTTGTGGATGGATCGTTGTAAGGCGGAAAGGTCATCGGCGTATACATACCCATTTTTATCACCGATGTGAAGTAAATGATCTGCCAGATGTTGCAGTTCATCAATATTTTCTTGTAGTAAAAAACTCACCATACCCCTTTTATTCACTTAATGCTTGTTTCACTTATATTTAAACCCTTATTTCTCCAGAGGCTCTACACACCCTACTGGTATATCTACAAAAGCACATCCCAACATAGTTAGCCGGACTGCTACTTTCGATTTTCCATTTACTGTAACCAATTCTCCCTGAAGTCCGGATAATGGCCCTTTGATAACCTTAATCTTGGTTCCTGGTGACAAGGGAGTCGTACTCATATTAATCGCCTCGTCCGAATAGTCTAGCATAAATTTAAAGCGGTGCATCTGTTCATCCGGAATGACAGCAGGAGTACTTTCTCCACGCAATACCATATATCGGCTGATAGAGCCCAATGTCAAAACTTCTTTCTGTTCATACATATCGACATGCACAAATATCATCATCGGAAGAAGAACACGCTCGACTACCTTTCGACGATCACTCCATTGATGTACTTCTTGCTGAACAGGAAGGAAGTTTTCGATACCCATTTTAGATAGTCGCTCACTCGTTTTCTTCTCATGAGAAATACGTACTAAAGCCACCAACCAACGTTTAGGGTGCGCTACGCTCCTGCCAGTCACATCTGCCGGCAGAACTTCTTGAATGTCTTTTTTACTAAAAATCATCTATTTACCCCACACTTATTCGTTATTCTTTAACAAACAGAAACGAATAACGGTGCAAAGATGACCATATTTACCAATATACGCAAATAAAAAACAATAATATTTTCGTTAAACGACCATAATTAGAGGGAAATATCTGTTTGTTTCATTTTCAACACCTATTTATTATACCATTTACGAACAATGAAATATTCGATATTTTCATTACCCAGCCCCTAAAAAAGAATTAAAGACTCCACCTCTATCAGAAGATTTTACCATGAAAAGAAAAAAAATAACTATTCTGAGAAAAAAAATAAAGAAAGGATGCAGTATTCTATAAACTGCTGCATTTAACTTATAAACGGGAGAAAAAAAGAATCAAACCTATATATCATATTAAGACCTGAAACCTGAACTTGACAAGTGGGGAGAAATTAGAGAGAGAGAGTATTTTACAAACGTCCCCAAAAACGAGAACCCCTGCCGACTGTAGAAGCCGGCAGGGGTTTATTTTTACTACTAAGGAGCCCGAAAAGAAAGTAAGACGTAATTCTTTCCGAGCGCCTCCGCTTATTTACAATATTTCTTTATAAGTTCATCCACATTCGGATCACCCAGCTCTTTCGCTTTATTGAAGTTTCCGCAAGCTTCGTCCGTCTTCTTCAACTGTATCTGACAAAGACCCAACAACCGGTATGCTTCCCCATATTTCGGCTCGTCTTTCAGAATTTCATTCAGTATCTTCATGGATTCTTCGTAACGTCCTACACGCAGATTAACCACTGCATGTTCTGCCCGATAAGTCAGATCTTTGGGACTCAATTCAATCGCTTTCACGATATCATCCAATGCACGCTGATATTGGCGGGCTTTCAACGCAGCCTGCTCACGATAATAATAGAAAAGGTCATTGACCTGTCCGTTCACAGCCTTATAATAAGCATCATAATCGAGCATTGCATTTCTTGCCTGATCGTTATTCATATACATCTGTGCACGTTCCAGCAGATAAGGGGCAAAATTTGCCGTGACAGGCTGCGGACAACGAGCAATGCAACTGTCCATCAATGCCAACACTTCTTTGGCATCTGCCTTCAGCAATTCTTTCGTCTTGGCGGCACTAAAGAATGAGGCTGCTGAAGCCAGATTGCTGGCATTCACCTTCTCATAAGCGGCCAAAGCACCTGCATAGTCCTGCTGTGCAAAAAGTATATCTCCTTCCAACTGCGTATAAACGGGCAAAGGATCGATAGCCATCGCCTGACGGAGATTCTTCAAAGCCGTATCATACGTCCAGTCTTTATAAGTCGTTTCTGGTTTCGAGAGCTGATAACCGTATATCAGCTTGGCGATATTATAATACACATCATCCTTTTTAGCCGCCACCTTCAAGGCTTGATTAAAGTCGGCTACAGCCTTGTCAAAATAAGACTGGTCATCCTTACCTTTTGCTACGTAATAGTTGGCACGACGGATATATCCATCGGTACTGCTGGGGAACTGGCGAATGAAATCGTCCAGCAATTTCTCATATTCATCAGCCGACATCTGCGTGGAAGCCATAAACAGATACACCAATGCCTGATCCTCCGCTTCGGGCAATCCTTTCCGGATACCGATATTCTTCAGAGCAACGTCTCCCAAAGACAGAGCACTAATCTTCTGCGACATTGCAAAAGCTGCCCCTGCCGCATAACAAGTCGTTACCGTATCCGCACCGGAGGACTTCTGTGAAATACCGAACACCTGGCCTTCCGCATTCATCACCGGACAACTCACCATCTTGTCTTTCATCTGCATACTCAAGGTATAGTAATGGTATTCTCCGGCAATCTTCGATACATCCTTCACTTTACCCGAAACGCAGGCAATGCTCTTCTGCGTAGAATAAGGAAGCATCCATGCGTCAGCGCCTGCAGCCGGAGCAGTAGTCGCCACTACCAGTGACGGCACTTTCTTCTCGGTGATGGCCACACGAAACTTGATCACATCGTACATATCATCTGCCCCCAAAATCAGGCTGACCGGCATTTGCTTGCCTTCGGCTGTGACAATCACCGCACGCTCAGCCCCTTTGAAGAGACTGTAGTCAGAGAGAGCCAGTCCGTCTTCGGATACGAAAAATCCGTTTCCGGTATTCAGCATCTTGTCATTCTTATCATAAGTTATTACTGAGAAAACAGCACGTTTCGCCTTCTCCACCCATTTCGGGGTTTGCGCCAGACCGCTCTGTACCAAGAGGAAAAGCGCTAAAGGTAAGATTAAAAGTTTCTTCATATCAGTCGTTGTTTCTTTGTTTCACAGCTTCATAAATCAAAATACCGGCAGCTACGGAAACATTCAGAGATTCGATAGTTCCCAGCATCGGTATCTTCACCCATTCGTCACAGAGAGCCAGATGATCATATGATACACCGGTGTCCTCCGCTCCCATGATGATACACATCGGTCCCGTATAATCGGCTTTCGTATAGTCATAATCTCCTTTCTCGGTAGCGGCAACGATACGGAAACCGCTGTCCTTGAGATACTGCAAAGTCGCACGCAGATTCTGTTCACGGCAGACAGGCAATGTATGCAACGCACCTGCGGAAGTCTTCATGGCATCGGCATTCACCGATACGCTGCCACGCGCAGGAATAATCACCGCATCCACCGCGGCACATTCGCAGGTACGGGCTATCGCACCAAAGTTACGCACATCCGTTATGCCATCCAACATCACAAAAAACGGATTCTTGCCTTGCTCGAATAAGAAAGGAACGAGGTCTTCCGTCTTCTGATAGGTCACAGAGGAAATGAAGGCAACCACACCCTGATGATTCTTCCGTGTGATGCGGTTGATACGTTCCACCGGCACACGCTGAACAGGAATCAGCAATCCTTTCAATGCTGCGAAAAGCTCTTTGGAAAGATCACTTTGAATGTCTTTCTTAACGAGGATCTTATCAATCTCTTTTCCAGCCTGAATGGCCTCTATGACGGCACGGACGCCGAAAATCATTTCACTTTTATCGGTCATTGTAATTTTGAATTATAAATTTTGAATTATGGATTATGAAGTACGGGCCAACAGGGCCTTCGCATTGCTGAGGGCAGCCTCGGTCAATGTGGCTCCGCTCAGCATGTGAGCGATCTCCTCTACCCGTTCTTCATCGGTGAGACGGCGGATATGGCTGTTCGTTTCCGTATCGCTGTCCTTCTTATATACTTTATAATGAGCACGCCCGCGAGCTGCGATCTGAGGCAGATGTGTGATACTGATCACCTGACGGTTGCAGTCACCCATTTCCTGCATCATATCCGCCATACGGTCGGCTATTTCACCGGAAACTCCGGTATCGATCTCATCAAATACAATCGTAGGCAGTTTCACCGCACCGGCGATCATCGCTTTGATAGAAAGCATCACACGCGCGATTTCACCTCCGGAAGCAACGGAAGATATGCTTTGCAACGTTCCGTTCTTGTTGGCGGAGAACAGGAAGTTGACAGTATCCTCCCCCTGTATGCCCGGTTCTTTCTTCAACCCCATTTCCACTTGGAAGCGGACGTTGGGCATACCCAGCGGGACCAGCCGTTCAGCCAGTTGTTTCTCCACTTCACGGGCGGCTGCCGCACGGGCTTTTGTCAGCACGGCAGCTTGCTTCTTCACCCGTTCATACTGGGCTTCCTTGCGGGCAGTCAGTTCGGCTATGCGATCATCATAAGAGGTGATCTCGGACAACTTACTGCGATATTGGTCTGCCAAGGCCATCAATTCTTCAAGTGTCTGTACCCGATGCTTCTGTTGCAGGGAGTAAATCAGATTCAGACGATCGTTCACTTCGTCCAGACGGGTAGGATTAAACTCGATGGATTCTCCCTGCGCTGAGACTTCCTGCGAAATATCTTTCAGTTCGATGTAGGCACTTTCCATGCGGTCGCTCAGTTCTCCGGCAGGCTGATACACCTTTTTCAGATTATTCAGCGTATTCAGATTATCTTTCAGGAAAGAAAGCAGTCCGCCTTCGTCCGAGAAAAAAGACTGTTCGATACGATAAAGCCCCGCTTTGATCTCCTCGGCATGACTCAGAGTTTCCGCCTCCTGCTCCAGTTCGCTCTGCTCCCCTTCCACCAGATGAGCTTCCTCCAGTTGTTCCAGCTGGAAACGAAGATAGTCCTCATCCGTCCGGCTTTGCTCGGCAAGTGCCGTCAGCTCGGACAATTCACGGTCGAGCAGCTTCCATTCATTATACAGTAAATGATACTTCTCCAGCGCATCATCGTTATGAGCCAGAATATCGAGTACATTCAGTTGGAAACCTTCTTTATTGAGCAAAAGATTCTGATGCTGCGAATGTACATCGATCAGTTGTTCGCCCAATTCCTTCACCTGTGCCAGCGAAGCAGGCGTATCATTAATGAATGCGCGGCTTTTGCCGGACGCCTGCACTTCGCGCCGCAGGATACATTCCTCGTCGTCGTATTCCAGTTCGTTCTCTTCAAAAAACGGGCGCATACCGTAAGCCGAGATATCAAAACGTGCTTCGATAATACATTTAGAAGCTCCACGACGAATCGCTTTCACATCGGCACGCTGTCCGAGCAGCAGACCGATGGCTCCCAGAATAATCGATTTTCCGGCCCCCGTCTCGCCTGTGATGACCGAGAAGCCTGTTTCAAAACCGATATCCAGTTTTTCTATCAATGCGTAATTCTGAATATAAAGTGAACGTAACACCTTCTGTAAATTAAAAATTAAACCTAAAAAATAAAGATCAGTGAGTCAAGACGGCAATCAGATGGTTGATGATGTCTTGCGCTACTTCCTGTTTGGGCTTCAGAGGATAATCCTCGCGACCTTTGCGATCAATAATGCTAATCTTGTTTGTATCGTGACGGAAGCCGGCTCCCGCATCATTCAGAGAGTTGAGGACGATAAAGTCAAAGTTTTTACGTTCGAGCTTTCCTTCGGCATTCTGCTGTTCGTTATTTGTTTCGAGGGCAAACCCCACTAACAGTTGATTGTCTTCTTTGATCTTTCCCAGACTTGCAGCAATGTCCTGCGTAGCCTGAAGATGCAAGGTCAGTTCTTCTTCCTTCTCCCGTTTGATCTTTTTGCCGGCCACCGTTTCCGGGCGGAAATCGGCGACTGCCGCACAAAGAACCCCCACGTCGGAAGTCGGGAAACAGGTTTGCGCTGCCTCATACATTTCCTGAGCAGATTCCACATCTATCCGGTGGATACGCGAATGCTGCGTTTTCAGTTGCACCGGTCCGGCGATCAACGTCACCTCTGCCCCACGACGGGCACATTCTTCCGCCAAAGCAAATCCCATCTTACCGGAAGAATAATTGCCGATAAAACGGACCGGATCGATCTTTTCGTAAGTCGGTCCGGCAGTTATCATAATTTTCCTTCCCTGAAGTTCGGCACTCGCAGAGAAAAACTCGTCCAGCACTCGGATAATGTTTTCCGGTTCTTCCATACGCCCTTTGCCGACCAGATGGCTGGCAAGTTCACCCGTTGCGGGCTCAATGATGCGGTTGCCATAGGAACGCAATATATCCAGATTCTTCTGTGTAGAAGGATGTGCATACATATCGAGGTCCATAGCCGGTGCAATGAATACCGGAGCTTTGGCCGAAAGATAAGTGGTTATCAGCATATTGTCTGCTATCCCGTTCGCCATCTTTCCGATGGTGGAGGCGGTAGCGGGTGCGATCAGCATGGCATCCGCCCACAGACCCAAGTCCACATGGCTGTTCCACGTACCGTCCCGTTGGGCAAAAAACTCGCTGATGACCGGCTTACTGGTCAAAGCCGAAAGAGTGATGGGAGTAATAAATTCTTTTCCCGCCGGAGTAATGACCACCTGCACTTCCGCTCCCTGCTTTATCAGTCCGCGGATAATGTAACAAGCCTTATAAGCAGCGATGCTACCGGTTATTCCAAGAATTATCTTTTTTCCTTTTAGCATTATTTTGTAATCAAATTACTCATTTCACGCAGACGGATTTTAGTCAGCACCGCCTTGGTATTCAACGTGAAATCACTGTTTAAAATCCAGCTGTAGTATCCGGGGTCTTTCTTCAGTACCTCGGCTACAGACATTCCTTTATATTTTCCGAAATTAAATACTTCCACACCATTGTCGTCATACACCATCCGGCCGGCAAAGTCCACATTCTTAGTGAAACTTGAATATTCTGCCAGGAAGGCGATGTCGTTCTGAAGATCCGGATAGCGGTCGAGCTGTGCTTTCAGCACCTCATAAGTGGCACGTGTATCGGCCTCGGCCGTATGGGCGTCTTCCAGACTCTTTTCGCAATAGAACTTATAGGCAGCCGAAAGGGTACGTTGCTCCATCTTGTGGAAAATCACCTGTACATCGACAAACTTGCGCTTCGTCATATCGATATCTACACCGGCACGAAGAAATTCCTCTGCCAATACCGGAATATCGAAGCGATTAGAGTTGAATCCTGCCAAATCGCAGCCTTCAATGTCACGGGCCACATTCTTTGCCACCTCCTTGAAAGTCGGACAGTCCGCTACATCGGCATCATAAATGCCATGTACGGCAGAAGAAGCTTCAGGAATATGCATTTCGGGATTGATACGCATTGTTTTCGTTTCCTCATTCCCGTTAGGATATACTTTCAGATAGCAAATTTCAACGATCCGGTCTGTGTTGATATTGGTTCCCGTTGTCTCCAGATCGAAGAACACAATCGGGTTTTTCAAATTTAATTTCATTTCTTTCTTTAATGGATAATGGATAATGGAGAATTGATAATGGATAGGAAACATAAAAAATGGATAACTCCTGACCACTGACAGCGCAGCTCATTATCCATTATCCATTCTCAATTATCCATTAAATAATTAATTAATCGTTCAGCATCATCGGCATCAGCAGCATCAGCAAGTCTTCATTTTCTTCCTGTTCTACCGGCACAATGACTCCGGCACGCGACGGGTCGGCAAGCTCGATTACCACTTCATCGGCCGAAATATTGTTCAGGATATCGATGAGGAAAGTAGACTTGAATCCGATGCTCATAGCGGCACCCGAATATTGGCAAACTTGTGTTTCTTCGGCAGAAGTGGAGAAATCGATGTCCTGTGCGGAAATCACAATCTGATTCTCCTGCATACGCAGTTTGATCAAACTGCTTGCCTGCGAAGAGAAGATAGACACGCGGCGCAAAGCTCCGATCAGTTGCTGACGGTCTACAGTCACTTTATGAGGGTTGTTCTGCGGAATTACCGAGTTGTAGTTCGGATAGCGTCCTTCGATCAGACGGCAGACCATGCGGTAGCTTTCCAGCATAAACACAGCGTTGCGTTCGTCAAATTCGATGGTTACTGTTCCCTGTTCTTTCGGAAGCAGGTTTTTCAGCAATGTAGCGGGCTTCTTCGGAAGGATGAACGCGGCACGTTCGTTTCCTTTGGCAGCCAGCGTTTTGCAACGTACCAGCTTATGACCGTCCGATGCCACCATCGTGATGTCTTCTGTTGTAATATCGAAATATATACCGTTCATTACCGGACGGAGTTCGTCGTCGGCAGTTGCGAATACCGAACGGTTGATGCCACCCAGCAGTACACCTGCTTCCATCTCCACGCGGACTGCATTTTCGCCCAGCACAGCCGACTGCGGAAATTCGTCAGCATTCTGTCCCATCAGACTATATTTTCCGTTCTGATACTGCACGGTGATTTCATAATTGTCCGTGTTGACGTAAAATGTCAACGGTTGTTCCGGAATTTCTTTCAGTGCATCAAGCAATGTTTTCGCTACTACGGCAAAACGCCCGTTTGTATCGCTTTCATTTACCTCAACGGTTGTCACCATGGTCGTTTCACTGTCAGAAACAGTCACAGACAATGTTCCGTCTTCCAATTCGAAGAGAAAACAATCGAGAATAGGCAGCGCATTCTTTGAGTTAATTACACGACTGATAGCCTGTAAATGGCTGGAAAGAGCAGTACTTGAAACGATAAATTTCATATATTTTCGAGTATTTAAGTTTTGAATTATATATCGCACAAAGTTACGAAAAAAGATTCGTGCTGCCCAAGAAAACGAAAGAAAAAACAAGCATTGTGTGAGGGATATTCCTAAAAAATTGTAACTTCGCCGCAGAATTTAAAATTATCGCAATGGAATTTACAGGAAAAATCATCGCTATCCTCCCTCCGAGAGGTGGAGTTTCAAAGACTAGCGGCAACGAGTGGAAATCACAAGAGTTCGTAATCGAAAACCATGACCAATATCCGCGCAAAATGTGTTTCGACGTATTTGGCGCCGACAAAATCGAACAGTTCAACATTCAGATGGGCGAAGAACTGACCGTATCATTCGACGTTGACGCCCGTCAGTGGAACGACCGCTGGTTCAACAGTATCCGTGCATGGAAAGTTGAACGTGTAGGCGCAGGTGCTCCTATGGCTCCGGGTGCCCCCGTTCCTCCCCCGGCTCCGTCTGCTACCCCGGATTTCACGATGGGTGACGCAAAAGACGACCTGCCGTTCTAAGAATTAAAAACAATCTGCATAAAAAACTCCCGATGGAACTATTTCTGCCGGGAGTTTTTTTTATGACTGTCCCCTGCAGTAACCAGACACCGAGCTGAAGTGAATTCACCTCGGGGCCAATGCGGATTCAGCAGCGAGGCGAAAAGGACTGAGCAGCGAGGCGAAAGGAATTGAGCAGCGAGACGAAGGAGATTGGACAGCGAGACGGAAAAGCCCCCATGAAGGTATGCCAAAAGTCAATAGTAACTAAACTCTCCTCCTTCAGGAAGGAGGAGTACCCGTAGGGGGAGGTGGTAGGTGAATACATAATCCTGTCATTTACAAAGAAATAGGAACAAACATTATTTCTCCTACCACCTCGGTCTTCGACCACTCCTCCTTCCCGAAGGAGGAGAATAGAGATAGAATCGACTTTTTAGTCACCCCCATTCGAGATGGAATCGATTTTTTAGCCCCCACTTTAGTTCTTTTGACACCCCTTCATGAATTCTCTCAAAGGCATCTTACGGAATGGAATAAAAAGTGAATCAGCGGCGGCAAAATTCTCTATTTTTTTTCTTATTAATTCTATTTCTTTAGAATAGAATTATATACTCTTCTCTACTCTACTGGTTTCCATTCGGTTTTCGCGCCCTGCCAGAAGGCGTTTCAGAGCTTTTAGTTTCACAAATTAAGAGTTGTTTTTCCCCTCTATTTTTCGCCTGTTTTTTTCATCGAATTCTATTCGGATTTATACTTCAAAACAATGTTGGGATAAACCACCCCGTCCGCACAAGTAAACTGCGCAAAAAGAATGAAATTACGGAAAAATTCGGAGTTGCGGAGAAAGAATTCCGGCACATAATGAACCTGATGTCCGGACTGTTCGAGTACGTGTCCAAAGTCCGCCATCAACATGAAATGATACGAATCGGACAATCCGTCCGTCCCCGCCCGATAAGCCAAAGCGCCGTCAAGCACTTCGTCATTATCCAGCTGGCGGATATATCGTGACAAACTATCTTCATCGGGGGCAAGCAGTAAACGTCCGCCATAAAATGTAGCGAAAACATGCAAGGACGGCTCTACAAAACTGGTTAGTTGCGTAAACAACGTTGTTTGAGGCAACCTGTACACAGGGTATGCTTTAGAGGGAGTATAACAAAAAGTTATACGTGAATTCCGGCCTGTTCCTTCCTCTGCCGGAGCCGTATTTACCAAAGAGCGCAACATCCTTTCCGCCTCAGCCACATCCATCACCGAGAGACTTAAAACAGCCGCAGGCCCCATCAGAGAGTCTTCCCGCTGGAAAAGACAAGCCACCAAATCCTGCCCCGTATTCTCTGCCAGATAACGTGACAATTCCCGATCCCGATTCAGCACTTCACTCGTTCTGCCTGCCGTCGCATATTCCTGCGTACCGCCATAGGAAAGCAGGGATGCCCAGTCCGTAATGCCCTGTTTACTGAAATAAAAAGCAGTGGAAGGCAGTGTCTCGCCCGGAAATCCTTTGACAGATTCCTGCTGGCGGATTACATTTATAAAGTTAAAACAAGTATCTACATAATGGCTGACTCCGGAGAAATAAATGAAATCATCCTTCAGCTTCATATCAAACTCCGTCCATCCCATCATTCCTGCCAGACGAGTGTAGACGGTAGCAACAGTCGGACTTTTCTTCGGCGCCCGCACTTCTTTAAAAGCAGAGTCGGCAGCCAGCGACTTGCCGGTTTTGCGGATATCTATCACCTCCTCTATCAGCTTTTTCTGACAACTGAGCACCAGAAAGTCTTCCGTCAGATAGCAGGCGAGAAAATCACCGTCCGCCATCGGATAGATAATGATATCTTCACCCTTATAATCGAATGTTTTCGGAGGATAGCCCGACGAAACATATTTCTGCACAAAACGGTCGATCAGCGCACGGTCTCCATTCCCCAACCGGCAGTAAAGCACCTGATTACGATCATTGTCCGGCTCATGGAAACTGATCAGCATCTGATTCATTTGCCTGCTCAGACCGTGAGGAGCATCTTCGAGAAGAGAATAAAGATATTGTTTCAGATAAGAAAAGAGTTTGGAAACATAAAGATACTGGTGATCCCGACTACAGGTCAGCTCATCCACTTCCATTACAAATTCGGCTACATCTTCCGTCGCAAACACTGCTGAAACAGAGGACGGAACCAAGGTATAGAGATCAAAATCTTTCTGATCTTCGGCAGCCGACAACCTAAAAAAAGAGTACAACGCAAAACCTGAGCACAAAAGTACAACAGAAGAAGTGATCGCTATTTTCACTATCGTACGAAGTTTCATAATATTTGCTGTTTATCGGCTAGGGGCAAAAATAATAATTTCTACAAAGAAAACAAAACTTTTGCTAAAAAAATCACCAATAATCAGAAAATGATTTCCATTCCGTCATATGTAAGGTGAATATTTTCAGGAAGCTCCTTCTCTACCTTCTTGTGCAGCCCCATATCATGACTCATGTGGATGAAGTATGTCTCCTTTGCCCGAATACGTTCTGCCACCTTCAATGCCTCCTCCAGATTCTGGTGAGTAGGATGAGGAGCGATACGAAGCGCATTCATAATCAGAACATCTATCCCTTCCAATTGTTCATACGATTCTTCGGGCATGGTCAGCATATCCGTGATATACCCCAGCCTGCCGATACGGTAGCCCAAAATCGGCAGCCGACCATGCATCACCCGCAAAGGCACCACTTCCGTATGGTGGATGGAAAAGGCGTGCCCGACCTCAATTTCCTGCAAGGGAATATCAGGAACACCGGGATAACGGTGATCGACAAAACAATAAGGCATCCGCAAACGCAATGCGCGTGCCACATATTCTTCGGCATAGATAGGAACCGCCCCGAAGCGGCAAAACGGACGCAAATCATCCAGCCCGCCCACGTGGTCATAATGTTCGTGCGTAATGAGCACACCGTCTATCTTCTCAAAAGGAAGGTGTAACACCTGCGCCCGAAAATCGGGCCCGCAGTCTATAAGTATCCGCGCATCTTCCGTCTCAACGATCGCAGACGCACGCAGACGATTATCTTTCGGATCGGCAGAAGTGCAGACCGGACAGGTACATCCAATCTGAGGAACTCCCGTCGATGTTCCGCTTCCAAGTATTCTTACTTTCATTTTCCAACCAAATTTACTTCCGGATGAATGTCTATGCCGAATTTCGCACGAACAGAAGCCCGCACTGCATCCGAAAGCGCAAGGACGTCGCTGCCTTTCGCTCCGCCCCGATTGACGAGCACCAAGGCCTGTTTGTCATGCACTGCCGCCGGACCTAATGCTTTTCCTTTCCAGCCGCACTGATCAATCATCCATCCTGCCGGAATCTTCACTCGTCCGTCATTCAGTTCGTAGAAGGGGATTCGGGGAAATTCCTGCTGCAAGGCTTCCAGTTTTTCGCGCGGAACGATGGGATTCATAAAGAAACTGCCGGCATTTCCCATCACTTTCGGGTCGGGCAATTTGCTTTCACGGATATCGATAATCACTTTCCGGAGGATCGGCAAGGTCAGTTCGGGATATTTTTCGAGCTCCTGACGGATGGTGCCGTAATCTAATGTATACCGTTCTTCCTTACTGAGCCGGAAGCAGACATAGGTCACAAATACGGATTTATTCTCCGGGCGTTTGAAAATGCTGTCGCGATAGGCATAGCCACATTCATCTACAGCATAAACACGCTCCTCACCGTGAATGTTCACTGTTTCGACAGAGGTGATCAGGTCTTTCACTTCCACGCCATAGGCACCGATATTCTGCACGGCACTCGCTCCCACTTCACCGGGAATAAGGGAGAGATTTTCCGTTCCATACCAGCCATGCTCTACGCAATAGCCTACAAAGTCATCCCAGACCACGCCTGCTCCTACCCGTACGGCTACACTCCGTTCGTCCTCTTCCGTCACCTCGATCCCTTCGATGCGGGAATGTAAGACCAGCCCTTCATAGTCTTTGACAAAAAGCAGGTTGCTTCCGCCGCCTATATGCAAAAAAGGTGTCGTAAGGGCACCTTGAGCTATCAATGTCTTCAGTTCTTCTACCGAAGCATATTCCTGAAACCGTTCGGCATAGACATCAATGCCGAACGTATTGTGTGATAAAAGAGAATACATATCTTCCGTTTTTTCGTTGCTAAATACTGGTATCTTCAAACTTATACAGTTGCCATTCGCCTGCTTTCCGCCTGAAATATAGAATATTAGAGAAGCCGTTTCCGATTCCTTTCAAGGCGAGAATCTTTGTCGGCGAGTTATCATCATTCCGCTGTCCGTAATTGATATTCGAAAGGCGGTCTGTAGGCAATGCCGGCTTGAAAGCAAACCACTGGTTCAAATCAAGAGAAGTCTCCAGAATAGAGAAGTCATCGTCCGGATCTGAGGTGACAAAAGCCAGAGGCTCCTGCACACGCCGGCTTTGAAAAAGGCTGTCGGCAGCAAAATGACTGAGAAACTCCACAAAGTCTTCATTTTCATTCCGCTCAACAGGGCGCAGATTGATAGCCTCCAGTATCCATGCCCCTTTGATACGCTCAAAATAATACTTTTTCACCATTCGGGTTTTCACGAATATCCATTCCACCTGAACGGAGGTCAGTGAGGTGTCCCCCACCAAATCCATGTCTTCTTCTTTATCAAACAGGAGCGTATAATAATGCTGTTTGGTAAATAAGTCATCATGCTTCCAGTTGCGTTCTTCGATATTGGTTTTCTCATCTCCCTTGTAATAGGGCAACGGAAACTTGACACGCTGACGCTGCAAGGCATCATCGGAAGCAAAATTATAGATAAAATCGTCGAAAGATTCGTCCGCTTCTGTAGGTTTGGGCTCTTCCGGCAATTCCTCCTGATGGATCGAATCGGCTTTGTGCCGGATAGAATCCACCTCTTGAGTGATAGATGCAAAGGGGTCGATGTTCGTTTTCTTGTTTCCACAGGAACCAAGGATAGTGAGCACCAGAACCCCCGCAATTAGTTTTTTCATTTTTTCAGTTTCTCTCTTAGCTTTTCAAGCATATCCACCGTCATGCTTTCCAGATCGTAAGCCGGCTTCCACCCCCACTCCTCGCGGGCGCAAGTGTCATCCAGACTATCGGGCCAGCTGTCGGCTATGCGCTGCTTCAAAGGATCTACATCATAGATCATCTCGAACGCGGGCACATGCTTCTTGATGGCATGGAAAATCGTCTCAGGGTCGAAACTCATAGAGGCGATATTGAAAGCGTTGCGGTGTATCAGCTTGGTCGGATCTGCTTCCATCAGCATGATTGCTGCGTTCAGCGCGTCCGGCATATACATCATATCCATTAAAGTGCCTTCTTTGATAGGGCACACAAATTTTTCTCCTCTTACTGCCGAATAATAAATATCGACAGCATAATCGGTGGTTCCTCCTCCCGGAGGGGTCACGTTCGAAATGATGCCCGGGAAACGGACAGCACGTGTGTCAACACCGTATTTGTTAAAATAGTAGTCACTCAGCAACTCTGTCGTTACCTTGGTGACTCCATACATAGTACGGGGACGCTGGATAGTATCCTGTGGTGTCTGTGTATGAGGCGTGCTTGCACCGAACGATCCGATAGAACTGGGGGTAAATACCGCACATCCCTGCTCACGCGCCACTTCCAAAACATTCCACAGTCCGTCAATACCAATTTTCCAGGCTAGCTTCGGCTTGGACTCAGCCACCACCGATAGCAGTGCAGCCAAATTATATATGGTATCAATGTGGTATTCCTTCACCACCGATTCAATCATTTCACCATTCGTTACATCGACAACTGCCGACGGTCCCGACTCTTTTAACTCTCCTTTGGGCTCTGCACCCTGGATGTAACCTGCTACTACGTTTGTGTTTCCATAACGCCTGCGTAACTCCATCGTCAACTCGGATCCTATTTGTCCGGTGGCTCCAATAATCAAAATGTGTTTCATTTTTCCTTTTAAATAAAAGTGTTAAGCTAAATAGTGCGCAAAGTAAGCACTTTTTTTTCAGATTTAAATCAAAAAGATATTGTTTATTCCAAGAAAAATCGTGTCCTTTGCACCATTAACTTAATCACTCAAACATTATGTACGGTAAAATGAAAGAACACCTCAGCCAGACACTGGCTGAAATTAAGGAAGCCGGACTTTACAAAGAAGAACGACTGATCGAAAGTGCGCAGCAAGCTGCCATCACTGTAAAAGGAAAAGAAGTGCTGAATTTCTGCGCCAACAACTATCTGGGACTGTCCAATCACCCCCGTCTGATTAAAGCTTCTCAAGAAATGATGGAGCGCCGTGGATTTGGTATGTCATCTGTCCGCTTCATCTGCGGAACGCAAGATATACATAAGGAACTGGAAGCTGCTATCTCTGATTATTTCCAGACAGAAGACACCATTCTGTATGCAGCCTGTTTCGACGCCAACGGAGGTGTGTTCGAACCGCTTTTCAGCGAAGAAGACGCCATCATCTCGGACTCTCTGAACCATGCTTCTATCATCGACGGCGTACGTCTTTGCAAAGCGAAACGCTATCGCTATGCCAACGCGGATATGAAGGATCTGGAAAGATGCTTGCAAGAAGCTCAGGCACAACGTTTCCGTATCGTTGTTACCGACGGTGTATTCTCTATGGACGGAAATGTAGCACCTATGGATCAGATCTGTGACCTGGCCGAGAAATATGATGCACTCGTAATGGTGGACGAATCGCACTCTGCAGGTGTGGTTGGCGCTACGGGCCACGGCGTCAGCGAACTGTACAAGACTTACGGACGCGTAGACATCTATACGGGAACACTGGGCAAGGCTTTCGGAGGCGCATTGGGAGGATTTACCACCGGCCGCAAGGAGATCATCGACTTACTGCGTCAGCGCAGCCGTCCTTATCTGTTCTCCAACTCGTTGGCTCCGGGTATCATCGGTGCAAGTCTCGAAGTATTCAAGATGCTGAAAGAAAGCAATGCGCTGCATGACAAGCTGGTAGAGAATGTAAACTATTTCCGTGACCAAATGACAGCTGCCGGATTTGACATCAAACCGACACAAAGTGCCATCTGCGCCGTTATGTTGTATGATGCCAAACTCTCTCAGATTTATGCCGCACGCATGCAGGAAGAAGGCATTTATGTGACGGGATTCTATTATCCGGTCGTTCCGAAAGAACAGGCACGTATCCGTGTACAAATCTCTGCCGGACACGAGAAAGCACACCTCGACAAATGTATCGCTGCTTTTATTAAGGTTGGCAAAGAACTGGGAACCTTGAAATAAGTAATAAGTAATAGGTAATAGGTAATAATCGTAGCTGCCGGTAGCTTTACCCGCATGACCTATTACTTATTACCTATTACTTATTACCTATTATTTATTACCTATTACCTATTTTTCAAGATGGAAGAACTTACGCTCACTACTCCTGCTTTGCTTTTTTCGGCTGTTTCGCTGATTTTGCTGGCTTATACCAATCGTTTTTTATCGTATGCGCAGCTGGTGCGACAGTTGCGGGACCGCTATATGGAAAATCCTACGGATATCACGGTAGCACAAATCGAGAATTTGAGGAAACGGTTGAATCTGACACGCACGATGCAGGGACTGGGGATAGCAAGCCTCTTTTTCTGTGTAGTCAGTATGTTTCTTATTTACATCGGACTGCAGTTGTTATCGGTTTATGTATTCGGACTGGCATTGATACTGTTAATCGCTTCTTTGGGTGTATCCTTCCGCGAAATACAGATTTCTACCCGCTCGCTGGAGATTTATCTGGGAGCTATGGAAAAAGGAAAGATAAAGAAATAGCCCGGCAGGGAAGTTGATAAGTAAGATAAAAAAAGAAGCTGTCTGAATATAAACCCAAACAGCTTCTCTTATATAATTTTCTATTTTTCAGATCATTATCAGCGTTGTCCCAGTTGTGAATCAACAAAGAAAATACCGGTATCACCAGCTTTCTTGATTTTATCCACAATTCCCTGTGCAGTAGCTTCTTCTTCTACCTGTTCGCGGACAAATCCCCACAAGAAATCCTGAGTAGCTTTATCTTTTTCAGCAGCAGCCACATCTACCAGCTTGTCTACCAATGCAGATACATGGCATTCGTGTTTGTAAACGTGTTCAAACACTTCCAGCGGAGTACCCCAGCCATTGGGAACCACATCAATCTTGTCAACTATAGCAGTTCCGCCACGTTTGATGATGTAATCGGCCATTGCATAAGCATGTCCCATTTCTTCCTGAGATTGTTTCTTCATCCAATGTGCAAAGCCACTGAAACCTTCTTTCTCAAAGTAGAAAGACATTGCCAGATACAGGTTAGAAGACCACATTTCAGCAGTGATCTGCTCATTGATTGCTTTCTGTAATTTTTCTGAAATCATAATCGTATATTTTTATTAAGTTGTTAATGTAGTTTTCTTTTGAACTCATTACAAAAATAACAAGATTTCAGTTAAAATTGTTCCAAGCTCCCTGCATTTTTAAACTACATTCACATTTTATTTACACCAGCTCGTCCGAAGTGTATCCTTTCGGCAGTTCACGACAGTTGTATCCGGATGCCATAATCTCACCGTAGGCACCTGCGGAACGAAGTGCAATCAGGTCCCCCCGCTTCACTTTGTTCAGGTCAATCGCTTTACCGAAAACGTCTGATGATTCACAGATCGGACCTACTACGTCATAAGCCTCTACAGGTTCTTCCGAAGTAATGTTTTCCATCTTGTGGTAAGCCTGATACAAAGCCGGACGAATCAGGTCTGTCATACCTGCATCGAGGATGGCAAATTTCTTCTTCGTTCCCTGCTTTACATACAGCACTTTCGATATCAGAGAGCCGCACTGTCCTACCACCGCACGTCCCAATTCAAAGTGCAATGTCTGATAAGGACGCAGTTTCAGCTGTCCGGCATAGGTAGCAAAATAGCTTTTGAAGTCCGGAACGGACTGGCGGTTCGGATGACCGTAGTCAATGCCCAGACCACCACCGACATTGATATGCTCTACCAGAATACGGCGGGCTTCGAGCTTGTCCTGCAATTCATTCACCCGGTTACAAAGAGCGATGAAATCGCCCATATCCAATATCTGTGAACCGATATGGAAGTGCAGACCGATGAATTTTACATTCTTCATTTCCAAAGCCACATCGATCACCCTGTCCATGTCCTGCATACTGATACCGAATTTGTTTTCAGCCAGACCGGTGGTGATATTGGCGTGCGTATGCGCCCCGACATCCGGATTGATACGGAAAGCGACATTAGCGATCTTATTTTGAGCGGCAGCCAGTTCGTTGATGACTTCCAGTTCGGGGATAGACTCTACATTGAAACAGAAGATGCCATATTCCAGTCCGAGGTTGATCTCCCAATCCGCTTTCCCGACTCCGGCAAAAACGATTTTATTGGCAGGGAATCCGGCACGGACAGCGGCACGGATTTCTCCGCCACTCACGCAGTCTGCTCCCATTCCGCTTTCACGGATAATGGTAAGTACTTTCGGATTGGCATTCGCCTTCACGGCATAATGTACGGAATAGCTAGGATATTTGGCAACCTCTTGGTTAATAGCCGACAATGTATCACGCAGCACTTTCGTATCATAATAATAGAAAGGTGTCTGCAAAGTACGGAATTTATCGATTGGAAATATTCCTTTCATAATTCAAGAAACTTGTTTAGTTAGTTAAAAAGAGCGCTTTTATCAGTATCAATAAAAGCGCTCGTATTATTTGTGGAATTATTTGTTGTTGAAAAGCATATCGCTCAGCGACTGCAACGCCGTCTTCTTATCGCAATCCCGGATAAGGAAGGAAATGTTGTAGTTACTTCCTCCAAAGGAAATCATTCGCACAGGTATGTCCCGCATCGCATCAAGCGCTTTAGCTTCGAAACCGACATTCTCCCATTCCAGGTCACCTACTACACAGATAATACACATATCCTTGTCAACAGTGACAGTACCGTATTTTTTCAGGTCGTCCAGAATCTCGTTCAGATGCTTGGTGTTGTCTATTGTAACAGATACACCGACCTCTGAGGTACAGATCATGTCAATAGAAGTCTGATAGCTTTCAAAAATCTCGAATACTTTACGCAGGAAACCATGAGCAAGCAACATACGGCTTGATTTGATCTTGATAGCTGTAATATTGTTTTTGGCAGCTACGGCTTTAATCTTACCTTTCTCCGTGTCATTAGAAATTAGTGTTCCGGGAGCATCCGGGTCCATTGTATTCAGCAGACGTACAGGTATATTGGCATATTTAGCAGGCTGGATGCAAGTCGGGTGCAGGATTTTTGCACCGAAGTAAGCCAGCTCGGCTGCTTCTTCGAAATGCAGCTGACGAACCGGAGCTGTCTTGTCCACAATGCGCGGGTCGTTATTGTGCATACCGTCGATGTCCGTCCATATCTGGATTTCGGAAGCCTTTACGGCAGCACCGATCAAGGATGCGGTGTAATCGCTGCCACCACGCTGCAGGTTGTCTATCTCACCGTAAGCATTGCGGCAGATGAAACCTTGTGTGATGTAAATCTCCATATCCGGATACAGTTCCAGTTGTGTCTGCAGTTTCTCCTTAATATATACAGGGTCCGGTTCCGCGTTCTTGTCAGTACGCATGAATTCCAAAGCCGGAAGCAATACGGACTTCACACCGCATTCCTGCAGGTAGAAGTTGACCATAGCCGTAGAAATAAGCTCTCCCTGTGCCAAAACCACTTTCTCTTCGAACAAAGTGAAAAGGTCTTTAGTATAGGAGCGGATGTAGTCGAAGTGAGACTTGATGACTTCCAGACCTTTCTGTTTATATTCCTGAGTTGCAAAAAGCTCATCAACGTGCTGTTTATATTTTGATTCCAGCTTATTGATAATCTCGTTGGCACCCTCCGGATTCTTCTTATACAGATAGTCCGAAATTTCCACCAATGTATTTGTTGTTCCTGACATTGCAGAAAGGACAACAATCTTCTGTTCACCATCGGTAATCAATTTGGCTACTTCCTTCATCCGCTGAGCAGAACCCACGGAAGTTCCTCCAAACTTTAAAACTTTCATTTTCGTTACTGTTTTAGTTATCTATATTTAAATCTATTTCTATTGTTCTCTGTCTGGGCATGTATTCATCTGTCACATCCGTTATACGATGTTCGGAACAGCGGTATACACTGCCGGGATATTCTTTCAGCAATTGCAGATTGTGCGTCGTCATCACTACGGACGAACCGGATTCGCAGATGTTGTGCAACAATTCAACGATGGACTTGCCTGTTTCCACATCCAGATTTCCGGTCGGCTCGTCTGCCAGGATAATAGCCGGAGAATTGAGCACGGCACGTGCGATCACGATGCGTTGCTGTTCGCCGCCGGAAAGTTCGTTGGGGAGTTTATAGCCCTTGTTGGACATTCCCACGAGGTCGAGCACTTCCTCTATTCTTTCCTGAATTTCCCGTTTGTTCTTCCAGCCAGTGGCACGAAGCACAAATTCCAGATTGTTGTAAACGGTACGGTCCGTCAGCAGCTGAAAGTCCTGAAACACAATTCCCAGCTTTCTTCTCAACTGAGGGATATGCTTGCGTTTGATTGAACGCATATTATAGCCCAGCACTTCCGCTTCGCCGTCGATTACGTCCAGTTCGCCGTAAAAGGTTTTGAGCAGGCTCGTTTTCCCCGAACCTACCTTCCCGATCAGATAGACGAACTCTCCTTTGTGCAATTCCAGATTGACATCGCTCAGTACACAGAGTTCCTGTTGATGGATTTCTACGTTTTTATATTGAATTAATGCTTCTTCCATGTACTGCTATGTCTTTCCTGCAATTCGCGTGCAAGGTCTTCGATCCGATAGCCTTTTGAAGTTAATAATACAATCATGTGATAAATCAGGTCGGCTCCTTCATAGATCAGACGTTCGTTTGTTCCATTCGTAGCTTCGATCACTGTTTCGACAGCTTCCTCACCTACTTTCTGAGCGATCTTGTTGATTCCGGATTCGAACAGGCTGGTGGTGTAAGAACCTTGGGGCATTTCTTCGTGACGTTTGTCAATGAAATCCTGCAATGCTTTCAGGAACATAACCGGTTCTTCGTTTTTCTCACCCCAGCAAGTATCTGTGCCTGTATGACAAACAGGACCTGCCGGATCTGCCTGGATCAACAGGGTATCGTTGTCACAATCCGCTTTGATAGATACCACATGAAGGAAGTTGCCGCTTTCTTCTCCTTTCGTCCAAAGACGATTTTTGGTACGGCTGAAGAAAGTTACTTTTCCGGTTTCCACCGTTTTATCATAGGCTTCCTTATTCATAAAGCCCAGCATCAAGACTTTGCGTGTCTCGTTGTCCTGTATGATAGCCGGAACAAGTCCGTTCATCTTATCGAAATCCAATTCCATCTTATATTAAGTTCTAATTACTATTTCAATTTACTATACCGTTTGTGTGAGCCCATGCCGCCTCACCCTCTGATGGTTATTCCTTCGCCGCAAAGATACGATTTTAATTCGGGAATTTTAATTTCTCCGAAATGAAAAACGCTGGCAGCCAACGCCGCATCTGCTTTTCCTACTAAAAAAGCATCACGGAAGTGTTCTTTCAGCCCTGCCCCACCCGAAGCGATCACGGGAATAGAGAGTTGATCGGCCAAGGAAGCAAGCGCCTCGTTCGCATAACCGGTCTTCACCCCATCATGGTTCATGCTCGTAAACAGGATTTCGCCTGCTCCACGCTCCTGAGCCTCTTTGGTCCATGCCAGCAATTCTTTATCGGTTTCGATACGCCCGCCGTTCAGATAACACTTCCAGCTGTTTTCTGTTTGCTTGGCATCTACTGCCAGAACACAAACCTGAGAACCGAAGTTCTTGGCAATGTCATCAATCAGCTGAGGGTTGCGAATGGCGGAAGAATTGATCGAGATCTTATCCGCTCCGGCATTCAGCAGGCGATCTACATCGCTCAATTCATTGATGCCACCGCCCACGGTAAACGGGATATTGATATTGGCAGCAATCCGCTTTACCAGTTCCGTGAAAGTCTTACGTCCTTCATGACTTGCGGTAATATCCAGAAACACAAGTTCATCTGCTCCTTGTTCGCTGTAAGCCCGCCCCAGCTCTACCGGATCACCGGCCTGGCGCAAATTGACAAAGTTCGTTCCTTTTACGGTCTGTCCGTCTTTTATATCCAGACAGGGTATGATTCTTTTTGCTAACACAATTCTATCTTATTTACTATTTGACAATTTAGATTCTACTAATCCGAGAACCTGCTTCCTTATTTTTCATTATAACAGGGTTCTTCCTTTCATTTTAGCACTCCTGATTATAAAAATATACGCAAATCTTTCAACGTTATATGCCCTTCGTACAATGCTTTACCGAAGATGACTCCGGGAACTCCGGCTTCATTCAAGGCGATTATGTCATCCACATTGCTCACTCCGCCACTAGCCATCAGGTAGAGATTCGGAAACTTCTCCAGCATTTCTTTATACAAATCTATAGAAGGACCTTTCAGCATTCCATCACAACTAATATCAGTACAAATAACTTTCTGAATACCTTTATTTATATAGTCTTCGAGAAATGGGAAAAGCTCACAGGCGCTTTCGTCTTTCCAGCCGTTTACAGCAATCTTATGTTCCTTGACGTCTGCTCCGAGGATTATTTTCTCACTGCCATATACTTCCAGCCAATGGCAGAACAGCTCCGGATCTTTCACGGCAACGCTTCCGCCTGTCACCATCTGAGCACCGCTTTCAAAAGCTATTTTCAAATCTTCGTCACTCTTTACTCCACCGCCAAAATCTACTATTAAAGAGGTACACGTAGCAATCTGCTCCAATACCCGATGATTGACTACGTGGTGAGAAGCGGCTCCGTCCAGATCTACCACATGAAGCCTGCGAACCCCGTTCGCTTCAAACTCCCTGGCTACTTCCACCGGATTTTCGTTATAGACCTTCTTACTATCGTAATCTCCCTGAGAAAGGCGTACACATTTCCCGTCAATAATATCAATGGCTGGAATAATTTCTATCATCTGTTTATATACAATTTGATCATTTACGATTTACTATTTTAGCTGTTCACTCCATCTTCTTATACCTGTCCTTTTCTTCTTCTCCGAAAAGACGGAAATAGTTTATTATAAACGATGACCGAGTTTATTATAAACTATAGCGGAGTTTATTATAAACTGTTGCAACGTTTATTAGAGATCCAGAAAGTTCCTCAGAATCCTTTCACCTGTCTTCCCGCTTTTCTCCGGATGGAACTGGGTGGCATAAAAGTTATCTTTATGCAATGCCGCGCTGAACGGATGGATATAATCGGTTTCAGCAGCAGTGAAGTCACAAACCGGCACATAGAAACTGTGTACAAAGTAGACAAACTCTTCTTCGGTGAATCCTTCGAACAGTTTGCTGTTTGTCTTACCAATCGTATTCCAGCCCATATGCGGCACTTTATCTTCATGCTTCTGCGGAACAAAACGCTTCACGTCTACATCAAAGATATTCAGGCAGTCCACCCCACCTTCTTCAGAATGCCGGCACATCAGCTGCATACCGAGGCAAATTCCGAACACAGGCTGACGCAGATTCTTGATCAGTTCGTCGAGCCCTGTTGCTTTCAGGTGATTCATGGTAGTTCCCGCCTCTCCTACTCCGGGGAAAATCACTTTATCGGCAGATTGAAGTATTTCTTTATCGGCAGTAATCACTGCTTCTACTCCCAACCGCTTCAGAGCATAGTCCACAGAACGGATATTCCCGGCATTGTATTTTACAACTGCTACTTTCATCAGCTAAATATTACTGTTTTATTTTTATAAGCCAAAATCTTACGTTCGATATGCTTTTGTACCGCACGCGAAAGAACAATTTTTTCCAGGTCCTTTCCTTTATTTACAAGATCTTCTATAGAGTCCTTATGTGTAATGCGTACTACATCCTGCTCGATGATCGGACCTGCATCCAGCTCAGTCGTCACATAATGGCTGGTCGCACCGATAATTTTCACTCCACGCTGGAATGCGGCATGATAAGGTTTTGCCCCCACAAATGCCGGTAGGAAGGAATGATGGATATTGATAATCTTATTTGGATACGCATTGATCATCTGTTCGGAAATCACTTGCATATAACGTGCCAACACGATGAATGTAATTTTATGTTTGGCAAGCAATTCCATTTCTTTGCGTTCCTGTTCTTCTTTGGTCTCCTTGGTGATGGGGAACAAATAGAAAGGAATACCGAAACGCTCTGCCACGTGCTGCAAGTCCGGATGGTTGCTTATAATAAGAGGTATCTCCACGTTCCACTCTCCTGCCGTGTAGCGAGCCAACATATCGAACAGGCAATGAGACATTTTAGAAACGAATATAGCCATACGCGGTTTCACATCCGAGAAATAAAGACGGAAATCCATTTCATACTTCTGCCCATATAGCGTTCTGAAATAATCTTCAATCTTTTCCTGCGGAACCAGAAAATCTTTCAATTCCCATTCTATACGCATGAAGAAGATGTTCTCCACATGGTCTACATACTGATCCAGATAGATAATATTTCCTTTGTTTACCGTAATAAAGTCTGTCACTTCCGCGAGGATTCCCGGTTTGTCGGGACAGTGCAATAACAGTTTGGCTGTAGTCATCATTCTTTTTACTAATTTACTATTCCGGGCGGAAATTCTTCCACCTATCTAATTTTAGTGCGCAAAAATAACGATTTATTGCAAAACTACGAATTATTCAAGCAGAAAGTTGATATAAAAACGGTGATTTCTTACAGATAGAAAGATATCCAAGACTATTTCCAAAGAAGAAGATGACAAACTTCAGGATAGTGACACTATCGCCTCCGGATAATGACACTATCCCATCGTGATAGTGTCACTATGACGACCGGATAGTGTCACCATCCTGACTGAAGAAAAAACTAATATTTTTTTTCATTATAAAAGTACTCAAAATGAGACACTAAGCTTTTTTCTTGCTTTTTATTGGAAAAAAGTTTCATCAAAACATTTGCAGATTTACAAAAAACAACTACCTTTGCACCCGCAATCGAGAGAGATGCAGATTAACAAAATGAAATTCTGGTTCGGTAGTTCAGTTGGTTAGAATACATGCCTGTCACGCATGGGGTCGCGGGTTCGAGTCCCGTCCGGACCGCTTCTTTTAAGTAAGAAGCAAAGAGAAATAAAATGAATTAGTCTTTAATATTTGGTGCGTTAGTTCAGTTGGTTAGAATACATGCCTGTCACGCATGGGGTCACGGGTTCGAGTCCCGTACGCACCGCTTCTTAAGAAAGTAAAAAAGTCTTTGATTACATTGATAATCAAAGACTTTTTTTTTATGCATTACACGAAACCAAGATCGCTAACAGCTACAGTCTACGACTAAGACTGACGGATATCTTAAACATTCTGTTACCCGCCATCGGACATCAGACCTATAAAGTCATATATAAAAAAGATAATAATTCACTGCATCATCTGGGTTATTCAATTTTAAATAGCACCTTTGCATACATAAAGAAAATAGAATGATATATGAAAGAAGTAATTTTTGTATTATTAAATGAGTTCGCCGACTGGGAAGGCGCATTTATAGCTGCCTGCCTAAATCAGGGTGTTATGCCCGGAAGTCCTGTTCCTTATAAAGTGAAAACCTTGTCTATAACCAAAGAGCCTGTCTCTTCAATAGGGGGATTCAGAGTATTGCCTGATTATGATTTGAAAGATATGCCGGAAGATTATGCAGGTCTGATATTAATTGGCGGCATGAGCTGGTTTTCACCAGAAGCTGAATTAATAGTCCCGCTGGTAGAAAAAGCTATCAAAGATAAGAAAGTGGTTGGCGGAATATGCAATGCTTCCGTTTTCCTTGCTATGCATGGATTTCTCAATAACGTAAAGCATACGAGTAATACAATCGATTATCTGAAACAACATGTCGGAGAGAGATATACAGGTGATTCGAACTACGTTGATCAGCAAGCTGTAAGAGATGGAAAGATCATAACCGCTAACGGAACCGGACAACTGGAATTTTGCAGGGAAATACTATATGCATTAGAAGCTGATACAGCCGAAGCAATAGAAAAAAGTTATCTGTTTTATAAAAACGGATTCTGTCCGGAGTAATAAAAGCAAGGTTAAGTTTAACAATTACCGGATAACTAACATTAGATATAAAAATAGCCTCATACCCAAATAGACAAAACATACGGAGAACATTGGGATAATAAAGTTCCATTTTTCGCTACGTTCCAATATTCCGAATCGTCAGAAGAGATTAATCTTTCCTGACGATTCTTTTCTAAACATCTTCCGCCTACATATTCTCTCTATTATAAATTAATCAGAAAGTTAACCATTTCAGGGTCATAATGGGAGAAGAACAGACTTTCTCTTTTATCGAGTCCGGCAATCTCTTCCATATCCTTTGCAGACAAGGTGAAGTCAAATACATCGAAGTTTTCTATCATGCGTTCCTTGCGAGTCGATTTCGGGATAACGATGATATCACGCTGAATAAGAAAGCGCAGAGCTACCTGTGCAACCGATTTTCCATACCGTTCTCCAATTGCTTTCAATACTTCATTAGAGAAAAAATTATTGCGTCCTTCCGCAAATGGTCCCCATGACATGACCTTCGTACCGTATTTCTTCATAATCTCCTGCGGTTTCACTTGCTGGTTGAAGACGTGTGTTTCAACTTGATTCACCGCCGGTTTAATCTCACAAAATTCCGCCAGGTCGATAAAACGATCCGGATAGAAATTGCTGACGCCAATGGCACGAGCTTTTCCGTCCTTGTAAGCCTCTTCCATGGCACGGTATGTACCATAGTAATCATTGAAAGGCTGATGAATAAGCAGCAAATCAACATAATCACTTTGGAGCTTACGCAAGGATTCGTCAATAGAAACTTTTGCTTTTTCGTATCCACCGTTCGAAATCCATACTTTCGTGGTGATAAACAGTTCTTCACGTGGTACCCCGCATTTCCTGACTGCATTACCCACTCCTTCTTCATTATAATATGCCTGTGCTGTATCAATAGAACGATAACCGACACTAATAGCATCCAGCACACAGCGCTCACACTCTTCAGGAGTCACCTGATATACACCATAGCCTAAAATCGGCATTTCAACACCGTTGTTCAATCTTATTGTTTCCATAAATGTACTTTTAATTATTATATTCAATACCTATATACCTATCAATAACAAGATCGATAGTCGAATTGATCTTATTGCAGTACAAAATTAAGGAAGAAACATACATCTGACAGTAGATAAATTACGGGTTGTTCAACCATTATTACTGATTCTATTCAACAGTGAAACTTTCCGACTTAAAGTTACTGTAAAACCTTCCGGAAATCGCTGTAAATTTTAAAACACAATAATCGGGGTCTGTCACTCCTTCGGGATAATACATCGTATCCCCTTCCTGCCATATCATCTCCTTACTGGCAGGATCGGTCAGCACTTCCATAGTACCGCGCAGCATCACCCCTCTAAAGAACCGCGTATCACAAAAATAAATACAGGCATGATTGTTCTCACGATATTGGACCACACGCATTGACGAAGTATTTGTAGTCAGATAAATCGTCTTTATCCCTTCCCTCTTTCGGGGTTGTAACATAGCTTTCATATTAGGAAATCCTTCACTGTCTATGGAACCGATAAAGGCCGTTTTCAGCTTATCAATCATGTTCCCTACTGTTTTTTCCGCATCTCTCATCGTTCAATAATTTTAATTGGTTATTATCTGATGCGAAAGTAGGGATATAGAAGACAATCAGTGCAACAGAAAGAAAGGGAGAAATATCACTTTTTACGGTTTATGCGTTCTTCGATAAAGTAATGGCGTTGTTCCAGTATATTGCCGGAAGCTACGGATAAAATAAGAGACGGTTGAGAAATGAAGTTCAAACGCAATATCCGATATAGGGAAATCTGTATAAGTAAGCAGTCTCTTAGCCTCATCCATTACTTTATTCCGGATATATTGCTTCGCACTAATCCCTTTTGTAGAGGTTACAATCTCATTCAGATAATTCGGGGTAATACAAAGTTTATCCGCATAATATTGAACAGAATGCTGCTCTTTCAGATGGCTCTCAACCAACTTCATAAATTTGTCAATATGGATATTACCAACCTCTTTGGATGTAGTTTCTTCTTCCATATTCACTTTCTTATATTCCCGGTCCAACAACATCAAGACTTCATAAAGTAATGCCCTTAATACATACACATCATTCTGTTTGTATGTATCAATCTCCGTTTTAATATTGTGCAATATCTGAAGGATACGCATATAAAGTTCATCCGGCAACTGTAATTTGGATGATGTCTTTCCCGACTGGAAGAATGAAAGATGCTGCACAAAGAGAGAATCCTTAAAAAGAGAAGATAAAAACTCATCTTCAAAGATCAAAGCATAACCATTGACTATGTGGCGGGTATCCCAGTTCCGAATCTCTCCCGGTTTAGAGAAAAACACGTCACGGGAAGCCGCCTCGTTAGTCTGATTATCTATCGAAAACTTGCCCTCCCCTTCTGTGACAAACGTGATATCATAGTAAGTCAGCGTGTGGACAGAACTCTGAGAGAGGAACTTCTTTACGTATTTCAGTTCGACGACATCTATCAAAAGTTCACTTCCATACTTATTCTTATAGAAAGTATATCGGGGAATCAGATTTTTCATTTCAATTACAAAAATAATATTCCTTATCAAATGATCCAAAGACTTTCCGGTTTTGAGAAGCACCGGGGTAAGAATAGACTATTCAACAAGGAATATCTTCAAATATAGAGAATGAGACATTTCTTATTTACAGCTTCCGGCCAGATATCCCAGACTTGTCACATCGGCCCCTAAATAATAAGTAATGTACTTCAAAGGGACTCTGTACAGAATATCGGGAATTTCTGATAATAAAGAAAGGTATCTTTCCCTGATCGTCAGTTTACGTGCATTCACACTCATTTCCTCTTTAAGGTAAAACTGATATTCCATCATCTGACGAATCAGATTGGAAAACGTGATGGACGTTGCACACAATTCCTCGATCTCATCTTCGCTGATGTAATAGGCCACACACCTTGTCAGTGTTTTGACAGAATGCTTACTTGTATTGTAGCACAATATAGCGTCACCTTCGGACAGGAATCTGACGGTTTTGTCCTCTCCCTGCCGGGTAGTAAATGTATGCAGGATACCGGAAACGATAATGTACAAGCTCTGCTCGGGCATTGTAGCAGAAGCAATCGTTTCTCCTTTATCCAGATACACTCTTTCCATACGAGCCAACAGCTCTTTCACTTCCTTTTCTTCAACCTGATACTCAAAACAGAGTTTCTTCAAATAAGCTTCCATACAAATTGATTTTAGTTAATATATCCACTTAAAAACACCTAATTCGACATAGCAGGCATCATGGTGCCTTTCAAATAAACTTTCTTCCGGGTATATCTTAAATACCAAATACAGATTAACAATGAAACCACTGTTGAAACAGGCGGTGCAAAACCCATGATAAACAGGGAAGAACTGTCTATCTGACTAAACCAGTACGACAACGGAATCCGGAACAGGAAAGTCGCTATCAGACTGTGAATCATCGGGAATAATGAATTTCCCTGTCCGCTGAAGTAAGAGTTTATGCAGAACACAAAACTTACAACGATACAGTCGATACTATATCCCCGCAGATACTCCGCCGCCATTGATACCACCGCAGCATCTTTGGTAAAGAACGCGGTAAGCGTTTCCGGCAGGAATTGTGAATACACACAAACCGATACACCGAAAACAAGTGCAATTCCTATCCCCGAAGCCAGACAGCGGTTCATCCGTTGTATAAGTCCGGCTCCGTAGTTCTGTGCCGTCATCGTCGCTACTGCCGATGAGATTGCCATCGGAGGCAGCATGGCAAACACTATAATCTTCTCTACGACACCCAAAGAAGCCGATGCGATCACTCCCATCTGATTGACTATAACGGTGATGATCAGAAACGAGATATTGATCAGCGCATCCTGCAACGCAATAGGCGCTCCCAATGTCATGACTTTCTTGGCCAGGTTCCGGTTCAGCCGGATATCTTTCCGGGTAAACTCAAAATGAAATCCGTGCCGATATAAGAACCAAAGAGAGATCATGAAGCTGACTCCTTGCGCCGTTATGGTGGCAACTGCCGCTCCTGTAGCTCCCAAATGGAAATATCCTACCAGTATAAAATCGAGTACAATATTAATCACACACGCCAGTGCTACAAAATAAAGCGGCGTTCTGGAGTCTCCCAACCCGCGCAGAATACCGCATACGACGTTATATCCTACTATAAACAATATCCCGGCCGAACATACAAGGATGTAACTTTTCGTATCCGCCATCGCCTCTATCGGCGTATGCATCAACTCTGCTATCCGACCATGAAAAAACACCATGACCAAAGTAAGCAGCACTCCGATTATTGAAA
Source organism: Bacteroides sp. AM23-12 (assembly GCF_003434395.1). NCBI lineage: Bacteria > Pseudomonadati > Bacteroidota > Bacteroidia > Bacteroidales > Bacteroidaceae > Bacteroides > Bacteroides sp. AM23-12. The sequence continues at coordinate 30,803 of NZ_QTLF01000011.1, forward strand.
ACAACCATACGGACGAACCGATGGTGAAAGCTACTTTCTTGTCATCCTTTGCTCCGGTAGCTATGGCAATCAGAACGGTTGTTCCTGTCGTAATGCCAAGAATAATCCCAGTGATTGTCTGCATCACCTGACTGCCGATGGCCACAGCCGCCACACTTGCAGAATCATCGTATTGTCCTACCACAAAAAGGTCGGCCCCGCCATAAAGTGCCTGAAGCACATTGGCAATCAGAAAAGGAACCACAAATTGCAGTAATACTTTCGGAACACTCCCTTGTGTCAAATTTAACTCTTTCATAGTTTTTCAATACTTACTCCTCTTATCTTACTTGTTACAAAATAAAAAAGTGCCGGACAAGCTGAATGATTCACACCATTCATCTTATCCAGCACTATAATTATCTATTATAGCACCCTCCGATGAGGATTTTCTATGCCTGTCCCTATTTTTGGGGTGCAAATATGGGCTTTGTTTTCATAACTACCAAATTATAATCGATAATTATTTTTTTATGATACCATAAGGTATCAATGTGATACCAATTTCAGACCGACAATGGAGCAAATCAATGTGAAGATGAAGAAAATTCTGCCCCAGCTTGCCGGCTCTTTAAAGAAAAAGATACCGATCAGCACCGTACCGGCGGCACCGATACCGGTCCATATAGCATAAGCCGTACCAACGGGCAATGCTTTGGTAACCCTTATCAGAAGGAGCATACTGACACACAGGGATATCAGCAGCCCTAATGACCACATATATTTCTCTGCTCCTACTACTCTGTTTATTTTTCCCAAACAGAAAGTAAAGACCAATTCAAGGCATCCTGCCAAAATCAAAAGAATCCAATTCATAACACTTCCTTTTTTTGATTGCAAAGGTCATGAATTTCCGGCGCCCTTCATTTTACATTTGTAAAAAAGGGATTTTACAAAGTTTAAAAAATCATCTTATCTTCGCACGAATTCTGCTTAGATTGACCTGTGAGATGCCTAAATAGGAAGCTATAATACCCAATGGCACACGTTGAAGTATATCGGAATATTCGGATATCAGTTCCTGATACCTCTCCAATGAAGTTTTGAATTGCCTTGATATAAACAGCTTTTCCGATTTGATGTATTCTCTCTCGGCAAACTTCCGTCCCCAGTTGGCTATATGTATATCTTCCAGATAGAGATTGTGCAGTTTATCGACACTGAGTTCATACAGGACACTATCTTCCAAAAGTTCAATATTCTCATATCCTGCCCGATTATCATAAAGAGTTTGCAAAGGGAAGATTGCATCCCCTTCTTTCCCGAACCAGAAGGTAACCTTCTTATCCGACTGATGAGTATAGGCATGCAGCATCCCTTTCTTCATCAGATAGAACTTAGAGCTTTTATGGTTTGCCCGGAACAGATGGAAGCCTTTAGGATAGGCTACTTCGGGAGCATCGCTCAGTAAAGCCTCCTTTGAAGCATCCGGCAACTTGTAAATAGAGTCTATGATATCATTTATATCCATAAGCTGTTTTATTTCAATCGTTTTGCTACCCTTTTCAGCATAGAACGGATGATGACTTTATGAAAAGGACGAATAAAGAAGAAGTACAACCGGCCCAGTCGGTTATTGAACTTTACAACGGTCGTGATTGTAAACGTCTGCCCACCGGACTCCTTCTCTCCACACCATAAGGCAGCATGAAACGTCAGGTGTTTATCGGGCATACCGAAAACAATCTCCTGTGCATTCTGCTCACATATCGTATCGGCAAAGCGCATACCAACTTCCAGACCTAACGGTTTGACTATCGTATTCCTTAACTTCATCAGCCCATTCACCCACGCCGGAGAGTGGTTAAAAGCCATATCAAAGAACTCGTCGGAAGTGATTGCTTTTTCACTGACCACATTCCTTGAAAAAGAATCGCAATAATCTGCCGGAAGATAGCCGGCTATCAAACTGTCCTGGGGTATATTCTGCTCTTTCATCATCTTCAGCCATACCTTAATAGTATGGTTTGCCAAAAGTAGTCACTTTAGATAGACAAACAATGACTTTGCCCGATTTTCTGCTATCATCTCCTGCCCGTCCGACAGATATTACTATTACTTATTCACAAACTGAAGGTCATAAATGAATATATACAGCAAGGGCTGCCCTTTCACGGAGCAGCCCTCACCATTCTATTTACATCTCTTGTTTTTAGTCTTCAATCGTACATATACTTACACGGTTCCAATCCGGTTCGGTAAACATGTCACCTACGCCCTGACCTTCGGCAGTGATACGAGAAGCATTGATTTTGTATTTATTGACCAAGATAGTCTTTACGGCTTCCGCACGCGCAGCAGCAATTCTTGCATTGACTTCGACGCTGCCTTCCGGAGAAGCATACCCCTTGATCACTACTTTTGCATCAGCATATTTCTTCAGATAAGAAGCTACGCGTTCCACATTCGGCAACTGTGAAGCGTCAACCGATGATTTACCCTGTCTGAAAGTAATGATAGATTCAGGAACACGGGCAGTTTTCACTACAGTCTCCACCGGAACGACCTTGGTACGGCATTCTTCCAGTTCTTGCTGCAACCCGCTGATTCTCTGATTAGCACTGTTGAGTTCACCGTCCTTATTGTTCACCTGTCCGCGGAGGGCATTGATAGAAGCATTCAGATCGTCGATTTCTCCCTGGTTGTAAACTCTTACTTTAGTGAAGTAACGGTTTCCTGTACTACTCTTGAAGTGGTAAGTTAGTCCGGCAGTCAGTTCAAATGCTGCATTATTAGCATTGAAACGGCTTTTTGCCTGGTTGAAATCCCCTTGCATATCATATACGATGGCAGGTTTCAGTCCCAACGTCCAGGCCTTGCTTTCGCCTAGATTAAAGTTCAGATTCAATCCGAAACGAGTTGACCATGAGTTTTGGTCGCCATCACCATTCACATAATAATGTAGCCAGCCTGCTCCAGCTACAGCTTCTACCTCAAACAAACGAGGAGTGCCATTATAACCTGCAAATAAGTTCATCAAGTTTACTTTACCCAACAGACTAATGTCTGAAGCATCAAAAGCCGTTTTACTTGAAGTAGTATTAATATATCCCATTCCCTGCAATCCTAAACCAAAAATAGGAGTCAATTGTTTTGAAACCCCAATTCCAAATCCGGGGCGTGCATTCTTAAAGAAAGCGCTGTGAGTAAGAGGAGTGATTGCACCGGCATTTACTTCTACAGACCAATTATCTGTAAGTTTTGTACCTTCTACAACGGATTGAGCATTTGCTGTAAATGCACCCAATACCATAGCTAATAAAATAATAGATTTCTTCATAATCATACGTTTTAAATTGTAATGTTCCATTTGCTAAATCATTAGAAATGTTTTATCTGCTCATGCCTAATTTTTTAGTTTATAATTTATTTTGTTATTCACTTTAAACAACATACTATATCAAATATTAGTTCACGACCATCTATCTGAATTAACAACTATTTGATATTTAAAAGTCTCATAGAACCTATGATCAACAACAGCATCTCCATTCGAACAAATAATTAAATCCATTCGTTAAGACAATAAAAACAAGAAAAATGAATACCTTATCTACAAGTAAACAAAAACTATCCTTAGCCTTTAAAATAATAAAAGATACGGTTCAAGGATTTGTTGATGACAATGTAATGAGACTGAGTGCATCTTTGGCATACGCTACCCTATTTTCTATCATTCCATTATTTTCTCTATTAATTACTATTGGAGTCTTTCTTCAGATTGATCTAACTGATCAATTATATACCCAGATAGAACCAGTCGTAGGTCCAAAAGTTGTCGAGGCGCTCCGATCCATCATCGAGAACGCGACAGAAGCAGACGTATCTTCTTTTGCAACAATTATTAGCGTTGGAGTTACTATATTTAGTGCAACTACTGTCTTTGCAGAAATTCAGAGTTCACTGAATACTATTTGGGGCATAAAGGCAGTCCCCCGGAAAAGTTGGCTTAAATATATTAAAAACCGATTACTCTCTTTTTCTGTTATCCTCGTATTTGCTTTCATTTTATTGATCACATTTACCATTACTAACCTTATCACAGATTTGAGTAACAGATATATTGCCAACAATCCGGATGTAGCCGAATCATTAGTAAAAGTTATAGGCATATTTGTTAACATAGTAGTAACAACTATCATATTCACACTAATCTTTAAAATACTACCCGATGCAAAGATTAAAAGTAAAGACGTATTTATCGGAGCAGTCGTAACTACTGTACTATTATTGGCAGGTCAGTGGGGAATATCGTTCTATATAGCTATTGCAAACATTGAAACAGTTTACGGAGCTGCGGCATTCATGGCTATTTTCATCATATGGATTTACTACTCTGCCATTATCATATATACAGGTGCAGAATTTACCAAGGCTTGGGCAAATGAGCTGGGAGGGAAGATTTTCCCTGACGAATATGCGGTGGCAACTAAAATAATAGAGATACACGAAGAAAAGAAATCGCTTACATAGGGTGGGTAGTGTCACTAAGTTCCGGCAACCGAATACAGCCGGACTTAGTGACAAACGATTAATCAGCTACTTACCTCCGGGCATCGGCAGAAAGTGTATAGATTTCACTTTTTACATCATTTTCTCTTCTATGCTGTTTTGCACGCACCATTTTCCGTAATTTCTTTGTTTTAGATTCTGGCGAGAGATGATAAATAAGCGCTCCTATTGCTGAACCTAGTGTCAGCCTGATCCATAAATTAAAACTACCGGTTTTCATAATTAATTGTGTTAACGGTTAAACATATAAAATAATGTCGTTTCCACTCTCTCTGATTGTTTATGACAAAAAGGGGAGAACAGCTATCATTTACACCGTCCTCCCACTTTTGAACAACAAACACCTAGCTATTTTTTTGCTTTATCCGAGAAAGTATGAACTTTGTTTCTTACATCATCTGCTTTTTCTGCTATATGAAAGGTTCCGTCCGCTACCTTATCGGCCACTTCAACCCCAGCATCCAATACTTTATCATTCACCGTATCAATCATGTTTATGCCTTCACCAGTTACTTTCTGAAAGGCATGATTTACTTTTTCTTTCATCTTCTTGCCCTTAGGAGAACACCAAAAATGATAAACAAGCGCTCCAACTACCGAGCCTACTCCCAGCCCAATAATTAAATTAGATTTTCCTCTTTCCATAATCAAGTTTTAGTTTAAATTATTAATAAATCAAAGTTCTTCACCCTTCGTTCGGATGCCTTCTGAATAAAGATACAATCCATAAAAGCAATACTGCACCTACAACCGAAGTAATAAGACTACCCAAAATGCCACCAGTAGCAATACCCAGCAGTCCGAATACCCAGCCTCCCAAGAGACCACCAATGATACCTACAAGAAGGTTAATCAGGAGACCGAAACCTCCTCCTCTCATAATCTTCCCGGCTATAAAACCGGAAACGATTCCAATAATAATGTACCAAATTACACTCATAATGTTTAAAATTTAGGTTTATATTTACATTTCAAAAAAGGTTCATATTTTTCTCAAACCAAAACTGCATTTTCTATTTAGTTTATAAACCAAAGAACAAGCTATCCAAACATCTCGCTAATTTAGATCCTGTTTTTCATTCAACTATTAATAATGTCATTCATTTAAAAATAAACACCATTCAGTATCATTTAGTTCTATTTTAGCACTTGCGTTTAACACATATTTCGTTTTATATCACACTTTCATAACTTTCAGAATATGATCCAACTAAATTATTACGATTTTAAGAATGATTATATTCTTCTGACAAACTTCTATTACAAGCAAGATGTTTTACTAAATATAAGACTTTTAAAATATATAAATATGGAAAATAATGACAATCTATTTCTTCTTAATCATCCTGACTATGATGATATACACAGAATGTGTTCGGATGCATATACTAAAGGGCGTATGGTAGAAAGGTCACTCGCTATTGAAGCATACAGATTACGTTGTAGTAATCTGTTTGGCAACAGATGTATGAGTCGGACAATCTTCGGAGCCCTTTCCAAAAAAACATGTGATGGGAATTGCTGGTATTTAAACCAATTCAAGTTGGAGCTATACAAACTGGAAACCTAAATAAAAAGAGTTCTCTCTGTATCTTTTTTCACATTCTCGATACGGATGTTAACCTTGTCTTGAGTATTTTTATCCCCGCAAGATGTCATTACCAAGGTAATAGCACATGCCATCACCCATGCTATAAATAATAATTATCTTATATATTCCCGATTAAATTGTTATATTTAGGTAAGAACTTAAATTCCCGGTAAAAGATATCTTCGAATTCTTCGACCGGGAATAATATAAAAGATTCATTTAAGAAATGGTAATCTTATTTCTTATCCGACTTTTTACCAAAAGATGTAGATTTCTGGTAGTCACACCATGTCAAATCCTTATCAGGAGTTGCCGACAGAACCTGGCTGCTACGTTCTTTCGCTAGCTTTTGGTCCATTGCACGTACTTGCTTTTCGGTACGCTCGGTACCTTCCGGCTTTCTGTCCACCAATCCATTCGTATTTCTTACTTCTTGCAATGGATCATCAATATATTGCCATTCTTCTTTCAGTCTCGTGCTCTCACCTTCGTTCCAAGGACCACGGGAATCTCCACCCTTTGACAAGTTAAAATAAAGATTACTATATTTAGGTGAAGTTTGTAAAGTACCGGGAGGGAAGTTGGGCTGGATAGTTGACAGTGCAGCTTCAAACTGTTGAAAATGAGTAATCTCACGAGTCATAAGGAAAGTAAGGGTTTCTTTGACAAATGGATCCTCTGTAAACGAAAGCAGATTTTCATATCCTATTTTGGCACGACACTCATTAGCCATATTAGACTGAAGGTCCACCGTCAATTCCGCATTGGCAGATACATATGTAGCACACCAAGGATTCCCGTTACTATCTGTCAGCATAGGACTGCCGGGAGCAACAACTACACATTGGGGATTGGTAAATGCCTGATGGATATATTCCTCTTTTGCAGATTTACCTTCCATTAATTTGCTAATCTCCATCGTTTCAACAGCATCCTTCATTTTACCGTTTACCGGACCGAGAAGCATTTGTATGGTAGCTCCTACTATTTCGAGATGCGTCAATTCTTCCGTAGCGATATCCATAAGCATATCATACTTATCAGGAAACGGATTATGACAACTAAAAGCCTGTACAAAATACTGCATGGCTGAGGTTAATTCACCGTTAGCACCGCCGAATGCTTCGAGCAATATACGGGCAAAACGCGGGTCCGGTTTGGATACGCGGGCATTGAATTGCAAATCTTTTACATGATAAAACATAATTGATTCATTTTAAAGTTAATAATTCAGGTTGGTTGAGATGTACATCTATATTTTAATAGGCCGGACAGCACCAAAAAGCTGTCCGGCACACATCAAGAATCAAAATTTATAACCATAACCCAACATGATGACGACATTATCATCGTTGGCAAACATGAATTTCGCCTCTGCATTTAAATAACTACGTTCTGATAAAGGTAACGTAATACCGCCTCCGAGATTGAAAGCAAACTTTGTAGTATTGCTTCTATCTAATTCGGTAGTCACACCGTCAACTTCCACTTTCTGTTTTCCATAGAAATTATTCTGCATGCCTATTCCCGCAAGCGGATAGACAGAGAATCCTTGCCCGTCTTTACTGAAATTGAAGACATAATGAAAGTTTACATTTACATCCAATCCCGTCACTTTATCTTTCGGAAAGAAAAATGTGAGATCAGGCGCAATCCGAAGATTGTCAGCTATCACATAACGTCCCTGTGCCTGCAAACCGAACCTTTCATAATTGGTTTGATATCCAAGACTTCCCATCAACGAACCTTCTCCCTTTTTTGTCTGGGCATTCATTCCTAAAGCTGCAAGTGCAACCATTACTGATAATAATAACTTTTTCATAATTCAGGTATTAAGTTAATAATCTATTTAATTGAAAAGAGAACTTCTAAGTCATTAATCTTCGATAGTACAGATACTTACACGATTCCAATCCGGTTCAGTGAACATATCGCCTACTCCTTGGCCTTCGGCCATTATGCGGTCTATATTAATCTTATATTTCTTGACTAAAATATTCTTCACAGCCTCGGCACGCGCTTTTGCTATTCTATCATTTACTTCTATACTACCTTCTGGAGAAGCATATCCTTTGATAACGACTCTTGTATCAGGATGTTTCTTCATATAAGAAGCTACACGTTCCACATTCGGAAGTTGCGAAGCATCTACCACCGAGCGGCCTTGTCTAAAGGTAATGATAGATTCCGGAACCCTGCTTGTCTTTACCACAGCAGCGGGAACAGTCTTTGTGCGGCAATCTTCCAGATCACGCTGCAATCCACTGATTCTTTGGACAGCATTATTCAGTTCACTGTTTTTATTATTCACTTCACCGCGTAGGGCATTGATAGAAGAATTCAGATCATCAATTTCTGCCTGATTATAAACTTTCACTTTGGTGAAGTAATGGTTTCCGTTACTTGTTTTGAAATGATAAGTCAGCCCGGCTGTTATTTCAAAAGCCGCACTATTGACATTAAAACGGCTTTTTGCTCTATTAAAATCACCTTGCATATCGTACACGATAGCTGGTTGAAGTCCAAGGGTCCAGGCCTTACTTTCTCCAAGGTTAAAATTAAAATTCATTCCAAAACGGGTGGACCAGGAATTCTGGTCTCCATCGCCGCTTGCATAATAATGTAACCAACCCATTCCGGCCACAGCTTCTATTTCAAAGACACGCGGAGTACCCAAATAGCTTCCAAACAAATTCATCAGATTGACCTTTCCCAATAAACTTACATCAGAAACATCAAAAGCTGTCTTACTCCGGGTAGTATTAACATACCCCATACCTTGAAATCCCAAACCGAAATTAGGTGTTAACTGTTTAGAGAACCCTACTCCAAAAGCAGGGCGCATACTCTTGAAAAAAGCACTGTGAGTGAGAGGTGTAATCGCACCAGCATTGATTCCTACAGACCAGTTATCTGTAAATTTAGTACTTTCTACCACCGATTGAGCATTTGCAGTAAATATACCTAATGCACAAGCTAATAAAATAATAGTTCTTTTCATAATTAAAAATATTTATGTGAAGTTTTGTTTGCTATTCACTCAAAAAAAACATATCCTATAAAAAAATAGTTCGTAGTTTTAGTTTTGCATTAACATCTATTTTACAGTCTTAAAATCTAAAAAACAGCACATATATGAAATAACGACCATCTAACTTGTTTCTTATGCAAAATATGCAAGAAAGCCTAATGATAGATACAGAAAACGGCAGGATTTTTATTTTAGAAGTATTCAAAGAATAGTTATATTAAGCTTTATCCTTCAATAGGAAACAATTTTAGTTCAAATTCATTTAGAATGGTTACAAAAAGGAATATAATCTATTCAAATTAACAGTTCCTTTCCTTTCATAAAATAAAGTAAACCAGGGAATCTATACAGACAAAATAGAAATTCATTCACTCCTTTTAAAGGTTTAGTAGCTTCCTCACCGACCAACATTCCGTTTCTTTTAAAGGAACGAAGTGTTCCTTTAAAATAAACAGACACAAACACTGCTAGTTATTATGCATAAATAATCAATTTCTTTGCACTAGCAGAGCTTTAAACTAGATATTTATTCATAATTTTATGCAGTACTCTCTCTATCTGACTTTAAAAGATATCTGATTCGCCCAATAAAAATCTTAAAAACAGAACATAGTTAATATATATAAATCCCCCCATCCAACAGTTCGGTCAGTATATATATCACGCATGTATTTCCTTATTTTAAATTCATTTATCTTCCGGAATCACTTCATTCAAACAAGCTATGGCATTGAGAGTGCGCGGATAGCCGATGTAAGGCAAGAGCTGCGTCACGACAGCCAGCAAGGTATCTTTACTATTACCTACATTGACATTTCCCTGTATGTGCCCTTTCACCTGTGATTCACAGCCTCCCAAGGAAACAAGGATGGAGAACGTCAGCAGTTCCCGTGTCTTCACGTCCAGTCCACCGCGTGTCTGGTAGTCTCCGAAGCAGTTGGCGGAGAGATAACGCTGGATATGCTTTTGGTTTTCGGGAGCGTTTTTATGCATTTGGTCTATCCGTTCGCCGAAAATGGATTTCTGCAACGCCAGTCCTTTGTCGAAACGGGTTTCGGCAGAAACGACCGCTTGTCCCTCTAAAGGCAGACGTACACCGTGGGCAAGCAGCACCTCATTAGTGATGCCGACAAAGTCCATCACTTTAGCCATGCCTGCATAGGCTACTGCCTGGTAAAGGATTTCCTTTATTTCTATCGGAGTAATACCTGCATTGAGAGCGCTTTCAAGCATCATCCGGTATTCGGTCTGTGCCTGTGAAGCAATATTGGATGCCAATGTTATCATAAGGCGGGTTTTAGTATCCAGGTTGCCGTATTGCTGCACCTCCTTTGTGAAATTGCCGAATATTGCATCCAGTTCGGGGTCGGTGGCGCTTAATCCGGTTCCTCCGTTACCTTTCATAGCTTCGGCATACTGCCGGTCGTCTACCCGTTCCAGCCAAATATTCTTGTTGGTCTGCGGATTACAGCCGATAGCCAGATGCGAAAACCAACTATCGGGGGCGGCACCGTGCCAATGTTCTATGTCCGGTGCTATTTCAACCACATCACCGGGGAGCAGGCGGCGTGCCGCTTTGCCACGTTCCTGATAATATCCCACACCTCCGACAGCAATGAGGATTTGTCCGCCCGTATGGCTGTGCCAGTTATTTCGGCAACCGGGTTCAAAAGTAACGTTGGACATGGGTACATTCAAGTCTTTGTTACCGGTCAGCGGTGCCAGCCAGGATTCTCCTGTAAAATATTGCTTGAATCCCGTATTTTCCTTTCCTAACGGAAATGCGCTGATGTTCTGAGGTACTTCTTCTTTTTTCATACTCTGTGCATTTATAGATTGCATCGGGATTTGCAGAAATCCGATGACTGTTACAAAAATAAAATATAATTCTCTCATACTGTGACGTCTATGGTTTACTATTTAAGAACTCGCCGATAATGCAAAATTAGCTGTTCTGATCCAACTCTTTATAATACAAGTTACGGATATAAAAACCAAAATTACGGATTTATAGTACTGCCTGTCATTTACTTCATCTTCAGTCCGGGAATGAGTGGCGTAGCATCAATCATGATTGTCGTTCGAATTTCACTGCCACATTGCCCGGAACGTTCAATGCATCTATTCCATCACCGTCAATGCGGCCAATCTTTATCAAGTCATTGCTTTGCGACCCGCTTTTACAGAAGATCGCCACATTATTCCACGGCACATAGATTGTAATATCACCGGGAACAGGCGCACAGCCACGGGTCACTCCTGTCGTAGTCAGTGCAGGCGACGGATAGAAAATTTTCTCTGTGATATTATTATAATCATTCAGCGTCACTTCAAGCGGCAGACGCGAAAGAAAGTCTTGCGCTGCGGCATTGTCTTCCATCGTAGCAGTAATGGTACGGTTACCGACTGTAATCTTCACATTCATAGAAGTGGACGGATGATTGTTTTCCCGACTCGCACCGAGTGTTTCGAGCCATGTCCGTATCCGGTTTCCCATCTGCGAAAGTGTCGAAGAAGTCAGAAGCAATGTTTCGGTGAAAGTGGCACCGGAGCAAAGCGTTCGCACCTCGTCAACTGATGCAGAGATGCCGCTGCTGCCACTGCTGGCAAAAAGAGCGATACGCTTACCTGCAAGTTTCGAAGCATGATTATGCAGGAACGTCTGCATCGGCGTGGCCATGCTACCGTACCAAATCGGATAGCCGACAAACACGATATCATAGTTGCCAAAATCTTCAACCGAAGTTTTAATCGCCGGATAATTCCCCTGACGGATAGCAGCCAGTTCTTCCTGTGCACGGTTGAGCATCCCATTATAATCGCTTTCATAAGGGGTTTGCGGTACCACTTCCAGGATATCGCAATCGAGTGTTTGCTGAATCTGTTGCGCCATACGCTCCGTGCTGCCGGTACGCGAACAGTAAAGTACCAGATATCGCCCGTTACCACCCGGAATGGGGTTTGTCGGGTCTGTAGAATCGTCCTCGTCTCCACCATCGGAATTTCCCGGTTGTCCCGGCTGTTCCGGAAGAATCGGATCAGCGTTTGAGCCGTCGCAAGCCGCCATCGGCATCATCGTCAGCATCATCAATGGAATTAATAGAATCTTTTTCATATTGCTATCTCTTTTCAATGTTAAATTACCGGTTACAAAGTTACGGGGAATGGACCAGCCCGGATGTAGACGATTTACAGATATTTATACCCCAATCATGGATTTTGATGGGAGAGTAAAAATTTTAAAGAGAAAAGAATTATATTTGTAACGCATTAAAAAACAGATTGTGATATGGAAGAGAATACTAAAGAAATGATTGTAATAGACAACGTTGACCGTTACAACGAAATCTTCGGGCTTGAAACCAGACATCCGTTAGTCAGCATCATTGATCTGGCCAAATCCACTACGTGGCCCACACGTGCGTGGTTTCGTTACGAAGTGTATGCACTATACTTGAAAAATGTAAAATGTGGTGATATTAAATACGGACGACAATATTACGACTACCAAGACGGAACCATCGTCTGTTTTGCTCCCGGACAAATCACCGACCTGGAAATGCTGCCAAATATCCAGCCCAACGCGCATGGTATTCTTTTTCATCCCGACCTTATACGTGGCACTGCGCTCGGACAAGAAATAAAAAAATACTCCTTCTTCTCCTACGAAACCAACGAAGCACTCCACATTTCCGAAGAAGAACGGCAAACTGTGATGGACTGCCTGCAAAAAATCACCATCGAACTGGAACATTCCATCGACAAGCACAGCCGCCGACTGATCTGCGCCAACATAGGATTACTGCTCGACTATTGTATGCGCTTTTACGAACGCCAGTTCGACACACGAAACGGAGTAAACAAAGACATCATTGTCCGCTTCGAACATCTGCTCAACGAATATTTCGAAGGAGATGCCCCGCAAAATCAAGGGTTGCCATCGGTCAAGTACTTCGCTGATAAAGTATTCCTTTCCGTTAACTATTTCAGTGACATGGTACGTAAACAGACCGGTAAAACCGTCTCTGAATATATTCAGGATAAAATGATCGGATTAGTGAAGGAGCAGCTGTTGTCTACGGACAAGACTACCAGCCAGATTGCTTACGAAATCGGATTCCAATATCCACAGCACCTTAGCCGGATGTTCAAACGGGTTGTCGGGATGACTCCCAATAAATTTCGTCTGCAATCCTAAAACGCTATCTTGGTTAGGTGAATGAGGTAATAGGCGATGATAACGCCCGCCTCATTCTGTTCAGTCCTTCTATCAGCCGTTGCCGCGGACAAGCGATATTGATGCGGACGAATCCTTCACCAGCTTCTCCATACAGATTGCCTTCGTTCACCCAAAGTTTTTCCTTCTCCAGCAGAGTTTTCACTATATTCTCCGACGATTGTTTCAAAGCCGAGCAATCTACCCATACCAAGTAGGTGCCTTCTAATGGCATCACCGGAAATTCGGGAAGATATTTATCAAAGTAAGCCCTTAAACAATGGTAGTTGGCAAACAGGTATTGGTTAAGTTCTTCCAGCCATTCCGCACCGTCATTGTAGGCAGCTATCAAGGCTTCTACACCAAACGGGTTTACATCACAGACTTCATTTATATTGATTGCTTTGTTTATTTTCATACGGATATCAGCGTCGGCAGAAACAATATTGGCAATCTGAAGCCCCGCCAGATTAAAGGCTTTACTAGGCGAGGTGCAAGTAACGGAATGCATCAGAAACTCTTCTGAGACAGATGCAAAAGGGATATAAGTATGTCCCGGAAAGACAAGTTCGCAATGAATCTCGTCTGCTACTACCCATACATTATTCCGAAGGCAGATTTCCCCCAAGCGAGTCAGTTCCTGCTTTGTCCAGACTCTTCCGGCAGGATTGTGCGGATTGCATAATAGCAGGACTTTTACACTCGGGTCAGCCGCCTTTCGTTCCAAATCAATAAAGTCTATCTGATACGTTCCGTTCATGTAAATCAATGGATTTGCAACAACCTCACATCCGTTATTGCGGATGGAGGAGAAAAAGCAGTTATAGACAGGTGTCTGCACGATTACTTTATCACCGGGAGTTGTCAGCGCCTTGATGACAGCTGACAGGGCCGGTACTACTCCAGTCGTATAAATAATCCATTCTTTTTCAATCTGCCAGCCATGACGTCCGGCAAACCATCCTGTTATCGCCTCATAGTAAGCATCGGGCACACGCACATATCCGAAGATACCATGTTCCACCCGCCTTTTCAACGCTTCCACCACAGAGGGAGCTGTACGGAAATCCATATCAGCTACCCACATTGGTAATACATCCGCATCTCCGGCAGAATCCCATTTATAGGAATTTGTACCTCTGCGTAGAACAATTTCATCGAAGTTGTACTTCATATATTTCAATCAAAACAAGTCAGTCCGTCCCAAAGTTTCAATTCGCAGTTTCCCGGAGCTTTGAGGTTCTCGTCCAGGATGATTGTCCCGAAACTTTCGGCAACAATGTTTCCCGTACGGGGATTCTTCACGCTGTGAACCGGGCCTTTAATCGTTGCCTTCACACTACTGTGTTCGAAAGCAAGGTCTGCATCATCCGCCATCGTGCAATTTTCCATTATCAGGTCGTGTGCGTAGCAAAGCGGTTGTGTACCCGAAATTTTGCAGTTCACCAAACGTAAGTTTTTAGAATGCCATCCCAGATATTCTCCATCCAGCACAGAATCGTAGACTGTCACATTCTCCGTATTCCAAAATGCATCCTTCGAATGGATTTCAGCATGACGGATTTCTACGTTCTTGCAATATTGGAAGGAGTAATTGCCATTCAATACAAAATTCTTGATGCGGATATCTTCTCCGTGTATAAAGAGATAGTCTCCTTTATCTATCTTCACATTGTTCAGTTCCACATTCCGGCAATACCAGAGTGTTTCCAAAGCATTGGGCAACTGTACATTTTCGAGTTCGACTCCGTCCATTTCGCGAAACATCTTCGGTGCTTCCACTAATGTATCCTTCATCTTCAGATTTCTGGAGTACCAGAGTGCGGCACGTGCTCCTTCGGTAAAAAGGCAATTTTTAACTACAAAACCATCATTGTGCCAAAACGGATATTTTCCCTCGAAACGACAGTTTACCGCTTCTATATCACTGCACTCTTTCAATGCCGATTCGCCGGCATGAATGGTTACTTCTTCCAGATAAAGCCCGTGGGATGCGAACAAAGGACGTTCGCCTTCGTAATGTGTATTTTTAATTTGTTTCATGATTCGATTGTCTTTTATTTAAATAGTTATCTGTTTTTCCTGTTCATGCTTATTTTTTCAGATATTCCTTAAAAAAGGATTCCAATTTATCGAATGGTATAAGACCCACACGGTCGTAAAGGTCTACATGACCTGCACCGGGTACAATATACAGTTCTTTGGGCTCAGCAGCCAGTCGGTAGGCATCTTCACTAAATTCGCGTGAGTGGGCATTTTCTCCGGTTATGAAAAGCATAGGACGGGGCGAAATAGTCTCAATATCTGCGAAAGGATAGAAATTCATGAATTTCACATTGCTCGAAAGCGTAGGATGTGTGGTAGTCATCGGGGTTGCTCCTTCGGGAGTAAACTCTCCCCTCTGAGTACGGTAGAACTCATAAAATTCGCGTTCTATCGGACCGGAGTTTTCTGTCACTTCGTGTACAGTGCCACCGGTATATTTAGTTTCTCCGCCCAAAAACTCTGCATAGCGCTGTTCTGCTGCCTCAGCCATGATTTGTTTCCGTTGTTCCAGAGTCAGCGCATGTTTCAGTCCGTTACGACTGGCTGTACCCATATTGTACATGCTGATGGTTGCAATCGCTTTCAGACGAGGTTCTATCTTGGCCGCACTGATAGCGAAACTTCCGCTGCCACAAATTCCGATTACACCAATATTATTCCGGTCAACGAACGGACGTGTACCCAGAAAATCTACTGCGGCACTGAAATCCTCCGCATATACCTCCGGCAAAACAGCATTGCGCGGCTCACCTTCACTTGCACCCCAAAAAGACAAGTCGATGGACAGCGTTACAAAACCACGCTCCGCCATTTTGGTAGCGTACAGGTTCGCACTCTGTTCCTTGACCGCTCCCATCGGATGTCCGACAATAATGGCAGGATATTTCTCTCCCTCTTTCATGGTCTTCGGCAAAAACAAGTTGCCGGCTACTTTCATTTTATACTGGTTAGAAAAAGAAACCTTTTCTACCTTTACCCAATCACTTTTATAAAAATTATCCGCATCAGCCTGTGCGAAAGAAAAACTGGTTCCAAGCATCATAATAAATACAGCGGTTAATAATAATATTCGTTTCATATCTCTTACATTTAATTATTAATGAATTGATTGTCTACTTTCTACATTGCAAAAATACGGTGAAATAAAGAGAGTGTTTGTAGATGAATTACTGACATTATTACCCCAATTACGGATTATCGGTTTTATCTTTTTGCCGCACATAAGAGTATATACTATTATATATAATGATTACGCGTGCGTGATACCTTATCCAAAGTATATTCAGGAGAAAAGAATCAAGCTTGCAAAAGAGCACATGGTTGATATAGAGGAAGTCATATTTTATGTTTTATCAAGCCCATTTTTAGCGGAACTGTAATATAGGTAAAAGAATCCGTAATTCATATACAAACAGATTTCAAATCCGGCAGTATCTTTGCAGTGAAATAAAAATATAGGTATAAACATAAAAAAACAATTTGATATGTATTTAGAAAATATTTACTCTCCCGCAGACGTAAAGAAGTTATCGTTTCAGGAACTGAATGATTTAAGTCACGAAATCCGTGCATCCCTCTTACAAAAACTGAGTGAACATGGCGGGCACTTCGGCCCTAACTTCGGAATGGTAGAAGCGACCATTGCCCTGCACTATGTTTTCAATTCACCGAAAGATAAAATTGTATATGATGTATCACATCAGAGTTACGTACATAAGATGCTGACCGGACGTAAAGATGCTTTTCTCCATCCTGCTGAATATGACCATGTATCCGGCTACTCAGAACCACAGGAAAGTGAACATGATTTCTTTGTGATCGGTCATACTTCTACTTCGATCAGCTTGGCAAGCGGACTGGCAAAAGGACGTGACCTGACAGGTGGCAACGAAAATATCATCGCTGTAATAGGCGACGGTTCACTAAGCGGAGGCGAAGCCTTCGAGGGACTGGACTACGTAGCAGAACTCGGAACTAACATGATTATTATTGTCAATGACAATCAGATGTCCATTGCCGAAAATCACGGAGGTTTATACAAGAATCTGAAAGATTTGCGCGACAGTAACGGTCAATGTGAATGCAACTTCTTCAAAGCGATGGGGCTGGACTATATGTACGTGAATGACGGCAACCATGTGGAAGCACTGATCGAGGCTTTCTCCAAAGTTAAAGATATACAGCATCCGATACTAGTCCACATCAATACATTAAAAGGCAAAGGTTACGAGCCTGCAGAACAGGACAAGGAGACCTATCACTGGCGTACTCCGTTTGATCTAGAAACCGGAGAATCAAAAATGAACGACGACGCAGAAGATTATAGTGAAGTAACCGCTCAATATCTGCTGAAAAAGATGAAAGAAGACAAGCGTGTAGTTACTATTACTTCGGGCACCCCCGCTGTTCTGGGCTTCACTCCCGACCGTCGTCAGGAAGCAGGCAAGCAGTTTGTAGATGTCGGTATTGCCGAAGAGCATGCAGTGGCACTTGCTTCCGGTATCGCAGCCAATGGCGGAAAACCGGTTTACGGAGTGTACAGCACCTTTATACAACGCTCTTACGACCAGCTATCGCAAGATCTCTGCATCAATAATAATCCGGCAGTTCTGTTAGTATTCTGGGGGACGTTATCCGGTATGAATGATGTAACCCACCTCTGTTTCTTCGATATTCCACTTATCAGCAATATCCCCAATATGGTCTATCTGGCACCTACCTGTAAAGAGGAATATCTAGCCATGCTGGAATGGAGCATCCGCCAAAATGAGCATCCGGTGGCTATCCGTGTACCTGCCACAGATGTAATCAGTTGCGGTGAACCGGTGGAATCCGACTATAGCAATCTCAATCGTTATAAAGTCGCCCACCGCGGCTCCAAAGTAGCAATTCTTGCATTAGGCTCCTTCTTCGGATTAGGGCAATCGGTTCTGTCACTGCTGAAAGATAAAGCCAACATTGATGCCACCCTTATCAATCCCCGCTACATCACAGGTGTAGACAGCGAACTGATGGACGAACTGAAAGCCGACCACGAATTAGTGATTACACTGGAAGACGGAGTTCTGGATGGTGGTTTCGGTGAAAAGATTGCCCGTTACTATGGCGCTACAGATATGAAAGTGCTCAACTATGGAGCTAAAAAAGAATTTGTAGACCGTTATGATATACAGGAACTGCTTCGTGCCAACCATCTGACGGATGAACAGATCGTAGAAGATATCCTATCACTCATTGGCTGATAAGTCAAAACCAGTTCATTATATATTTCATGTAGGTTGATGTATCCGTTCGTTATGGGATCACATCAACCTGCATTCATTTTCACTTAAATCCATAATCCCTTCCGATAATTGAGAGGAGTCTGCCCCATATTTCTCTTGAAAAACTTACAGAAACCGGCAGCATCGCTAAAGCCCAACTGAGAAGCAATATCCCCTACCGTAGATTTAGTGGAACTCAGCAAGGTTCGGGCTTCCATGATCAATAACTCATTAATAATCGTATTCACACTTTTTCCCGTTCCGGCACGAACGATACGCGCAAGGTACTGCTCACTGATGGCCAGCTTATCCGCATAGAAACTAACGAAATGCTCTTCTCTGAAGTTTCGGGTAACAAGCGCATGAAATTCCTGTAAAACATGGTCTTTACGACTGACCTCCTTTTTTATGATGGTCTTTCGGGAAAGAAAATCGGCTATATCCAAAAATAAGGCATTGCAAGCCGCCTGTATTCGCCGGAAAAGAAACTGATGTTTTATATTCAGCAAATGCATCAACACTTCCAGTTCATTACGAATGATTTGAGCTTCGTATGCTGTCAGCTGTATGGTATATTGCTTATTCTGCCTCATCGTTGCCAACAGAATAGCCGTTATCTGGGTAAGATAAGAGTCATCTGTCCGCATGGATTCGGAAATGGAGAGGGTGATAAACTTAATATCCGGACTCGAATAAAGATGGTCGGTGAGATAATTCGCTCCATGAACAAGCAACATATCAGGCTCTATCACAAGAAATTCCCCATTCAACAAAATCTCGGAACGACCTTCAAGAACGAGTATCATATAAAGTTCACGATTAAAGTAACGTTCGTTTTCCGGATAGCTCCTGTCCTTATATTCACTCATAAAGCAGACTACCTCCTCTTTATAATGAGGAATTTCCGGATGTTCCTTTAATAACTGCTTATTATCAAAAATACGAGATTTTACCATTTATACCTCCTTCTTTTCGACGTAAAAGTACAATTTGTTTCGGATATGACAAAAACTGTGTGGAATCGGATAACTTATATCAGACAAAAAAACGGGACCTTTGCATATTCTTCTTTATAGAATGAAGAACAATACGATTATATAAGATAGATAAGATATGGGAATGAAAGACGTTTTTAAAAGGTATTTGGTATTTGTTATCGAATTGTATTTTCTGGCTGCCGGAATAGTGTTGATTGTACGTTCCGCATTAGGAACCACACCTATATCCAGCATCAATTATGTGTTAAGCCTGAACAGCCCTTTATCATTAGGAACTTGTACGTTTCTGATCAATATGCTGCTTATTCTGGGACAGTTCTGGATCATCAGAAAAAATAAGACCCGACAGGACACCATTGAAATACTCCTTCAATTGCCGTTCTCTTTTATCTTTTCAGCATTCATTGATTTTAATATGGCACTCACCAGTAATCTGCATCCCGACAATTACGGGATATCAATAGCCTTATTACTCACAGGATGCATGATACAATCCATAGGAGTCGTACTCGAACTCAAACCCAAAGTAGCAATGATGAGTGCAGAGGCTTTCGTAAAATACGCCTCCCGCCGTTATAACAAAGAGTTCGGAAAGTTCAAAGTCTGTTTTGATGTTACGCTGGTCACTCTGGCAGTCATACTCTCTCTCCTGCTTTCGCAATGCATCGAAGGTGTTCGCGAGGGGTCTCTTATCGCCGCCTGCATCACCGGATATATCGTCAGCTTCCTGAATCAGAAAATAATGACAAGGAAGACTCTCTACAAATTATTACCTGTATTGAAATAAGTTTTCTCCAGCTCACTACCAGCAACGTTTCCATCTGCCTGACTATATAGTAATGCTTAAAAATAAGTTGGTACTTCGAGGGATGTTTGGATACATCACAGTGAGTACATTAGATGTAGTGCGCTATATCTGTTTAAAGCCATCTGTTGTTTGTATGTTAAGTCACTGTATCCCATACGTTATCCTATATACATCATTGTGTTATCTCACCGACATCTTCATCGTTCCACCCGGGTAGACTGATCATTGCACTGGAGTGAACTGAACTGTTCACCCGGGTAATAAGTACTGTTCACCCGAGTGGAACAATGAAGATGCCGGTGAAATAAAACACGAACACCTATTGTTAAACACACTAAGTCAGAGTATGTGACAGGCAAAGAAGCGGTAAATCGCATCTCATGGAAGGTACTTTGTCACGAGAAGGACGGGCATTGAGGAAAAAAGTGAGAGACAGCTCAAAAAACAATGTAGGTATGTCAAAAGTCAAAAGTAACTAAACTCTCCTCCTTCGGGAAGGAGGAGAGTTTAGTTACTTTTGACACACCTTCATTCGGTATGCCACTGATTGCAAGAAGTTTAAATAGAGTAGAGTGAGACTAAAATTATTTTTTCTAAAGGAGGAAAGGATGTCTATTTCTTCCGGCTATCTATTTCTTTAAGCAATTCATCCACAGCCATTTTGAGTTGCGTGTCCTCTCCTTTCACTACAGTTTCCGGGCTGTTGGCAACCTTGATATCAGGTTCCAACTGAGTATTTTCCAGATAACTGCCATCCGGTAGACGATAACCGATGATAGGAATCCCAAATACCAATGAAGGATCCTGCAAAGTTTCCCAAGACACACTTGTCATAGTTCCCGGAACAGGCATACCTACCAGTTTTCCAATATTCTGATGCTTGTACACCCACGGGGTACCATGCGCATTCGAATAATTGGCTTCACACTGCAACATAATAGAAGGCTTGTTCCAACGACGACTTGGCATATCACAGGCTTCACGTCCGCGTACCACCTGAGTGAAATATTTCTGACCGCTGAAAAGTATTTCAATATCTTCATGCAGACGACCGCCTCCGTTAAAACGGGTATCGATCACAATTCCGTCACAGTTATTGTATTTTCCCAGAATATCCGAGTAAACAGTACGGAAACTTCCATCTCCCATAGATTGAATATGAACGTATCCCAAACGACCGCCAGACCATTTCTCCACATCCTCAGCACGTTGTTTTACCCAACGTTTATATAATAAGCCATTAAGTTGTCCGCTTGTGACAGGTTTTACCACTTCTTCCCAACGTTCCTTATTCTGCGGGTTGTACAGCGAAACCAGTGTTTTCTTCCCTGCCTTATTATTCAAAAGATCAGTGATGTCCTTATCCGGAGTTATTTCTTCCCCGTTGATTTTTTCTATAATACACCCTGCCTTTACTTTGGTACGGGAATGATCGAACGGACCTTTCTCTACAATTTCAGCAATCTGCATACCCTTTCCCTGATAATTCCAGTCAAACAATAAGCCCAGATTAGAGGTTACATCTCCATTGCCCCTCGGAGAATAGCGTCCTCCGGTATGCGAAACATTCAGTTCACCTAACCATTCGCTCAATAATTCTGCAAAGTCATAGTTATTATCAATATGCGGCAGAAATTTACGATAGGCAGCTGTCATGGCATTCCAGTCCACTCCATGCATATTAAGATTATAGAAGCGTTTTTGATGCTGTTTATATACATGATCGAACATCGCCTCACGTTCGGCTGCCAAATCCATTTTCATTTCAGCCTGATAACTGATAGGTTTCAGAGCATCCGACTTCGCGTCCATTTTCTGCATATTTCTGCTTCCCAGCAAGAAGATATCTCCTTTTTTATCCAGCATCAGTGATGACCAGCCGGAATTAAGTTTATGGAGACGCTTCGTGCCTTTTTCACGAAGATTCATTTTCCAAAGGTCATACCCCTCTTCGAAAGCTGAAAAGTAATACAGATTTTCTCCATCTTTGGAAAGAATAGCACTACCTAAATCAGAAGAGTTAGGAGTCAGGCGTACAATACGGTCCTCAATACCGCTGAGTTCTACAACAATATCTTTCTTGTCTGCCTTGTCCTTTTCGGTATCCTCCTTATCTCCTTCTTTGTCTGCCTTATCTTTTTTAGACTGACTTCCGTCCTTTTTCTTATCACCGTCTTTCTCCTTTGCTTTCTTCTGCTCCTTTTCAAATTCTTTGAGCAGTTCGAAGTCCTCTTTACTCAAACGGTAACGGTCGTAAGCATCCTGATTCAAGAATACCAGCATCACATCCTGTTGTGATCCCCAGGAAGCATGGGCACGCATACCATAACGCTCGGTCTGGAACAGAATGGCATTTCCATCCAGTACCCAACGTGGAGAGCCGCTAATATAACCGCTGTTAGTCAGATTAGTGATAGTACCTCCCTGTGCACTGACAATACCGATATCCGAATAGGGATCATGACGATTGCCGATAAACTCAAGCGTAAACCACTTGCCATCGGGCGACCATTCGTAATCGAATCCGCCTCCTGTATTGTACCATGTAGAACCGTCTGTCACCTGACGTACTTTTTGGGTTTTCAGGTCGAGTACCATCAACCGGTTACGGTCTTCGATAAAAGCCAGTTCCTTACCATCCGGAGAGTATTGCGGGTAAGCACGTTCTACGGTTTTGGAGGGGAGCAATACTTCCTCTTCAATAAGAGTGGCGTTAGGGAAATTCGCCTCTTCTTTACGAGCTATCTTAGCGGTATAAAGTTGCCAGTTGCCGGTCCGCTCGCTGGCATAAACCAGTGTACGGTTGTCGGGAGCAAAAGATACACCGGATTCCTTTGCCGGAGTATTTGTTATTTGCTTGGTTGTAGCATAATCGGTTGAAGTTACAAAAACATCACCTCGCACAATAAAAGCCACCTGCTTACCATCCGGAGACACAGAAGCAGAAGTCGCACCCTGAGAAAATCTGAGAGTAGCAATCTCTTTTTCATCATCACGCACAAGATCAACATTTACTTTCTTCGGGCGGGCATTGGGGTCTTGTGTATAAAGTTCTCCGTCATACGTATAGCACAAAGTTCCTTTATCGCTGATTGACAAGAAACGTACCGGATGCGTGCGGAAAGTGGTGATGGCTTTCACTTCCTGCGGAGTGTTCAGGGTAAAGTTATATACATTAAATGAACCGCCATTGCGCTCACTTAGAAAATAGACCGAATTACCATCCGGTGCATATACCGGATTACGGTCTTCTCCTTCCCGATTGGTCAGATTGGCATGTTTCCCGGTCGAAACATCGTATAGCCAAATGTCTCTTGTTATAGATGAGGTATGGTGTTTTCTCCATTCATCTTCAAAACCTTTACGGTCCTGATAAAGGAAGTTTTTTCCCGATTTATCAAAGCAAACCCATTCGGCAGGAGTAGCCAGCACTTGTTCGGTACGTCCTCCGGTAACCGGAACTTTATATAATTCCGTCATGGCTCCGGTAGGAAAAAGGGCACTTTCCGCAGGGTCCTGAATGGAGGCGGAGAAAAGTACAAATTTACCATCCGGAGTGAAAGCCGAAGGAATCTCCGAGGCAGAATGATAAGTCAACCGACGTGCAGTTCCTCCATCGGCAGACATGATAAAGAGATCGAAGTTCCCATTCCGGTCGCTGGCAAACGCGATTTGTTTACCATCTGGCGACCAAACAGGATTAGCCTCATAAGAAGCTTGTGTTGTTAATTGGGTAGCGGTTCCCCCTTGAACGGGGACTTTGTAAATGTCGCCTTTATAACAAAAGACGATTTCCTTTCCATCCGGTGAGATACGTGCATCACGCATCCACAAAGGGGTAATAGCATAGCTGGATAATGCAGTCAGTACCAGCGCTAAAGAAGTTATAAGTTTCTTCATATCAAATTATTATATATTTTGTTCTTAAATACTTGTCTCTATTTGTTTTCCTGTATAGTTATAGAATATCCTGTCGCCAAAATCTTTATAAAAAGAAGCATATTTATCTACTCCCGTACAATGGCAGACACCTATCTTTTGAGGTAAATATTCGTGCAAATAATCAGCAATAACCTGATATTTGGATTCTTCTGCATTATGAATATGAAAGCCTCCTAAAAGCAGATTGCAGGGAAGTTTTGAAAATGCCGTTCGTACTGTCCGCAATATATTTGTAATGCCCCGGTGAGAACAGGCACTTAAAACGACAAGCCCTCCTGAATTAACCAGCACCATAACCAACTCATCCTGAAAAGTATCCGGTATTTTACAACCATCGTCCTTCTGAACCCAAAATCGTTCAAAGTGAGTATCCTCACTATTGATAATATCGACAGCAGGCAGAAGAAATACTCCGGAAACCAGTTCAGTCTGCCCATCAATAAAATAGAAACGGGACAGGTCGATTGAATGGATATGCTTCATCCCGTTTTCACGTTCATCCTTGAACTTGGGAAAGAAAACTTCACGTTTACAGACAATTGTCGCTTTCGTATTCAATTCCATAAAATAACGTAGCCCACCTGTATGATCACTATGCCCGTGAGATAATACCAGATAATCTACTTTCTGAAGATCGATATGTAACAAACGAGCGTTACGGATAAATAAATCGGAAGCTCCCGCATCAAAAAGTAATCTGTTTTCCGGTGTCTCAATATAGAGGGAAAGCCCATGTTCTGCCTGCAATTTACGTCCATAGACACAATTTTCTACAAGAGTCGTTATTTTATAGTTCATGTGGTTTGGTTCTTAATCAAATAATACGAAATAAAAAGTTCTGCTACAAAATTATAATAATTCTACGGCAGAACAAGTAATCAATCAATTTAAATCGACTGTAAGGGTAAAAGATTTTGTTTCAGGCTTCTATTGCCGAATTATTCATTTTGTAGTTTGAATACAAATAATTACTTTTACATCCATATCAAACCCTTTAAATAAAGAATCAAAATGGAGAAAGAAACAAAAGGTAAAGCAAATACAGTTCAGATACAGTACTATCAATCTCCATGCGGGACATTGATACTCGGTTCTTTCGAGAACAAGCTCTGTATGTGTGACTGGGTGGTGAGTGAAGAACGCAGAGCAGCAATCGATAAACGAATACAAAAAGCGTTAAATGCTCAGTACGCAATAGAAAACTCTGAAGTGATAACGCAAACGATCAGTCAGCTAGATGAGTATTTTTCCCGTCAAAGGACTACGTTTGATATTCCTCTGCTTCTTATCGGGACAGAGTTTCAAAAGAGTGTATGGAATGAATTATTAAACATTCCCTACGGAACAACGATATCTTATGCTCAATTATCACAGAGACTGGATAATCCTAAAGCTATCCGTGCAGTAGCCTCTTCGAATGGAGCAAATTCGATTTCAATACTTATTCCTTGTCACAGGGTGATTGGCAGCGATCATAAACTAACCGGATATGCCGGTGGTCTTGTAGCTAAAAAGACTTTATTGGAGCTGGAATCGAACGAAAGAAGATTATTGTAACAGAATCGTTAAACTAAACTTCTCTCATTAAATCCAGACAAAAAGATAGTGTCACTATCCCATTACTATAGTGTCACTATCATACTGCTTTAGTGTCACTATCCTACAGGTATAGCGTCACTATATACTCAGCATAGTGACACCATCCTGAAAGGTTGTTATATATGACGGGAAATGTTTACCTAAAGCGAACGTTTACACCATTTTTCCCATCTCATAGGCTTCCTGCATATAGGGAGTATCTTTTATTTCTCCTACCTTCCAGGCACCTATTCCATAAATCACTCCTTTTTCCTGCGGATTTTCCAGACAATCGAGGAAGCCACGGAAACCATCAATCGTACGTTCCATCATCCCCTTATCATTCTCCGCCGCTGCAATAATGAAATAAAATTCCTTATTCGTTATTTCCGTATAACGTGCACAACAACGGTCAATCATAATCTTCATCTGTCCGCACATCGTATAGAAATAAACAGGTGTTGCCATTACGATGACATCAGTAGCAATCATTTTCTCTACAATTCCTGCGGCATCATCTTTCTGGGGGCAGGGTTTGCCATACATGCTGCAAACACTACATCCCGTACAAGGATGAATTGCTTTCTCTTTCAGAAAAATCTTTTCTACTTCATTGCCTGTTTCGAGGACACCTTTCATAAATTCGTCACAAAGCATATCAGAATTACCGCCCTTTCGCGGACTGGACGAAATAATCAGAACTTTTTTAGCCATAACTTTATTACTTTTATTTTTTGAATTTCATTAATCAGCTTTTTCACTCTGCAAAAATAGACAATTTATCATATAGCAAATGTAGATAAATTACAGAGATGTGTACCCTAATTACTGATTCAAACATTTTCTGCCATTTTTACTTTTTATCAATATCCTTTTCATCTCATCCATAATCGGTCTTTCGGCGGCACAAACATAAAAAAAGATTTTCTCTGCCCATATATAATTCATATCTTTGCCCATGATACGAACAACATAATGCAATGAAAAAAATACAACTGACCAACGCACATAAAGAAAAATTATTTCAAATCCCTTTATTTCGGGATTTACCTCTGAACATTAAGGAATCTCTGTTGGATAAACTGGATTTCGTTATCTATGCAGCGGATAAAAAAGAAATAGTTGTTACGCAAGGTACACCTTGCAACAAACTATATGTGTTATTGGAAGGAAAACTACGCACGGATATCATTGACGGATTGGGGAACGAAGTGATGATTGAGTATATCATCGCACCACGTACCTTTGCCACCCCTCACCTTTTCAATTCAAACAATACGTTGCCAGCTACTTTTACTGCTTTGGAAGACAGCGTGGTACTCATGGCAACCAAAGATTCCACTTTTAAAGTCATCAGTCAGGACCCGCAGGTGTTGCACAATTTTCTTTGCATCGCCGGAAATTGCAATATATGTACCGTATCACGTTTGAAACCTCTGTCGCGCAAGACTGTACGCGAAAGGTTTATTGTTTACTTATTCGAACATAAGAAAAAAGATTCTCTGATTGTAGAGATCATGCATACCCAGTCACAGCTTGCCGAGTACCTGAATGTATCACGTCCTGCTTTATCCAAAGAAATCAATAAGATAATCAAGGAAGGACTGATCACAATGGAAGGAAAAAAGATCGAGATTCTGAATAAAATGGCGCTGGAGAAATACTTATAATAAAAAGAAAGTGGCACAGCCTAAATTTAATGCTGTGCCACTTTTTATATTCTATCAACGGTTTAATCTGAATCCTAGCTAGGTTTCAATTACCATTTTGTAAAAAACACTTTCGGGTTGATATTGACAGATACCCATCCCCAGTCTTGCCAGCTCTTATGATTTCCGCCTTTCACAGCATCCATCGTCTTCGTTCCAAGCATAAAAGAATAACCGGCAGAGAGTTTCACATCTTTCATTACGGACCAATTGATCTGATAGTCAACTTCCGAACCGAGTGACTTCTTCAAATCTTCTTTAAAATCTACTTCAGTAGCAGTAGCAAAATAATGATAATTGAGTTCCATATCTACCTTGGCAGATGCACGGAAACGAGCCCCAAGACGACCATCTATTAATCCGGGAGCAAATCCTTTGTTGAATGCAGAAGCGTAGAAATAATCCATGCTGCCATAGAATTTATGATGCGTCCCATAAAGAGGGTCAAAAGCCTTAAATTTACTACTACCTTCTTCATTTCCGCTCAAATAATCAAAACTTACAACCATTCCCCATGTCTTATTGAACGCATAAGCTGCCGTAGCACTTGCCATAAAAGCGGAAACGCTCTCTGCATTCTTATTTTTACCTGTTTGATAATAGAAAGCACCATCCAGGTTCCAGCCACTATTTTTATATGTAAGATAAGTTCCCATCGTTTGCAAATAGCGAGTGTGAGAATCTTGTGTAAGCTGATTCCCCGTCTCCAGCCCTAAATTCATAAACAGTAAAGAAGCCCCGAACGGAGTCTTATCTGCTTTATAGTGATACCACACAGTCTGCATATTCTTGTAAGGCTGACCAATAGAAGAATTGTAATAAGTACCACCTGCCGTTTTTTCATCATTCTGGTTGAAAGCCAGAATAGCATGTATTTCATTATTCTTATTGGCATATCCCAGTTTCAACGCATCATGATAACGGCCTGCCACATTCCAGTCCAGTCCGCCCAAAATACGTTCATCATCATAAACTAACGTCTGACGACCTAACTGTACAAAGAAGCCTTTTCCAAAATCCAGCTTTGCCCATGCCTCATTCAAGATAAAGCGACCATTCTTGTCAATCTGCGGATCTTGCCCCCATACTCCAACATGCTGTGCCGACATCTTGATTTCAAGGTCCGAGCGCTTGTAGTCCAGTGACAAACGGGCACGGTTATTAATGAATGATGCAGCCTTCTGCCCTTCATTGCGAGGGACTATAGCACCGTTTCGATACTCCGCACGAGGTCTGATTTGCATAGACATCGAAAATTCATTTTCCTTCTCCGTAGTTTGTGTGTATGCCATGCTTGGCAATAGCATAAGAACGAATGACCAATAAAATGTTTTCATTGATATTTCAATTTAAGTTATAAGTATGTACACTAACTCCTTGTGCCGATGGAAGGTAATTGATTCCATACCAACACATTTGTAATAAGACAAATGATACTAACAGAATGACTAATGCCAGACGACTCTTCAACGGTCTGCCCAGCCTGAAATGGATATATACCAGATAGGAGAACCAAGTAGCTGCCGCCCATGTCTCTTTCGGGTCCCAAGCCCAGTAGTGCCCCCACGCTTCTTTCGCCCAGATAGCTCCCGTCAGCATTCCCAATGTCATAAATGCCAAGCCCACATAAGTCAGGTTATCGCATAAGTCCATCTCTTTCCGTTCAATATCTTTCTTTTTGAACCAAAGCAGATAGACAGCCATGACCACCGCAGCTCCCAACATCGCATAAGCAAACATATACACTATGACATGAGGGGCAAACCACGGACTTTGCAAAGCAGGCATCAGCGTTTTATTGTGAATCTCCGGTTTAAAGATATTGATACAGATAAATACCAGTGAGAGAATGCAACTGAAACTAAGAATCCATTTATATTTCCAACGCACGTACGTTATCAAACCCGCCAATGGAAGGAAGAAAGAATACCACAGACGTGTCTCTCCCATCGTCCGCATCGGAGGACGTTCCAGAGAAATCCACATACCGAGGATAAAACTGAAAAAGATGACCAGCCCCAACAAGGTAAATCCATAAGCCCATACCAGCTTCTTTCCTTTCCAGGCAGCAAACGCGCCCAAGCTCCAGCAAATCAATGCGGCTATCGCAAACCATATAAAATGTTCCCAACTCATTCCTTGTCCTCCTCTTTCCTCTTTTGTGCATTGACAAACAGACAAATTGCTCCGAGCATCATCATGATAATCCCTGCATATACTACAGGCAACCACGGATCGCGAACCAGCTCAAAGACACTGATATCGCTCCAGCGACCTTTCGACTCATCATAGCTAAGCTGATAAATTTTCCATCCTGCTATCTCCATCGGACGATTTACTTCAATCGTACTCTCCGTTATCGTTCCTTCCTGTGTGTAGACTTTTACTTCCGAAGCAAAACGTTGCGGTTCCCGTTCCGGCATCACCAGACTCGTCAGAGAGTCGAGACGCAACGCCTTATAAGGAAAGAGAAAACTACCACAGCTCACCCAGCCTTCTTTCGTCTGTTTGTTCTTTCGGTTGACGGCCTTCAGATGCACTGCATATGTCGCTCCCATCGAATGGAAATCTGTAAATTTCAGTGTGTCTTCTGTAGCTACGGAAGCAGCCATCGGAATAGACTGTTCGACAAACAAGTCCCAATCCAGCAGACTGCCCTCGGAAACTCCGTCTTCAAGCAGGAAATGCACAGGAGACTTTTCGGGAAGTACTCCCCCCGTTTCATTGTCAATCAGCATCAGTTTCGGAGGATATTCATCAATCGTAAAATCCTTCAGTTCGATAGCCAACGGAAGTTCTATCAATTTTCCTTTATCATCGGTAGCCCTCCATTCTGCGTTTCCCATTCGGGTAGTCATCTTCAAGCGTTGCATATCAGCATTTCCCAAAGTAGCCGTAATCAATGCCACGAACAATCCTACGTGATTGAGAAGAAAGGATAGTCTGCCAATCCTGAATGGAAAGCTGGCACGGAGTATAGTCAATCCCAATGCAGTGACCATCCAAAAGTAAAGCAGGACGAAAGGCCAGGACGAAATCATCTGCGAAAATCCCAGTATATCATTGGAAGCATGACCGGAAGGAGCCTGCCGGATAAGTCCCATTATCACCGTCATGCCGACTACCCATATCAAGGAAGAAACGGCAGCGGAATAATGGCTCAACCATCCAAACAGATACACACGTTTACGAAGAAGGTGCATGGTTACCAGCGCAATGATATAAACCATTAACACAATCACATTGACCGGACAGGCAAACAGGCTCCAGTTGATGGCTCCCACTGCCATTTGCAACAAAATACCTATCACCAGTAATCCCGCACCAATCACCAGCCCTTCTTTATAACTCCACGGTTTGCTCCACATATATCCCTATTTTACTTTTGTGCCAGACGTCCGTTTGCCTTTGCCTTCTCCAGCCATGCCGGAACGGTCGTTTTCAGGAATTTCTCCTTAGCAGCTCTTTCAGCATCCATATCAAGACCGATATATTTCTGCGCTTTGGCCTTCGTTGAAATGTCCGGCATCGGAACGTCTTCCGTATACCCATGCTTCGCTAAAACTTTGGATACAGCCAGACGAGCCTGCATAGCACGGTCCAGACCATGAGAAAGAATTCTCTGAATCTCCTGCGGTGCATGGAAAGAACCTCCATGTGATGCCACACCGAAGTCCCAACGCCATTGTGCCTGACGAATCAATGCAAGCACATCTTTCATCTGATCTTCTGTAGCACCCTTATCCCAGGCAAATTTTGCTTCGATATGCGCCTTTGCCAGTTCCTGCTCCAGACGGTTACGGATTTCATTTGCCTTGCGCTGACGCTCGTACACATTGTTACGTAATGTTTCTTCACTCTCACGATGACAAGTCTGACAGGTGCGGTCAATCATTGCCAATGGGCTCTGAATGTGATGGTCACTGAATTTCACGCCCCCTTCACTCTTATAAGGCATATGACAATCGGCACAAGAAACGCCCCTTTGCCCGTGAATACCCATCTGAGCTATTTCATAGTCGGGATGCTGGGCTTTCAAGATCGGAGTACGGCTTAACTTATGAATGTAATCATAGAAACCTGCCTCATCATAATATGCTTCCATGTCTTCTACAGTGAAACCTTTATCCCACGGGAAAGTCAAATATTTACCGTCACCCTTAAAGTAATATTCTACGTGGCACTGCGCACAGACCAATGAACGCATTTCCTGTGGAGTAGCTTTTGTGATATCTTTTCCCTGACGCTGGAAAGCTTCAATCAATGCCGGACGGCTGATATGAAGATTCATTGTTTCCGGATCGTGGCAGTCGGAACAGCCGATCGGATTCACGATTTCATCACCAAAGGCAGCCCATTTGTTATTATAGAAAGAATCGACTCCCAATGCTTCCATCATGCGGGGAACATCCGGACTCTTACAAGTCCAGCAAGTAGAAGGCTGAGGGCCATCGTGCGGACCTGCAGGAGAACCGGTACGAAGTGACGCCGTAATATCCTCGATAGCATGCATATGTCCGCGCGGAGTGGAATAGTCTTTTGAAAATGCATATCCTGCCCACAGAATAACCATTTCCGGACGTTTTTCCAAAGCATCAACAGCGACATTGCCATTAAACTCGCTTTCAAAATCAGTCTTTGCCGTTTCCGTCCAAGTCTGATATTCGCGGGGAAAATCATCTTTAAACAGTTCGTTGCGTGCTTCAATACCTTTAATGACAGTTTTGCGGTTATTAAAGATACTGGCGACTTCCGCCCTCCTCTCCATCAACGCAGAAACACATAATCCTAAAACAAAAACAACGACCATTGAACCTCCGAACAACAGCCATCCTTGCCATGATTTTAATTTCTTTTCCATTGTATATCGGTTTTATTATTTTATTACGTAGTTATGTATATGCTTATTCCTTATTATTAACCATCTTCCGGAGCCATTCCGGTACAGGCGATTCGGAAAGAGGGACGATAGCTGCCGGAGTAGCGGACAACGAATTCTTACCACCATGAGGTACATCCCGATGACAGTCCCAGCAAGCCTTTCCTTCTCCCACCATAGACATCATATAATCTATCTTTCCTGTTTTTACAAACTCCGTATTCAGTTGTGTATGGCAACGAATACAATTGTTCATAATCACCTGCGAACTGGCCTCGTGGGCCTCTATCACTTGTGGCTCACTTTTGGTAAGGAAAGCTGCGACATGCTTCATACCATCCATTCCTTTGAATGTCCATTTCTTTACAATGTTCTCGTGAGGAACATGACAATCGTTACAGGTGGCATCCCGTGCATGTGAACTGTGAAACCATGTGGCATAATAAGGAGACATGATGTGACAATTCACACACGCTGCCGGATCATCGCCCAGATACGTATGTGCCCGAAGCATGTACATAAATAAAGCTCCTCCGCCTACAATAATACCGCCAATGATAACGGCTATTATCTTCGATCTGTACGAAGGAAAAATTCGGTTTATAAATGGTAACTTCATCATAGTGAAAAGTATTTTTCACAAAAGTAAAGCTTTGGAAACACAAAAGGTGTAATAACTATTACACCTTTTAAAGAAAATTATACGAACACTGATTAATAAGAGAAAAAAGATACTCCATCCCGCCCCCGTTTTGCATGGCAGGCTGGCTATTTTATTTATTCATCGTGATGATGATCGTCCCCTTCGGCGGTAGTGCTCAGTACAATATTGCGCGCAATGTAGGTTTCGTTTCCTGCGGCATCCGTGCAATAAACCATCAGATGATAATCGCCCGGAGTAGCATTCGCCGGAATTATAATATCGTGGTGATGGATGTGCGCCGTTTTCTTTCCGGAGATATCATAAGACCTGTTGAAACTGAAATCGACAGTGGCTTCGTCCGTAGCGGCAGCCCTGCTCTTTCCATGCGAATGGTGGTCGAAATTACTATGTATTTCAATCATATATGACTTTAACATGACGTCGTCCGACAGATCCATTTCAAAATGTACTCCGTGCTCGTCGCCAATTTTCAGTTCTTGCCCTTCTTCCGGTTCACTTAGTTCAATCACCGGTTTGGTGGTATCGCTATCCGAATCGTCACAAGAAATAAATGCAAATACAGACATTGCCAGAAGGCTGATGATCGGGAGGTAAAGTTTTGTTTTCATTACAGTAATTTTTTAAATGGAATTTTGATTAATAATTGGAAGTTTCGTCCCGGTTCCGGAATTTCTACTTTCCTGTAAAAACTAAGATGATTGTAATATCTGGTATTGAAGATATTACGGGCGGTCAGGGTTATTTCTATCTCGTTAGTCCTGCCAACCGGAATATTCAGCGAGCCACCCAAATGAAACAGGTTAGCCCCCGGTGTACGGTCCTCATTACGGTCTACACGGTTCTGACGGGCAATAAGTTGCCACTCCGCATAAAGCATATAGTGTTTTCTTTGCCATGTCAACGTATTCCGCATACCGAACGGCGGAGAAAAACTTAACGGAATATGCTCGTCACAGTTGTAGGTGTAGACGTATTCTCCGGAGATACGGTAATTGAAGTGACGCAGAAAGTTAATGTCTATCGTAGCCTCCGTTCCGGCAAACAGTGCTTCGGCTCCCGTGTAGCGGTAAATCTGTCCGGCATGCGGCAGAACTGACCATTCGCCTGTGGGACGCAGAAAGATGTAGTTACTGAACCAACTGACAAAAGGAGACACGGAAACGGAAAGTCCGTGATATCGCAGGTTGTAGGAAGCATCCATCTGCCATCCTTGCTCGGATTTCAGAGAAGCATCTCCCTGCTCGTGACGGAAAGTGCCGTGATGTACACCGTTAGCAGCCAGTTCATTGGCTCCGGGGAGGCGGAAGCTACGTCCGATGTTCACTTTCACCATGTGCTGAACGGAGGGTGTCCATACCAGTCCCAAAGAAAAGGAATAGTCACCGAAATGCTTTCGGACGGCATGACTGTTCCATTTATAGGACTCTACTTGTTCATCATCATATCCTTGCCTCCGAAGGTAATCCGCCAGATAAACGTCCTCGTGCGGAGAGATGCCAATATAACCATAATCATATCGCACGCCTCCACTGACAGAGAGAATGTTATTAGGCTTATACGTCGTAAGCCAGAGCAATCCGGTAGTAGAACGATGGTATTCCGGCAACAAGAATGAATAGCCGGAAATGTCGTTCTGCTGATGTTGCCCATCCCACCCCAACGTATGCTCCCATGAAGAAGAGCCAATAAAGCGGGCTTTTACCGAAGCACTGTATGTGTTCAGATCGAAAGCCAGTTCTTTATCCGGGTCCTTCTCCGGCGCAGGCTGGGAGCCGTAATGAGTATGAAAAGCACTCCATTCCTCCCGATGGTTATTCTGAAATCCCAAATCACCGGACAGGATCAGTTTCTCCCAAGCATATTGCTGATGTGTGGTTACTTTCAGATGATTTACCTTGCTGTAAGGCAGTTCGATATTCCGGCTGTCTCCGTCATCTTCTACGCGCGATGCGTCGGGGACACCGTGTGCGCCCGGAAAGAACCCCGTCTTCTGATAGACATTACTGATGGAATAGTCTGCTTTATAGCCTTTTCGCTGATATTGGGTGAAAAGGCCGATATTGCGTTCCACTCCTGCCGTATTTTTCAGTTTACGCCCATAGACGGGCATTTTCTGAGTCAGGTAGACAATGGTATCCGTAGGGATGCGGTAATCACCGAAGTGCTGTTCGGAATAACGGATTTGCACATACCAGGCATTCTTTTTAAGTCCCAGCATCAGCGAACCTGCCAGTGTTCCGTTGACGGATTTGCCCAATAGGGTGACATCGCCGAAGAGCATATTCGCAGAAGGTATGGGAGGAGAGGCTATATCAATCACTCCGCCCATGGCATCACTGCCGTAAAGCAGTGAGGAAGGACCTTTCAAGACATTGACTGCTTCGATATTAAAGGCATCCAGTTCCAGTCCGTGGTCGGCTCCCCATTGCTGGCCTTCCTGCTTGATTCCGTTTTCCAATACGGCTATCCGGTTGAATCCCATCCCCCGAATCATCGGTTTGGAGAAGCCGGAGCCTATGTCCATAGCTTGTACTCCGGGAATATTCTCCATTGCCTGCATGAAGTTTCCCGTAAAATGTTTGCGCAGAAAATCCTGTTCTATCACTTCAACCGTAAGTGCAGACTTCTTGGCTTGACGCTGTTGGTACGACTCGGTCACAACAACATCAGGCAAAAGCATACTCTTGATTGAATCGGACTTCTGTGCGTGGACGGGTAAGGTTACAAACAACCCTATTACGCCCGAAATAATTCCGATACGCATCAATTACAATCTTTTATATAATGTGTAAAATGAATGTGAGGACAAGTTACAATGAACCTGTCTTCCTAGAAAATATGAATATGTAATTATGCGGCAGGAGGCGCTCGTAGGTGATGCGAATAAGTTCGTTTGCAGACAACCTTATCCTGATAAGTAATCGGCTCGTAAGGAACGAGCGTCAATATACAGTGAAATTCTACCGACTGAGGTTCTGTAAAGAGAGAAAGGGAGTATTTACATATGGCACAATCCTCGGCATGACTCCGGGAATGTTCGGCATGAGAGCATGACGTTTCATCTTCACTTCCATGATAGTGAAAGGTTTTCACTACAAAGAAGGGAATGAATGTCATGAATAACATCCATGCTATGTATGCTCTTATTTTTCTCTTGTGATACATTCTCCCCTATCGTTTTAACAGAATAGTGAAGCAAAGATACTCGTATGAAACAAAAGGTGCAAATTATCTGACTTAATATGTGTTATTAAAAGAATAGTAATAACCGATTCTAATCCAATATATTTTCAGGTATATCGTTTGAGCCTGCCACAAAATACTGAATTATATTTGTTTCTGTATCTACCGCATTCATTGTCACAGGAGATGCTGACCTTGTTGATCTATTAATTAAATCAGCTTTCATATTCCAGTCAATACCTAACAATATTTCTATAAGAGTAAACATACGTTCTGATGTATTAGATATATTGTATTCATAGGTTCTTTTATCGTTCAGCTCCTTATCAAAATTCAATATCATATAACAAGTACTGTTTTTAATAAGAAACTGGTAATTTCCCGTACATTCTTTCTTTTCCATTTTTTCATCGAAAAGATAAAAATCCCTATCTGAATTATTTATAAAAAATAGATTTTCACCTCCGGTGTAGGGTACTTGTGCAGGATGTGCAACTTTCAGGTTCAAATAACTATCGACTATTTTTATTTTTAAATCAACCGTTTCGTTAGTTACATTATCCTTGACAGTAATGGTGGTTTCTCCTTTTTGTTTGGGTTTCACAACTAAATTACCCATATCTATCGGACTTGATAAATCAATATCTATGCTTAAAACATCTGTATTTTGAACGGTTACGGTATAGTCTCTATTACCACCTCTGACGGGGATATTTTTTGCTCCCAACAAAGGACGCTCATAATATCCTTTCTCAAATGACAGAGAATATATTTCTTGCTTTTCATCGTCTCCACAACTTACAAGGGTAATTGTGCAAAGGAATAGAAAAAATATTCCTAATAATTTCTTTGTTTTCATATTTGTATTTTAAGTGACTGCAATAGTTCATTACGTATTATTTCATTAGGAGAAGTATAGGAGCATTATAATCCTCTAATTTAGGAATATAATCTGTTTTATCCACATAATAAAAACCTCGTTCACGCAAATCTATGAAATCAGCTACTGCATAAGGTATTGTTATTCTTGCCATAATCTTACTATTTTCTCTATATACACACAAAGATACAAAATTGTTAGCAAAAAGAAAGATGGTTTTCTGTTATAATATCATTCTTCCTGTTTCCACACATAAAAGACAGTTCGTCCTGCTCCCCTCTTGCGAAGAGTTCCCTCCTTGATGAAAGTATTCAAATCATCAATTGCTTTCAATCGGGGGAGTCCGGTCAGTCTGCTATATTCTATACGCGTGATTCCTCCGTTTTTCTTCAGAAATTCCTGCAACATTTGGAGACGGTCTTCAATGGATATTTTAGCATTGTGAGTTTTTTCATTGGAGTTCTCAACTCGTTCAAGTTCTATCTCCCGCTTTATTTTCTTTTTAAATTCTTTGGAAGTACGTAAATGAACATTGTCAAAACGGATAGACTCGGCGCGAATTTCTTTCTTAGTCATCACTTTATGGGTACACTTCAACGAAATGCTGAAATGTCCAAGTTCGCCCAATTCCACGATGTATCCATCCGCCAAGGCTTCGGCCAGTTCATCAACTACAGCGCCAAGTACTCCTTCAATTATATTGTGCGGAAAAGGTTGGTGACGGGATACGCGTTCTATAAAATCTTTTTTCGAATAAGTTCCACTCGGAACAATGCGGACATGAAGGGGTTGTTTCTCCCCTGTATCATTAGGGTCCGGAGTCTCATACAAATCATAAAATGCACTCATTAGTATATTTTTTATTAGTTGTTTATGTGTCTATCAGTTTATTCGCTAACATTTCAGTCCTCTTATACTAAACCTTAACTTTAGTTTAGCATAAAAATAATCGTCTGACAACTGTTTCTTTTTCGTCTGACAGTTGTTAGACGAAAAGATAACAGTTGTCAGACGAAAGTTCAACAGCTGTCAGACGAATAGCTCATCGCATACAAAGGTACAGTTTTATGTAATGCGAACTGTAATTCTTAGCAAGAAAAAAATTATTCAATAGCAAAACGCGCCGTCATCTCATACCGCAATTTAATAACGCGATATTGCTCAGTGGCAGCTGTCCCCATACTGACATTACTCTGTGCCTGATAAAGAGAATAAGGACTTACATAGCTCGAAGCCGGTTCGACAATACGAATGACCTCACCCAGTTTTTGTCCCATAGCTTCCACAAGATAAGATGCCTTTTCACGTGCTGCTTTCAATGCTTCTATCTTACCTTGTTTCCGATAGTTCGGCAAATCCTTGTGCTTCAGCTCCCCGATACGCATGGACTCGATACCTTTCGTATCAATCTTCTTAATAACGGCATTTATCTTTTCGAAGTCAGTAAACCGGATGTCCAGTTGCTTACCTATCAGAAATTCTTTTCCTTTCTGACGCCAATAGTCTCCAATTTCCTGCACACGAATAGCCTCATCCGAAATTCCTGCCCTACTTAGCACCCGACGCAAATCTTTTTCAATCCATTCCAACGGAACTTTCGTTTTATAATCTTCCGGCTTGGAATTCGGCACAAATTCCTCTTTCCAATATTCCTTTATCTGAATCAAAAGATGAATCTCATCCGGCACAACTTCTATTTCAGAAGAACCGGTTACCTCAATATATCTTCTCTCACTCTCCTGAGCATCGGCAACAACACTCCATACACATAAAACAATAGCTAATAAAAACAACTTTCTCATATCTCTGAATTTATAATAGTACTTAGTTTCTGAATTCCCTGTCCCATATCAGACAAATGTAGTAATAAAAAATCAATCAATGCCTGTTTTTACCATAAAGCTATCCACAAAGTCCATCATAACAAGCAAATGTTCTTTATCCATCAACAGGATATCTCCGTCCTTTACTTTATATTTCTGCGGCTCTTTACCGGAAAGAAGCGAAATCACTCCCTGTTCAAACAGACGCCTTAGCTGAGTGCTGGAAAGAAGAAAATTCCTTTTTAATAAAGACGACAATTTCAGATTAAATTCAAACTCATATTTGATTTGAATCTTTATGGTTGCATCGGGCACACGGATTATATCTTCTTTCGAGAAGTTATCCGTAACCTCATATTCTACACTATCATAATCCGTTTTCAAATGATTCCTGCCGGCAAGTTCGGCAGAAAAAGCATATTTCCAGACTGCTTTCCGATCGTTCATGGAAAAGCTATGAAACAGGACTTTATCTATCAAATCCGATTTGGTACGTGACAGCAAAGTAATGTTGCAAGTATTATCGCATTTCACACACCGATATATCAGCCAGACATCGATGTTCTTTTTCTGCGCATTCATTCTAAACTTATCACTGCAGTAAAACCGGTCACTATCGCAATGACTGCATTTCTTAATTAATAAAGGAGAATTCTTTGCCTTTATCTCCCATGTAAATGTTGTATCCATAAAGCAAAGTTGGATATAAGCCATTTATAAAATTCACAAGATGTCACAAGATGGCGTGAAATTTATCTGTCGAGCTCATCCATCATCTTCTGTATTTTATCCTTCAACTTATCAAGAAATTGTGTCCTGTTCTTCTTCCGATTCCTGATTTCCAAGAAGATACGATAAAAGTCCCCAATCTCGATATTGAAAAGTACCTCGCAACAAAAAGCGATGTCTTTCAGACTGGTATTTCCATTATTAAAGCATTTGCCCGCATAGATCGCATAGATGAATTCAACCAAGGCGACTTTACTATCCGTCCATTGCAGCAATTTACTGTCTACTATGGAGGTGAATTTAAGATGCAGTTTGTCTGACAGCGAATCGATCTCGTCTGATACATATTCTATCAAATGACTATTCGCCAGAATCATTGCAACGCTTGAATCGTGTAAGGTGGTAAAAGAAGGATCCCTGTCCAGCAAATGACAATGAACATCGGAAAGAATATCATAATTCTCACGGATAAAATAGTGGTTATCAAGTTCGGTCTGACCGGCACGATAATAATCATAGAAGCTATTATTCAAAAATGACTTCTGTATATTCTCCAGTTCCATCTTTAAATATTTGCATTGAGCCGACAGGGATTTGCCGACACGGTTCTTTTCAATCTGATATAAACGGATATAAAACATCAGCAAGCCGGAAATCTGCGGTTTCCAGACTTTAAAGAACTGAATTTCTTCTTCAGGGTTCTGAAATTGATATTCGGCAACTGCCCTTTTCAGCAAAGTAAGTGATGTCTGTATGACATCTATTATCTGCTTTATCCGCTCAAGAGGGGCAATCGGCTGTTGCTCAATCCTTTTAATTTCTTTTTCTATGTTCAGCTTACTATTTCTTACGAAATTTTCCATTCATTCTCAATGTACCCACAGCTTTCGAATCATCATAAGGAGTCTGACTAAAAGCCTGAATACCAAATTGCACTCGTCTTTAAAAAACGATGCAGTGAATAATAAAATTGATAAAATGAAAAACCGGTTCAAGTAGAAGTACTCAAACGAAAGAAATTAGCCTGTGGTTTATGAGGCTAATATTAAGCTATAACAAATTTAAGAATGGTGCCCAAAATAGTTGCTTTTAGAATTCAGATGCAAATATAACCGATTTTTTATGATTATATGAAGTTTATATGAAAATTTGAAAACAGCCTGCGGGAAGCTACAGAAAAATACTATCTTTGCCTTCGGTTCTTCACAAACACAGTGATGAAACCATTCTTTTTAATCACATAAATAATAAAAGAACTATGATCAGATTAAATGTTTTTGTTCGTGTAAACGAAACAAACCGCGAAAAAGCGATTGAGGCAGCAAAAGAACTGACTGCCTGCTCTTTGAAAGAAGAAGGATGCATTGCTTATGATACTTTTGAAAGCAGTACCCGCCGTGATGTTTTCATGATTTGCGAAACATGGCAGAATGCTGAAGTACTGGCTGCACACGAGAAAACCGCTCATTTTGCACAATACGTAGGTATCATTCAGGAATTAGCTGAAATGAAACTGGAAAAGTTTGAATTCTAAATGAATGTCAGATAGACGAAAACCACGTCTTCCAGCCTAAACATAAAAGAGAAAAACAATCCTTACTTTGGGAATGTCTTTCTCTTTTTTCGTACACAAATGTACCGTTACCTGTCAATTTTATAATCGCTCTAAACCAAGATTAGTCAAGCTTTTTATGAATAAAAGTGCCTTCAATCCAGTAGGTTGCGTGATTGGCGGTAAACTTTAGCAATACATAACCCGGATCTGTAGGACCACCGGGAAAGTGTTCGATAAACCAGTCCTGCCAAAGTTCCTGCTTCAGTTTCTCGTCTGTCACGACTTCTACTTCTCCCATCAATGCCACACTGTCCCCCTTCTCCTGAAAACATAATCCTGCTTTCGGATTCGATAAAAAATCAATAGTCTTCAATGAATCCGCTCCGGTGGACATCCAGATAGTGGAAATTCCTTCTGCTGCGATTTTACTCATTGGCACAGGACGGGGATAGCCTTCCTTGTTCACAGAAGCAAGGGTGACAACTTCGCATTTCTGCAATAACTCCACCGCTTTTTCTTTCATAGTTTTTGTTGACATAATCTTATTGTATTTATTTTATTTCGCCACAAAGATAACGGCACAGATGTCCGTTCTATTGTAAAAAATCGACTTTTACTAATCCGGTGCTAAGGTTCGATATAAGTCAGCGTTATATCCTCCGGAACTGTAAGCGAAAGGAATGATGAAGGTGTATTGCCCGACAATGTTTTGATTTCTTTTGAGAAATGTGCCAGGTCATAATATCCTGCGTCGATGGCGGTAGTCAGCAGGTTGACAAAGGTCGTGTTTCTCAGTAATTCTACTGCATTCTTGAATTTAACAATGCGGCTATATTCTTTAGGGGTGAATCCGGTGTTATATTTAAACTTCCGTTCAAAATGACGCTGGCACAGGCATACCTCATCCATCAGACTACGAACAGAACGCTTCCCTGCGGACTGATTGATTATATTCACCGCTGCGGCAACTTGGGTATCAACAGGCTGATAGTTATGTGCAAGATACGCCAGGAGATATTCTTCAACGACCTGAATCCGTCCCCGGACATCATTCTGCTCACATAACCTCTCGATAAAGGTACTGTCAAAAACCGCCTGCATTTCATTCGTACTGACTCTGTAATTCGCAAACTCATGCAAAGGCAACTTTGTAAATCCAGATAACCCACAAGGCAGAAAACGAACGCCAAACTGATGAACGAATTCGGCATAAGTGACAAGCTCCGAATATTTCGTCATCGGACCCACAAAGTAAGAACGATAAGGCTGCATGACCAGCGTTTCTTCTTTTACCTTACTCACTGCTTCTCCCAACGTAAAAATAAAATCGGTACAACCATCCGGCAAAATATGGATACGCATGCCATATTCCGGAGTTCCCTTAAATTCCCAATAATTATCGATATAGGGAGCGAGTAGACGAGAGGGCTGATATTCTGTGTACATCGGTCTATTTTATACGCAAATATAAAGAGAATAAATGCTAATTCATGTATTTTGCAAAAAATATCATGTACATTTGTGTTTCAAAAAACAGCAAAACGCATGAAGGACTTTGCAGCTATCGACTTTGAAACAGCCAACGGAAAGCGCACCAGCGTATGCAGCGTAGGGGTTGTCATCGTGAGGAACGGAAAAATCGTTAAGAAAATCTATCGTCTGATCCGTCCTTGCCCCAACTATTATACGCAATGGACAACAGCTGTTCACGGACTGACTTACGCAGATACGGAAGAAGCGGAAGATTTTCCTGATGTATGGGCAGAAATAAAACCGCTTATAGACGGTCTTCCCCTTGTTGCCCACAACAGTCCTTTTGATGAGGGCTGTCTGAAAGCTGTTCACGAGCTATACGAAATGACTTATCCC
The DNA here is from genome assembly GCF_003434395.1 of Bacteroides sp. AM23-12. Taxonomy (NCBI): domain Bacteria; kingdom Pseudomonadati; phylum Bacteroidota; class Bacteroidia; order Bacteroidales; family Bacteroidaceae; genus Bacteroides; species Bacteroides sp. AM23-12. Next base: position 74,118 of record NZ_QTLF01000011.1, read on the forward strand.
AATTATAAGTTTTATTGTACTTGCCGCACTTCACGGAAAGTGTTTGGAAAAGAGTTGCCCAATCATCAGCTACATACGGTGGCAGCCCGATGCGGATATGATTTAACCAATCATCACCATGCTCTCGCCGATGCTGAGGCTTGTGCACAAATAGCCTTGCTCATCATCCCCGAGCCTAAAAAGCCAAAAGTTGATTTGCACACCGGAAGCTTATTTTAATACGAAAGCTCCGTAAATGAGCAATATAAAAGACACTACCACTATTATTACTGTCAATAATAGCCGTAGTGTCTTTAAAATAGATTGCTAATTATGAATTCTGCTTATAGAATAGACTTTGCAATACCCATTTCCAAACCGCGAAGTTCTGCCAATCCACGCAGGCGGCCTAAGCAGGAATATCCCGGATTTGTCTTCTTCTTCAGATCATCAATCATCTGATGACCGTGGTCCGGACGCATAGCGATAGAACATTTACGACGTTGTTGCAGAAGAATCAGGCTCTTCATTACGTTGTACATATCTACATTTCCTTCCAGGTGGTTAGCTTCATAGAAGTTTCCTTCTTCGTCACGCTGCGTACTACGCAAGTGTACAAAGTTGACACGATCGCCAAAACGCTCCATCATACCTGCAAGGTCATTGTCAGCACGTACACCGAAAGAACCTGTACACAAGCAAAGACCGTTAGATTCGTTAGGAACGGCTTCAATCAGTTTTTTAAAGTCTTCTTCCGTACTTAGAATACGCGGTAAACCTAAAATTGTATAAGGAGGATCGTCCGGATGAATCACCAGCTTCACTCCTACCTCATCAGCCACAGGCGCAATTTCTTTCAGGAAGAAGATCAAGTTAGAACGAAGTTTCTCAGCATCGATATCATTATAACGATCCAATGCTTCCTGGAACTGTTCTACAGTGAAACTTTCTTCCGATCCCGGAAGTCCGGCAATCATATTACGAACCAACAATTTCTTATCGTCTTCACTCATTTGTTCGAAACGGGCTTTTGCTTTAGCTATTTCTTCCGGAGTATAGTCTTTTTCAGCATTCGGACGTTTCAGAATAAAGAGGTCGAAAGCAAGGAAGGCCGCCCTCTCAAAGCGAAGAGCCTTAGAACCGTCAGGCATTGTATAGGCAAGGTCCGTACGTGTCCAGTCCAATACAGGCATAAAGTTATAGGTAACTACCATTACACCACATTTAGCCAGATTACGGATGCTTTCCTTATAGTTTTCAATATATTTCAAGAAATCACCGGTCTGTGTCTTGATATGTTCGTGCACAGGTACACTTTCTACAACAGACCAAGTCAGGCCCACTTCTTCAATCATTTGCTTACGCTTCATGATTTCTTCTACTGTCCACACTTCGCCGTTCGGAATGTGATGAAGTGCGTTTACTATACCGGTAGCGCCTGCCTGTTTGATATCCCACAAGCTTACTGGGTCATTCGGACCATACCAGCGCCAAGTTTGTTCACATAGATACATAATATGATAAGTATTAAGTAATAAGTAATAAGTATTAAATGGAGAATGCGTCGAAACCTCCGTCGATAACAGCTACTGTACCTGTTACGAAGTTAGAAGCATCACTGATCAGATAATGAATAGTTCCGTAAAGATCTTCCGGTTCACCGAAACGATTGAACGGAGTATGAGCAAGAATTGTCTTAGAACGGTCAGTCAGAGAACCATCAGGGTTTGTCAACAGCGCACGGTTCTGGTCAGTCAGGAAGAATCCCGGGGCAATAGCATTTACACGAAGACCGTTACCGAATTTCAAAGCCAGTTCGCCAGCCATATATTTAGTGAAGTTAGCAATAGCAGCTTTTGCAGCTCCGTAACCAACCACACGTGTCAACGGACGAAGAGCTGATTCGGAACAGAAGTTTACGATAGAACCTTTCTTCTGTTCTACCATGATTTCAGCAAATACCATTGTAGGCAATACCGTACCAAACAGATTCAGATCCACCACTTTCTTAAAGGCATCAATCTGCAAGTCAAAGAAAGTTTTGTCCGGAGCAATTGTTGCGCCTGCCATATTACCTCCGGCAGCGTTCAGCAATACGTCAATACGTCCATAGGCTTTCATGATCTCCACTTTGTTACCTTCCAGCACTTCTTTGTCCATTACGTCCGTATACAGGAACATAGCTTCATTTCCTTCAGCTTTGATACTTTCTACCAATGCCTTACCTGCTTCTTCGCTTCTATCGAGTACAACAACTTTAGCTCCTTCTTTAGCTAAGTATGCAGCGATACCCTTACCTAAGATTCCGGCTCCACCGGTGATAACAACAACTTTGTCCTTTACGTTAAATAATTCGTTCATGGTTCTTTTATTTATATGGTTTATAACTTATTGTTCAGATAATATTTCAGATTTTCTTTTAGAAGAATATCAATCGGCATCAGGTTCACCTTTTCGGGGTTCTGCTTGAACAGCAAATGATTGCACAATGACTTAATGCCATCGTACCCCTGTCGTTCGGGGCGCTGTGCAACTAATGCAGTGATAACACCATCGGAGAGCAGTTGAGTATTCCTTTCAATAAGATCGTAGCCAACCAATTTTACTTTTTGCATTCCTCTTGCTTTCAGGTAGTTTCCTAAGATATAGCAAGTTGAATTAAAGATGATTCCTCCTTCTATAGTTGCATTCGCTTCAAAGATTTCATCCAGTTTGATAAAATTGTAAACCGAATCATTGATTTTCAATTCTACTTCATGCAAATTTCCGGTAAATCCTGTTTCTTTCAGATAATGACAAAAGCCTTCTCTCCGGTTTTTTCCTTGATTTGAGTCGTTTTTTCCACTATGAATAATTCGTGCCATCAGAATATCCGAAGTCGAAGAAATCTTGTCTGTCAATAATCGCGCAGCAATCACTCCGGCATCATAAGACTCCGTTCCGAAATATGCCAACTGATGTTGCCCTTCAATATTGGAGTCAACATAAACATAGGGAATTTCATTCCTGTCAAGCTCTTGCGAAAGCCGTATAACAGAGTCGGTAAACAGTGTTGCAATCAATACCCCATCTACTTTTTCATCCAACAGGTTGCGGACAATATCATCAAATGTCTTGTTATTGTATTGATCGAAAAAGAGTTTAGTGATCGTTATATTATAAGATTCCATCTCTGAAGCCGCCTTATCGATACCATCGGAAATAGCTTCCCAATATTCTCCGTGCGTAAAAGAAGGAGTAATTGCCACAAAATGATATTGTTTTTTAGATGCCAACGAACGCGCCATCAGATTCGGCTGATAATGAACCATTTCCAGAATAGTCTGAACTTTCTTCCTGTTCTCTTCAGATACCCGTCCACGATTGTGAATCACCCGGTCTACCGTACCGACAGAGACTCCCGCCATCTTGGCGATGTCTACAATACGAATATTTGAGAATTCTTTGTCCATTTACTGATAAGTATCTTGTTTTTCGACGACAAATGTAAAATGAATTATTGAATTAAGCAAAAGTGTGTGCGCACACACGTTCTACTATAAAAATGCTATAAATATGATATTCAGATATTTAATAAAGGAAGGCAAGTAATACGTATGTTGTTAAACATAAGAAAAATAATGGAAAAAGCCATCAAATATATGTTTGGGAGGTAATAAACACCATGACAGAAAAGCTTTTTATCTGTGAAAAGAAACAAAAAGAGGGATATAAAAGGTAAAATGTGTACGGGCACACACTGATTTGTTTATGCATAAACAGATATGAGGGATAGTGACAGTATTTGGTTAAGGTAAATTTTCAAGAAGAAAGCTATTAGTATAAAAGAAAAGTGATAACCGGTTATTTTAAACCTGATTACCACTTTCAAGGATGATTATTTCTCCCATTTTTCTTTTGCTTTTCCAACTGCTTTATCAGCCTCTTCAGCTACTTTATCTGCGACTTTAGCTCCTGTTTCAACAGCTTTTAAGCCAAGATTCATCGCTTTTCTTTCAGCTTCGGCTGCTGCTATTTCAGCATCACGACCGATACGGTGAATAGCGTTATAAATATCACTTTCCAACTGTCTGGCTTTTGCTGTACGTGAAAGACGATAAGCTACTGCACCAAGGATTGAACCAATTCCAAGTCCAATCCAGAAATTCCCATGTCTACATTCCATAATTAAGTTCTGTTTTTAGATTAAAAATAAATTATATAAAATCTTTATTTAGATTTCGAGAATAAAGAAGCAATCCATAATACCAGAATAGCTCCTACGGTAGAAGTTATCAAACTTCCAATCAATCCCGAAGCCGCAAGTCCGAAAAGGGCAAATACCCAACCGCCCAGCACTCCTCCGAGAATACCAAGTAACAAATTTATAATAAGGCCAAAACCTCCGCCACGCATTATCTTACCTGCAAGAAAGCCGGCTATAATACCAATAATAATATACCAAATAAAGCCCATTTTATCCTCCTTTTTTATTTAACAACATCAGGTACCACGAATAGTTCAGTAAGTCAAAAATGAATTAACGACAATTTACACTCCAAACGCCACTATAAATTCACTAAAGAGATAATTTGAGCAACAGTCCGGCAAATATTTTTCTTAGCGACTTCCGGCTTCATGGCTGTTTCTAAAGACATGGGCGAAGGAATGATAGAAAAGAGACCTTGAAAACCTGCCTGATTCAGAATTTCCGTATCCTCTATGCTGCCTGCCACAACAATGACCGGTATCCCTTGTCGTTTCGCCTCTTCTAATATTCCGGAAGGTACTTTTCCCATTAAAGATTGACGGTCTGTTCTCCCCTCACCGGTTATGATCAGATCAGCACCTTTTATTTTCTCACTAAATTTCAATGTTTGGAGCAGTAAATCAATGCCGGGCTTTAGTTCAGCATTCAGAAAAGCAAGAAAAGCACCTCCCAAGCCTCCGGCAGCTCCTGCTCCGGGAACGTGAGTGATTTCTCTTCCGGTAGTTGAATGGATCAATCGGGAAAAAGACTGCATACCCGCATCTAATTTCTCTATCATTGCATCATCCGCCCCCTTCTGCCGGGCAAAAACATGCGCAGCGCCTTCCGGACCACAAAAGGGATTTCGTACATCACAGGCTATCGTGAAACGAGTATCTTCAAGTGCAGGGTGAACGGAAGAAAAATCAATAGCGGCAATTCGATGCAGGATTTCGCCTCCTTCTCCCAAGACTGCTCCATCCTTATTGAGAAATCGGGCTCCTAATGCTTGTAACATACCTACTCCGGCATCATTCGTAGCACTTCCTCCGATACCAATGACAAATTCCCGATATCCCTGTTCAATAGCGTGCAATATCAATTCACCGGTTCCATAAGTAGTGGTCAGCATCGGATTTCGTTCAGTTTCTGATAATAGCGGCAGACCATTCACGGTGGCCATCTCAATAAAAGCAACGCGTTTATCACCCGAAACTCCATAAGTGGTTTCTATCGGGCGCATCAAAGGATCATTCGCTATGATCTTCTGATAAGTGCCTCGTGTTGCTTCTACCAAGACAGTCAATATTCCCTCACCTCCGTCGGCTATCGGAAAACGAATGACTTCACAATCCGGACAAACCAGCTTTATGCCTTCTTCCACCGCCTTTTCCACCTCTGATGAGGAAAGACACCCTTTGAAAGAATCCATCGCTACTACTACTTTCTTCATTACTTATAGATTTAATAGTGACAAATATATTGAGAAACGGGAAGTTTACGTACCTTTGCAGTCATTTTTTCAGGAACATTTCAAAAGAATAGGTATTATGGTACAGAATCAGGAACAACCCGTAGGAAGAATTACGTTTTCTATCCTCATCGCATTAAGCCTTTCGCATTGTCTCAATGATCTTTTGCAGTCCGTTATATCGGCAGCCTATCCATTATTCAAAGACGATTTGGGACTCAACTTTGCACAGATCGGCCTTATCACACTGGTTTATCAACTCTCGGCTTCGGTATTCCAGCCAATCACCGGAATCATCTTCGATAAACATCCCGTTGCCTGGTCACTACCTATCGGAATGAGCTTTACAATGATAGGAATGATCAATCTGGCATTCTCCAACAATCTTTATTGGATGCTGATCTCTGTTTTTCTGATCGGAATCGGTTCTTCCGTCTTGCATCCGGAGGCATCGCGTATTACTTTTCTTGCTTCGGGTGGGAAACGGGGACTGGCACAATCGTTATTTCAGGTAGGAGGCAATTTAGGAGGTTCACTAGGTCCTTTATTGGTAGCTTTGCTGGTGGCTCCTTATGGCAGAGAGCATCTGGCCGTTTTTGCGCTTTTTGCTTTGGCTGCTATCGGTGTCATGTACCCGATCTGCAAATGGTACAAATCTTATCTCAACCGAATGAAAGAGCAAAAGGCTACAGTGAAAAAGGCTGTACATTTGCCTTTACCGATGGATAAGACTGCTTTATCTATCGGCATCCTACTGATATTAATCTTCTCAAAGTATATTTATATGGCAAGCCTTACCAGTTATTATACATTCTACTTGATTCATAAATTCAATGTAACTGTACAGGAATCTCAATTATACTTATTTATTTTTCTGGTAGCTACTGCTATCGGAACATTGCTCGGCGGTCCTATCGGCGACCGTGTAGGACGTAAATATGTGATTTGGGCTTCTATCTTAGGAGCTGCACCTTTTAGCTTACTGATGCCGCATGCCACTTTAGCATGGACCATCATTTTAAGTTTTTGTGTAGGGCTGATGCTTTCGTCTGCTTTTCCGGCTATCCTGCTTTATGCGCAAGAGCTGCTCCCTACCAAGTTAGGGTTGATTTCCGGTCTTTTCTTTGGTTTTGCCTTTGGAGTAGCAGGTATCGCTTCGGCTGTACTTGGCAATATGGCTGATAAATTTGGAATTGAGTCGGTTTATAACGTTTGCGCTTATATGCCGTTATTGGGATTAGTCACGTTCTTTTTGCCCAATTTAAAGAAACAGAAGATACAGGTATAAAAAAACGACCGGTATGCATCGTCACGACGTATACCGGTCTACAAGTTAAGGTCAAAGTCAAAAAATTAAGAGAGCTATTTATAAGTTAGGGTTTGCATTAATCTCTTTTTCAGGGATAGCATACAGATAATAAGAACTGTTCGCTGAGAACGCTTTACCATCCGGAAAATTAAGGAACCAATGTCCTAACGGATTTCTTTTCGCAAAACTGCCGCCTTCCTGCCAGCAATCCACTTCCGTTTTCTGCATATCCTCAGATAAAGCCATGCGTTCTACCGCCTTCTGATTACGGAGTACATCCGTTATACCGAATCCTTCTCCCCAAAGTTCGCGTCGGCGCTCCATCAGAATTTCGTCAATCACCTGCTCTTTTGTTTTCCCTGTCACATCATAATTACCTACGCCACGGGCAGTACGTAATGTATTCAATGGGGCAACAGCCTGATCCAGTGCTACTCCATCTCTGACCTTGGCTTCCGCTTCTATCAGATACATTTCTGCCGAACGCATCAGTACCAGATCTGCAGTATCATCCGAACGCATATGGAATTTCTTATAACCCAGATATCCTTCACGCATCCATTGGAAAAGAGGCAGACGGATGTCACCTTTAACAAAAGTATCCATCAAGTGCGGGTCGGCCATAAAGCTACTGTAAGCTCCGACATACGTTGCATCCAGATAGTAGAAATTATAACTTGCATCCGATTGCGAAAGTGTTTGAGGAGATCCCCAAATCCATTCCTTATTGGAAATATTATTAAAACCTTCGTACTCGGCAGTGGTAGTCATTAATGAATATCCTTTGCGTGCAGCTTCGGCAGCTTTGGCGGCCTCTCCCCATTGTCCTGTCAATAAGTAAGCACGTGCCATAAGACCGTTGACAACATCCGTATTCGGTTTGAATTTCTGCCCGTCTCCCTTGCGGACGTAGTTTGTCAGATAATCCTGTGCAAGATTCAAATCATCAAAGATCTGCTGATAAACTTGCGCCACTGTCGATTTGCCTTTCGGCTTGGTACCGCTTGTAGTCGGTTCCGTATATATAGGCACACAGGGAGCATCTTTATCTTTCAAATATGTAAACTGATAATGCTGTACCAAATGCAGATAACAAAAGGCACGCAAAGCCAATGCCTGTCCCTGTGCCTGCCGCAGTTCCTCGGAGTCACCCTTAATCGAAATGGCAGTGTTGCAGTTATCAATTGTCTTATAGATCAGATACCAGGCAAACGAAGTTCTTCCATCGGAAGGAATCGCCACATCATTAAACTGATAGGAAGAATTGAACCCATATTTCGGACGGGAGACAACATCGCTTGCCATCATATCATCCTGACATTGAAGTGCCCGATAACCAATATTGGCATACGTCGTGCCGTATTCAAACAGGTTATACCAAGCTCCGTTGAAGAGACGTTCTGCATTTCCGGCTACTGCTACCTGATCAGAGCTTACCGCATCCGTAGGTTCCGTATCCAGAAAGCTACTGCTACAACTTGTCGCCAGAAACAGTCCGGCAACAGCAGTAAGTATAGATTGAATTTTTATCTTTTTCATATATCGTGTAATTTTAGAAAGATAGATTGATACCTCCGGAAATAGTTCGCATAGCCGGATAACGGTAATAAGTGATACCCGTGATTCCCTGTTCAGGGTCAAGTCCCTGATTCCGGTGAATAGTGAACAGGTTATCGCCCTGCACAAACACCTGAACACTGCTCAATGCCAGTTTGCTGATCCACTGTTTCGGCAGATCGTAAGATAGCGTCAGGTTTTTCAGTCTCATATATGAATTGTTCTGCAAGAAACGGGTGGAAGCTGAGTTCCAGTTATTGGAAGTAGTGCTCAAAGCAGGCACGTCTGTATAACGGTTTTCCGGTGTCCATCTCTTCAATATCTCCGTAGACCAGTCACGGCCTTCCAAACTTCCGTTGTGCAGAATCATAGTAATATCACGGTTGTAGATATATCCGCCGATGCTATAAGCAAAGATGGCGGACAGATCGAACCCTTTCCATGAAAGCGATGTATTGAAACCACCATAAACTTTCGGGAGGGAAGATTTATTGACGTAATAATAATTTGCCGAAGCATAGTCGCTTGTTGTGACACGTTTTCCGGTCAAATTATCATTGGCATCTTTCTCATCCATATACCACAGCGGATTACCGTTGTCAGGGTCTACTCCCGCCCATTCTTTCATATAGAAGTCATAGACTGACCGTCCTACCTGCAATTTATTTACGCCACTTTGCGGCATATCCTTCAGCGGAAGTTCCGTCACCTTATTCTTATAATGCGTCAGGTTCATTCCGAGTTTCCATACCCATCCATTCTGATTGATAATGGTTCCGTTCAGCACCATCTCAATACCTGTATTCTTCAATGCGCCTACATTCTCATCAATAGAGCCATATCCTAAGGAAGGAGCGATCGGACGGGAATAAAGTAAGTCTTTGGAACGACGCGTAAAGAAGTCGAACGAACCGGAAAAACGGTTGTTAAACAGTGAGAAATCAACGCCGACGTTAAAGTTCAGGTTCGTCTCCCATTTCAGGTTCGGAGTAGCCATACGGTCGGAAACCAAGGCATTCTCTCCGAGATTGGAAACGATGGTATAAAGTCCCTTGCTTGCATAATAAGTACCCAGATTATCATTTCCCTGTGCACCGTAGCTCATCTTTAATGTCAGAGCAGAAAGCCAGTTGGCAGTGGAAGCCATAAAACTTTCACGGTCGATACGCCATGAAGTTCCCAAAGACCAGAAGTTCCCCCAGCGAGTCTCCGGTGCAAAACGGGAAGAACCGTCACGACGAAAGGAAGCGGAGAAAAAGTATTTATTCTGATAGTCATAAAGCGCCTGGGTGAGATATCCCACCAAAGCATAATCGATACGATAACCGGAACCGCCTGTCAACTGTGAGCCGACTACCAGTTCGGGCATATCGGGCTGTGCCATCTTCGTACGTGAAGCAGTCAGTTCATCATAACGGTACGAATAGGCTTCCATTCCGGCAAGCACATTAAAGTGATGATCACCGATGGTTTTATCATACGACGCGATGTTGTTCCATGTCCATGAAAAAGTACGTGAGTTCAAGCGGCTGGAACCACCTCCGTTTTCCAGAGCCGGACCGATTTTCGGATTCGTATAATCCAGCGTATTATAGTTGATCAGGTCGAAGTTGAAACTTGTCTTGAATTTCAGCCCTTCGATGATCGTAGCTTCGAGATAAGTACGACCGGAAAATTCATCTTTCATCCGTTCCGATTTATCCAAAGGCAAGGTAGCCGGCAAGTTCCAGTTAGCCATAGAACCGGAAGGACGGTATGAACCGAAATCGTAGATACGATCCCCATTGTCATCCAGCTTGTAGCTGCCGTCCGTATTCATTTCACAAATAGGATAAAATCCGGGCATAGTACGTCCTGCCGTAATCACGTTGCTTGTTTTGGAATCCGAAGAAACCGGATAATTCTGCATGGAATGGGCAAAACTCAGGTTGATGCTTCCTTTCAGCCAGGAAGTCATTTCACTGGTCACGTTCGAACGAAGGTTGAAACGTTGGTAGCCGGATTCGAGTGCAATACCTTTATCGTTCAGGTAGCCGGCAGAAAAGAAGTATTGATTAGCCTTTCCACCACCGGAAACACTCAGATTCAGTTCGGTACGAAGCGCTTGCTGCTCCATCGCGTCACTCCAGTCGGAGTTCCATAACGGACGAGCACCTGCTGCCAGCTTTCCGTCTGTCCCCACAGGTTGCGGATATTGTGTGCCGTAAGGATTCGGACCGCCTCCCATCAATTTTGTAACCAAGTCTTTAGAAGCCTGCGTAGCTGCGGTGGCAGGGGTATAATCAGAACTCTTGGCATACTGGTTGCGAAGCGCTTCCCAGTAAAGTTCGAAATACTGATTGGTATTGACACGGTCATAATCGCGTACCGCACGACTGGAACCACCCAGTGTAGCTTTCACCTTGACAGTAGCTTTCGAGTCCTGCTGTCCTTGTTTCGTAGTAATGATAATCACACCGTTTGCACCACGCGAACCGTACAGAGCAGCAGATGCAGCATCTTTCAGTACAGTCATGGAAGCGATGTCATCAGGATTGATCGAGTTGACGCTGCCATCAAAAGGTACGCCATCAACCACATACAACGGGGCACTGGAGGCATTGATCGAACCGATACCACGAATACGGATTTCGGCATCCGTACCGGGCTGACCGCTGGAAGCACTGGCTTGCACACCGGATACCGTACCTTCAAGTACACGAGATACGCTGGAAGTCTGTAACTTCTCGATCTCTCCCGCCTTCATAGTCGAGGCAGCTCCGGTAAAACTATATTTCTTGGCAGTAGCATAAGCTACAACCATCACTTCTTCCAGTTCTTTGCTCTCCGATTCCATTGTGACATTGATCACATTCCGGTTGTTCACCGCTTGTTCCACTGTCCGCAATCCTACAAAGCGGAACACGATAGTCCCATTGGCAGGGGCTTCAATTGAATAGTTTCCATCGATATCGGTAATGGTGCCGGAAGAGGCCCCTTTCACTTGTACGGAAACACCGGGTAAAGGCTCTCCTTCAGAAGTCACAGTACCCGTTACGCGTTTCTCTTGTTGTGCTTCTGCATACACTACATTGCCGGCAGAAAGCAATAGAAACGCCACTAATAAACGTAAATAGATTCTCATAATTTTGTGGCTTAGGATTTATTTGCTTGTTCTAACTAACAGAATACATATCTCATTTGTTTAGGAAACGAAACATTTTTTTAGACGATTATTAGTATAAATCAACGAAAGGTAGTACATTCGTGAAACGAACAGCATCAATCATAACAACGAAAAATCACAGGATGAAGCAAATTGTTCTATCTCTTTTTCTGTTTCTGTCACTCTCCTTACAGGCCCAGGCTGAAAGGAGAGATACCCTTATGAGCGATAGTCTGCAAACTGATTCTGTGATACCGGCCAAACCAAGCGCTTTTAAGAGAGCGATCAGGAAGTTCATGAATTTCAGTGACTTCGACACCCTTTACATCAGTCCCAACCGGTATAATTACGCATTGATGACTACCCATTTCAGCAACTTTGAATATTATTCCGTTACCAGCAATCTGCCCCAACCGCAGAAGCTGAGTTTCTCTCCCAATCCGCATAACAAGATAGGATTGTACTTCGGCTGGCGATGGATCTTCCTGGGATGGTCTGTAGACGTGGACGACATTTACCGGAAGACCAACCGAAGGAACAAGGGAACAGAGTTCGATTTAAGTCTATACAGTTCCAAGCTGGGAGTGGACATCTTCTACCGTCGCACAGGTAACAACTATAAGATTCATAAGATCAACGGTTTCCCGGAAGATGTCCCCGCCAATTACTCCGAAAAGTTCAATGGAATAAAAGTAGATATCAAGGGATTGAACCTATACTATATCTTCAACAACCGCAAATTCTCCTACCCTGCCGCTTTCAGCCAGTCAACCAATCAGCGCAGGAATGCAGGTTCGTTTATCGCAGGCTTTTCCATTTCAAAACATAATCTTGAGTTCGACTATGCAGAACTTCCGGCTTTCATACTGGAAGCGATGAATCCTGCCATGAAAGTCAACAATATAAAATACACCAATGCCAATATCAGTTTCGGTTATGCCTATAACTGGGTATTTGCCCGCAACTGTCTGGCATGCCTGTCTCTCACTCCCGCCATAGCCTACAAAGCCTCCGATGTAGATGCAGAAACCCACGAAGGGAAGACATGGTACGGCAATTTTAACCTGGATTTTTTGATCCGTGCGGGAGTTGTCTATAATAACGGAAAATATTTCGTCGGCACTTCATTTGTCGGAAAGAACTACAATTACCACCGGAATAATTTTTCACTGGACAACGGGTTCGGAACGCTTCAGATATACGTCGGATTCAATTTCAATTTACGCAAGGAGTATAGAAGAAAAAATACAAGATAAAGGATGTGTATAAACGATACAAGGTAAGGGTGTATATTTGCAGTATATTATTGTATCGCTTGCTTATCCAAAGAATCTTTGTACATTTGCCCCGTTCTTAACTTCAAAAAACAAGAACCTGATGAAGAAACAACGCCACATACAGACCACACGTTCCCTTCTTTCCCGCTTCCGCTACTGGGGCAGGAAGAACTATGCCGCATTTGCGAGTATGGGACGTGAATTTCAGATCGGTCATCTGCATACCAATGTGGTAGATGTGGCTCTTCGCAAGCAGAATGCAAAAGTTACTATCCCTTATCATACATTTATGACACTTCAAGAAATCAAAGACCAAGTACTGGCAGGCTTCGACATATCGTCCGCCCAAGCCACTTGGCTGGCCAACATGGCCGACAGCGAGGCGCTTTATGCCGCCGCGCATGAGATTACCATCACCTGTGCTTCGCACGAGTTCGATATGTGTTCCATCATCAACGCCAAGTCCGGCCGGTGTCCGGAGAACTGCAAATGGTGCGCACAATCCTCTCACTACAAGACTCAAGCCGAGATTTACGATCTCCTGCCCGCTGAAGAATGTCTCCGACAGGCAAAATACAACGAAAGTCAAGACGTCAACCGTTTCTCCCTTGTCACCAGCGGACGAAAACCTTCTCCCAAACAGATCAGTCAACTTTGCGATGCGGCCCGCCTTATGCGGAAACATTCGTCCATCCAACTTTGTGCATCCCTTGGATTACTCAACGAAGAAGAACTCCGCGCCTTGCACACAGCCGGAATCACCCGCTATCACTGCAACCTCGAAACAGCTCCTTCCTATTTCCCCACACTCTGCTCCACACATACACAAGAGCAGAAGCTGGCCACTCTCGACGCCGCCCGCCGGGTAGGGATGGATATCTGCTGCGGTGGCATCATCGGCATGGGAGAAACAATGGAACAACGTATTGAATTTGCTTTCACTTTGGCGGAATTGAATGTACAGTCCATCCCCATCAACCTGCTAAGTCCGATCCCCGGAACTCCACTGGAAAATGAAAAGGCATTGAGCGAAGAAGAAATCCTGCGAACCATCGCCCTGTTCCGCTTCATCAATCCTACCGCTTTCCTGCGTTTCGCAGGAGGACGTTCGCAGCTCACTCCCGAAGCCATGCGCAAAGCCTTGTTTGTCGGCATCAATTCCGCCATCGTGGGTGATTTGCTGACCACACTCGGTTCCAAGGTTTCCGACGACAAGAAGATGATTCTGGAAGAAGGTTACCACTTCGCCGACTCCCAGTTTGACCGCGAGCATTTGTGGCATCCTTATACTTCTACTACCGATCCATTGCCTGTCTACAAAGTAAAGCGGGCGGACGGAGCAACGATCACACTCGAAGACGGGCGGACACTCATCGAGGGAATGTCGTCCTGGTGGTGTGCTGTGCACGGATACAATCATCCAGTATTGAATCAGGCGGCAAAAGACCAGTTAGACAAGATGTCCCATGTCATGTTCGGAGGACTGACTCATGATCCGGCCATCGAGTTAGGCAAACTGCTGTTGCCCTTGGTTCCCCCATCCATGCAAAAGATATTTTATGCGGATTCCGGTTCGGTGGCGGTAGAAGTTGCCTTGAAGATGGCCGTGCAATATTGGTATGCAGCCGGAAAGCCCGACAAAAACAATTTCGTAACCATCCGTTCCGGTTATCACGGTGACACTTGGAATGCCATGTCCGTATGCGATCCCGTTACCGGGATGCACAGTCTTTTCGGTTCATCGCTTCCTGTCCGATATTTCGTTCCGGCCCCCTCTTCGCGATTTGACGGAGAATGGAATCCGGACGAGATCATCCCCCTGCGGGAAACGATAGAGAAACACTCCAAAGAACTGGCGGCGCTCATCCTCGAACCCATTGTTCAGGGAGCAGGCGGTATGTGGTTTTATCACCCGCAGTATCTGCGTGAAGCGGAAAAACTCTGCAAAGAACACGATATCCTCCTGATCTTCGACGAAATAGCCACAGGATTCGGACGCACCGGCAAACTCTTTGCCTGGGAACATGCCGGAGTGGAACCGGACATCATGTGCATCGGAAAGGCACTGACCGGAGGATACATGACACTGTCTGCAGTATTGGCAAGCAATCAGATAGCAGATACTATCTCCAATCATGCCCCAAAGGCTTTTATGCACGGTCCTACCTTTATGGGGAATCCGCTCGCGTGTGCGGTGGCGTGTGCTTCTGTCCGGTTGCTGCTCGACTCCGGCTGGGCAGAGAATGTGAAACGAATCGAAGCTCAGTTAAAAGAAGAACTGGCTCCCGCCCGCAAGTTTCCGCAAGTAGCGGATGTACGGATATTAGGAGCCATAGGAGTCATCCAGACAGAACGTTCGGTGAGCATGGCATATATGCAACGCCGCTTCGTAGAAGAAGGTATCTGGGTACGTCCGTTCGGAAAACTGGTCTACCTGATGCCCCCGTTCATCATCTCTCCGGAGCAATTAAGTAAACTGACTTCCGGAGTACTTAAAATAGTCAGAGAGATGTAACTTAACTATCTTCTCAAAAAATGAATAGATTATGATTTTAGACTCTATCAATCAAGAACTTCTGACTTTAAAAGAGAAGAAGAATTACCGTTCTCTCCCACAGTTGATTCATAATGGAAGAGACGTGACAGTAGACGGACGACGGATGCTGAACTTATCATCCAATGATTATCTGGGGTTAGCCAATGAGGTGTCTTTAAGAGAAGCGTTCTTAAAGACCATCACTCCGGAAACCTTTCTGCCCACTTCCTCTTCCTCCCGCCTGCTGACAGGCAACTTCACTGCCTATCAGGAACTGGAACAGCAACTGGCCACTATGTTCGGAGCAGAAAGCGCCCTTCTGTTCAATAGCGGATACCACGCCAACACAGGGATACTTCCTGCCGTCAGTGATGCCCGTACATTGATCCTTGCGGACAAACTCGTACATGCCAGCCTGATAGACGGAATCAGATTATCATCTGCCAAATGTATCCGGTACCGGCACAATGACTTAGCCCAGCTCCGGCGTCTTCTTGAAGAAAACCACGGTATGTATGAGAAGATAATCATCGTTACCGAGAGTATCTTCAGCATGGACGGAGACGAAGCCGACCTGCAAGCGCTGGTACGATTGAAACACGATTACGCTAACCTTCTTCTCTATGTAGACGAAGCCCACGCTTTCGGAGCACGGGGCGAGAAAGGCTTAGGATGTGCCGAAGAACAAAACTGCATCAACGACATCGACTTTCTGGTAGGAACTTTCGGGAAGGCGGCAGCATCCGCCGGCGCATATATCATCTGCCGACAGACCATCCGGGAATATCTGATCAATAAGATGCGTACCTTTATCTTCACAACGGCCCTTCCTCCTGTCAATATCCAGTGGACCGCATGGGTACTGAAACACTTCGCTGATTTCCGGAGCAAAAGGGAGCATCTGCTGCAAATCAGCAGGAAACTGAAAGAAGCACTGACCGAGAAAGGATATAACTGTCCTTCCGTCAGCCACATCGTGCCGATGGTGGTCGGAGCAAGCGAAGATACCATCAGGAAGGCAGAAGAATTGCAACGCAAGGGATTCTATGCCCTGCCGGTACGCCCGCCTACAGTACCCGAAGGGACTTCCCGTATCCGCTTCTCATTGACAGCGGACATCACAGAAAAAGAAATCGATACACTTATAGAAATCATTAACGGATGAAGCAGACTTTTATTATCAGGAACAATGGAAAGCACCTTCTACTATTCTTCGCAGGATGGGGAATGGACGAAACGCCTTTCCGACATATCCATCCGGCGGAATGTGACTGGATGATTTGTTACGATTATCGTTCGCTGGAATTCGATACGACTTTAATACAGGCATATTCCAAGATTTCGCTGATCGCATGGTCAATGGGAGTCTGGGCGGCTTCGCAGGTAATGAAGCAATATCCCTCCCTGCCTGTTTCCCAAAGTACCGCCATCAACGGAACACTTTATCCGATACACGAAACGAAAGGAATTACGCCATCCGTTTTTGAAGGCACCCTGCAAGGACTGAACGCACAAACCCTACTGAAATTTCAGCGAAGAATGTGTGGTTCTGCTGCTGATTACAAGGCTTTTCAGACAATAGCTCCCAAACGTCCGGTTGAAGAACTGAAAGAAGAGCTTGCCGCCATCCGGCAGCAATACTTGTCATCCCTCCCTTCGGAGTTTGTCTGGCAAACAGCCATCATCGGAGATAACGATCGGATTTTCCTTCCGGACCATCAAGAGCAGGCATGGAGAAACAAGGCAGTCTCCCTCCTGCACGTCGAAGCTGCCCATTATCAGCAGGAGCTTTTTAATGAGGTAATCATGAACATTAAATAATCATTGATCAATGAATAAGACAATTATTGCAGAACGTTTCTCAAAAGCCATCTCCACCTATCCCCGTGAAGCAAATGTACAACGGCAGATAGCAAATAAAATGATCCGCCTGCTCCAGAAACATATTCCCTCTCCCTGTCCGAAAGTGATTGAGTTCGGATGCGGAACGGGCATTTACTCCCGAATGTTGCTCCGCACCCTTCGTCCGGAAGAGTTGCTTCTGAATGACTTATGTCCGGAGATGAGGTATTGCTGCGAAGATTTATTAAGAGAGAAACAAGTCTCTTTTCTTTCCGGAGATGCGGAGACGATTTCTTTTCCGGATAAAAGTACGTTGATTACTTCCTGTTCCGCTTTGCAATGGTTCGACTCGCCGGAGGAGTTCTTCAAAAGGTGTAATACATTGCTTCACAGTCAGGGATACTTTGCTTTCAGTACTTTTGGGAAAAAGAATATGAAAGAGATACGTGAGCTTACCGGAAAGGGACTACCCTATCGTTCAAGGGAAGAGCTTGAAGCAGCCCTGTCTCTTCACTTTGATATACTGTACTCAGAAGAAGAGCTGATCCCCCTTTCTTTCGAGGATCCGATGAAAGTGCTGTATCATCTGAAGCAGACGGGGGTGAATGGTTTGTCAGCGCAATCATCCCTCTATCCGAAGCATGAGAAACAGACTTGGACCCGTCGTGATTTGCAGCATTTTTGCGAACGTTACACACAAGAATTTACACAGGGCACTTCAGTGTCCCTGACATATCACCCTATTTATATCATAGCAAAAAAGAAAAAAGTATGAAACAGAATGTATATTTTGTAAGCGGTATCGATACCGATGCCGGCAAAAGTTACGCGACCGGCTACCTGGCACGCGAATGGAATAAAAACGGCAAAAGAACCATTACGCAGAAGTTTATCCAAACAGGAAATGTGGGGCATTCCGAAGATATAGACCTGCATCGGCGCATTATGGAAATCCCTTTCACCCAGGAAGATCAGGAAGGGCTGACCATGCCGGAGATCTTTTCTTATCCCGCCTCCCCCCATCTGGCTTCCCGACTGGATCATCGTCCCATTGATTTCGACAAGATCAAGCATGCTACCGAAGTATTAAGCGAACGGTATGACTGTGTTCTGCTTGAAGGCGCGGGCGGTCTGATGGTTCCTCTGACTACGGAGCTCCTGACAATTGAATATATCGCACAGGAGAAATATCCGCTTATCTTCGTGACTTCCGGAAAGCTAGGCAGCATCAATCATACTCTTCTGAGTCTTGAAGCCATACAGAAACGGGACATTGTGCTGGATACAGTACTTTATAATCTCTATCCGACGGTAGAGGATAAAACAATTCAAGATGATACGATGGAGTTTATACGAGCTTGGCTCGAAAAGTACTTTCCGGAAACAAAGTTCTTATTAGTTCCCGAAATAGGAAAATGAGTATAATATAATCACTTGTAGTTACTACCCGCAACACTTCCCCAACGCCTCTTCCAATGCTGCTTTTGAAACCGGCTTCGTGACAAAGTCATTGCAGCCGGCTTCCAAAGCCTGCTCCTTGTCCGCTTCGAAAGCATAGGCAGTCAGCGCAATGACAGGAATCTCCTTCGAATAGGAACGAATGATGCGGGTAGCCTCCAGTCCACCCATACGAGGCATCTTGATATCCATCAGAATCAAATCCGGCTGGAACTGTTTATACATCTCCACCGCCTCAAAGCCATCTTTCGCCCATAACAGAGTGTAATCTTTGCCAATCATATTCTTGATCAGTACAAAGTTGCTGTCCACATCTTCAGCTACCAGAATCTTCTTGATCTTCTGCATCCTCTTGATGGTGTGGCTGATGTATTTCGTTTCCGAAGCCTCGGAAAATGCAATACGGTCATCTGAGCTTTCTTTATAAGGTATCGTAAAGTAGAAAGTCGATCCTTTGCCTATTTCCGAAGTGACTCCGATCTCCCCTCCTATCTTTTCTATGATCATCCGGCAGATGGCAAGTCCGAGACCTGTCCCCTGCGCAAATGAGTTCAATTTGACAAAACGGTCGAAAATATGTCCCACCTTATCGGGAGCTATTCCGATACCTGTATCCTTCACATAAAAACGGATACATTGATTATTGACTTTAAAGCCAAAGCGGATTTCACCGGAAAGCGTGAATTTACCGGCATTGGTGAGGAAGTTAGTGATAACCTGCGCAATGCGGTTCCGGTCTTCTTCAATAATCAGGTCTTCGTCTTGATTATCCAGAATAAGGGTAACCCCTTCCTGCACACGATCCTTATGAATCTGATAGATATTCCGACATATTTCACCCAGGTTCATCGGCTGTCTGACGTATTCCAATGTACCGGCTTCTATCTTAGACAAGTCCAAGATGTCATTAATCAGCTGCAACAGGATCTCTGAGTTCTGATTGATAATGCTCGAATAGAGTTTTTCTTCTTCAAGGGTTTCGGCAGAAGGCAACAAATTGGAGAAACCGACAATCGCATTCAGCGGTGTCCGGATTTCATGGCTCATATTTGCAAGAAAGGCGGTTTTTAATCTGTCGGATTGCTCTGCCTTGATGCGTGCCTTAATCAGTTCCTGCTCGATATTCTGAAAGTTAGTGATATCCCAGGAGATACCGATCAGAAGCGGTTCGCGCCCTTCCATCGGGACAAGCGCTTTCAGTGTCTGCACAATACGGGTCTCGCCGGTGGCCGCCACGTAGGTCTCCTGCATATCGATCCGTTCATGCGTCCGGATCAATTCCAAATCATCCCTGCGGAACCTTTCGGCATCTGCACGCTCCGGAAAGATCTCAAAGTCTGTTCGGCCGATTGCCCGGGAGGCAGGAATCTTGGAATGTTCGGCAAATGCCTTGTTCCAATACAGATATCTGAAATCGTCCTCGGGATCTTTCACATACAGATAGACAGGGATATTATTCAGAATACCGTCCAGCAGGAGATTCAATTCACGAAGTTCATCCCGCTTCTTTATTACATCGGTAATGTCCTGCGTAAAAAACCAGATAAGCTCCGTATCATCCTCCTGTGTAAGGTAGGTAGAGACTTGGTGTACTCTGTTTTTCTCCTCACCTTTGCGCACATACGCTGCACGGTATGAAAAGCTACCGCCATTATCGCGTATATCTTTCAGTTTGGCTTCCCATAACTCCGCGCGTGCGCATAGAGACGGGCAGGTTGTATATTTTCTGGGTACCCATCTGCTGGGTGACACCATACTCTTCCATAAATTGCTTGTTGGCATATACCAGCGTTCCGTCACTGGAAACGGCAAGAATGCTGTCACTGACTTTGTCGAGTACGCTTTTAAATATCTCCAGCTGTTGCTGGGTGGCCACTCTCTCCGTGATGTCACGACACATAATCAGAACGTATTCTTCATCCAACGGAAAAATCCGGTTCCCGTAGTAATGGTGAGAGCCATTGAAATCCATGTCGTGATGCGCTGCCGAAACAGTCCGCGTGGCGATCACTTTCTGCATATTGGCATGGATGTTCTGATAGGCTTCGGGAGGCACCATCTGGCGCATGTGCATTCCTTCAAAATCTTTGTTGGATATCCCGACATGATTGGTTTCTTCATTGGATACGACTTCAATTCCCACTTCGTCGTGGTTGAACACAGTCAGCATATCCGGTAAGGAATTTAATATTTTAACGGCATACCTTTCCTGAAAGCTGGTGGAGCTTTCTTCGGGTTGTTTATTCTGTTCCAGAGATCGAAGTTGTCGCTTCAGTTGCTCATTTTCTTTTCTAAGCAACTCCAATTCCTCTTTCAGTGCTTCTTTTGTTTGTTCGTTGTTCATAAGACATCCGGATATAAATACGTACTTATCTGCCAAAAGTAAAGAAAACTTTTGAGATAAGTACGTAAAACACCTTTATTTTTTTTGAGAATCATTCAATCACCATAATCCGGTCGTTCAAACCGACCTTCATACCGGCTTCGACAAAGACTTCTTTCACTACTCCATCGGTGACAGAACGAATCTCGTTTTCCATTTTCATGGCCACCAATACGCAAAGCGGGTCTCCACGCTTGACTTCGTCTCCCTTCTTCACATATATTTTCAGGATCACCCCCGGCATCGGAGCCTGTACCACCTGACGCCCTACGGCTTCCGTACCGGCACGGGCATTATGTATCTTTTCCATCTCTCCCTGTAGCTCTATCTGATAAAGCTCACCCTTATTCATAATGGTATAAGAATTATTGGAAGAAGGGGAAATCTGCACTCCATGCGAGTGATGATCAATGATGATCGAATGAATGGAGTCGCCTCCCATATTATAATCGACCTCATATATTTTACCGTTGACCGCTATTTTCTTGATCGGTCCGTCTTCCAGAATCTCTACCTTATATTCACTGTCCGGCATATCCAGAAGCTTGGCATAATAAGTCGCTAACGATGTACCCATATCTTTCTAATTTTAATGAATGACCAACTTAACTTTCAATTTTCAACTCTCAACTCTCCACCTATTCAATAATTATTGGCAGTCATCTGCAACTTGCCATAATACTTCCAGAGAGATTCGCCCACTACAGGGAGCGTGGTGGCACGGGATGCAGCTTCTTTCTCCCTCTCGTAATGCCTTACGGCGGCAGCGATCACGGCAACAGTCGGATCAGTATTCTGACGACGCTTCAAGTCCTCCTTGTCAAAACGGGTATCGATAAAAGTCGTATCATATTTTCCTTCGAGGAAAGCGGCATTCTTCAACACACGCTGATGGAAAGGAATCGTCGTCTTGATGCCCAGAATCTTATACTCACGCAAGGCACGTGCCATGTTGGAGATGGCGGATTCACGGGTACGCCCCCAGCAGCAGAGCTTGGCAATCATCGGATCATAATGCAGTGAAACTTCGAATCCGGCATAGGCGGCACTGTCCAGACGGAGGTTACGGCCTTCGGGAGCTTCACGAACAGTTATCACTCCGGGAGAAGGCATAAAGTTATTCTCCGGATCTTCGGCGTAGATACGGCATTCGATGGCAGCTCCGCTGAATTTTATATCTTCCTGCTTATACGGCAACGGATTGCCCGCAGCCACCGTGATCATGTCACGCACCAGATCGACGCCGGTACATTCCTCCGTCACCGGATGTTCTACCTGCAAACGGGTATTCATTTCAAGGAAATAGAAGTTCTGGTCTTTATCCATCATGAACTCCAGCGTGCCGGCACTGTAATAACCGATCCGCTTGCAAGCCTCTACGGCTACTTTCAGCATCTTCTTACGGGTTTCGTCTTTCACAAACGGTGACGGAGACTCCTCGATTACCTTCTGATTACGTCGCTGAATGGAACATTCACGCTCGCCCAGATGAACCACATTGCCATATTTATCTCCCATAATCTGCACCTCGATATGGTGCGGATTCTCGATATATTTCTCTATATAGACCGCATCATTACCAAAAGAAGTACCCGCCTCGGACTGAGACAAACGAAGAGCCGTTTCCGCTTCTTCTTCGGAACGGACCAGACGCATCCCCTTTCCGCCTCCTCCGGCAAGCGCTTTCAACATAATAGGATAACCTACTTCCTTAGCAACCTTCTTCACTTCTTCGATCCCCTGCACGGGAGTTTCCGTTCCGGGAACGATGGGCAGCCCCGCTTCACGCATGATTTTGCGTGCCTCAGTCTTGATCCCCATCTTAGCAATAATATCGGCACCGGGCCCGATAAAGATCACTCCTTCTTCTTCGCAACGACGGGCAAAGTCGGCATTCTCTGACAAGAACCCATATCCCGGATGAATGGCGGCTCCGGTCTTTTTGGCAATGGCCAGTATCAACTCCGGCTTCAAATAAGAAGTATCCTCCGGCGAATTGGAGATGCAATAAGCCTCCTCCGCATAGCGAACATGCAAAGCCCCCCTGTCTACATGCGTGTAAACAGCCACCGTCGAAATATCCATCACCCGACAAGTACGGAAGATGCGCATGGCTATCTCTCCACGATTAGCAACTAATATTTTCTTTATCATAATCTGTTTCTTTTAATTTATCACTCTCCATTTTCAACTTTCAACTTTCCATTTTCCATTTATTAAAGTGGAATGTTCGAGTGTTTCTTAGGCGGATTGGACTGACGTTTGTTGGCCAGCATTTCGAAACTGCGTATCAGGCGCAAACGGGTAACGGCCGGATCGATCACTTCATCCACATAGCCCAGTTCCGCTGCGCGGTAAGGATTGGCAAACTTTTCACGATAATCGCTCTGAAGTTCCTTTCGCCTTTCTTCGGGAGTCTGTGACTTTTCGATCTCTTTCTTGAATAGGATATTTACGGCCCCGTCCGGTCCCATCACAGCGATTTCGGCAGTGGGGAAAGCCAGATTGACATCGCCACGGATATGCTTGGAACTCATCACATCATAAGCGCCTCCGTAAGCCTTACGGGTGATAACGGTCACTTTCGGCACGGTAGCTTCGCAGTAAGCATAAAGCAGTTTCGCACCATTACGGATGATTCCGCCATATTCCTGATCTACTCCCGGAAGGAATCCCGGAACATCGACCAGAGTCAGCAAAGGTATATTGAAAGCATCGCAGAAGCGAACGAAACGGGCAGCCTTTATAGAGGCATTGATGTCCAGTGTTCCTGCCAGCACCAGCGGCTGATTGGCTACCACCCCTATCGTCTTTCCGTTCAGACGGATATATCCGGTGACGATGTTCGCGGCAAATTCCGCCTGAAGTTCAAAGAAGTTATTATCGTCGGCCACCGCTTCTATCATCTCCTTTATATTATAAGGTTGATTCGGATTGGTAGGCACCAAGTCGGACAGTTCGGGTGTCAGGCGGGTCGGCGAGTCGTTGGTGACAACAAAAGGAGGCTCTTCCATATTGTTGCCCGGCAGATAAGAAATAAGTTCGCGGATGTAATTGATACATTCAATATCATTTTCGGCCGATAGATGCGCCACGCCGGACTTTGTCATGTGGATGCCCACTCCACCCAGATCTTCCTTGCTTACTTCTTCCTGTGTCACACTCTTGACTACGTCCGGTCCGGTGATAAACATATAGCCGGAGTTCTTGACCATCAGAATAAAATCGGTCAGTGCAGGAGAATAAACGGCACCACCGGCACACGGACCCATGATAGCACTGATCTGCGGAATGACTCCCGAAGCCATGGAATTGCGAAGGAAAATCTCCGCATATCCTGCCAAAGAACGGACACCTTCCTGAATGCGCGCACCACCGGAATCATTGAGTCCGATAATAGGCGCTCCCATCTGCATCGCCATGTCCATCACTTTGCAAATCTTCTTGGCGTGTGTCTCCGAAAGAGCCCCTCCGAATACGGTGAAGTCCTGTGCAAAAACATAGACCAGCCGTTTGCCAATCATTCCGTAACCAGTCACTACCCCGTCACCGGAGAATTTCTGTTTTTCCATACCGAAGTCGGTACACCGGTGGGTCACCAGTTTATCAAGTTCGATAAACGACCCCTTTTCCAGAAGTAAGTCAATGCGTTCACGGGCGGTCAGTTTGCCCACAGAGTGCTGTTTCTCAATACGGGCATCCCCGCCACCTTTTTCTGCTTTCCTGTTCAGTTCTTCCAGATTCTTGATAAGCTCTTTCATAGGCTGTTTGTATTAATGTTATGTGTAAAAATAGTCAGTAATAAATTAATTAGTTGTCATATTGATTACACAAAGGTATTTTTATATAGTAAACGTATCATTTGCCGAATTTGTTAGCATTTATGCCCTTAAACATCTTTATGGCGGATACGGGCAAGGAATCTTTTCTACGGGTTTACACAACAAAGTCACACAATCATGTGTTTATCGCATATCATTTTAATAAAACCTAGACCCTAACAAAAATGAGAACAATTAAACTTTTATTAGCAGCCGGTTTCCTGCTCGTATTGGGTACAAGTGCGTATGCGCAAGTACAACGGAATGAAACCTATTTACCCAAATTCGCCATCAAGACCAATGCCCTCTACTGGGCTACGAGCACTCCCAACCTGGGATTCGAAGTCGGACTGGCAAAGAAAATCACCCTCGATGTATCCGGCAACTACAATCCGTGGAAGTTTGGCAACGACCGCCAGATCAAGCACTGGCTCGTACAACCGGAATTGCGCTACTGGCTCTGCGAACGTTTCAACGGAAGTTTCTTCGGCCTGCACGGACACTACGGAGAAATGAATGTCAGCAACCTGAATATATTCGGAATGGGGCACGACCGCTATGACGGCAGTCTGTACGGAGCCGGCATCTCTTACGGATACCAGTGGATTATCAGCAAACGCTGGAGCATGGAAGCAACCGTCGGAGTCGGTTACGCCCGTCTGAAATATGATAAATATGCCCGCGGTGACGGAGGTGAAAAACTCGGGCACAACACCCGCAACTATTTCGGTCCGACCAAAATCGGCCTCAGCTTCATTTATGTCATCAAATAATCGAACTTTCTAAAACTTACAATGATGAAAAGAAAACTTATCTATCTATTTATAGCTCTTGCAGCCACCATACTTCCGGCTCATGCACAGAAATTTCTGAATGATGCGCTCACGCTTTCGAATGTATCCTTATGGCAACAAGGAAACTCGCTTTATGTCGGCATGACGGTCGACATGGCAAACCTAACCATCGGCTCGGCACGTAGTCTCAGCCTGATCCCCCTGCTGACGGACGGACAACATAATATCCCGCTACAGGAGATTATCGTCAACGGCAAAAGACGCGAGAAAGCCTATCTACGTGGACTAGCGATCAGCAAACAGGAACCCACGGCTATCATCGTACCTTATAATAAAAGAGAAACGTTTAATTATACGCAGGTCATTCCTTATCAGCCATGGATGGCAAACGCATCCCTGCAACTGGTAGAGAACCTATGCGGATGCGGCAACTATCAGGAAATGAACGCGCAGGAACTGATAACGAACGATGTATCTACCGAAGCCAAACGACTGAGTGCCATGTCTCCTATCGTAGCCTACATCCAGCCTACAGTGGAAGTGGTGAAAAACCGCAGTGAGCAATACGAAGCTCATCTGGACTTCCCCGTCAACAAATCTGTCATCCTTACCGACTTCATGAACAATCACTCCGAACTGGTGAATATTCATTCTATGTTTGATAAAATTCAGAATGACAAGAATCTGACCGTACAAAGCATCAGCATCGAAGGATTCGCTTCTCCCGAAGGGCCGCTGGCTTTCAACGAGCAACTCTCTAAAAAACGTGCGGAAGCTCTAAAAGATTATCTGGTCAAGAACGAAAAGGCATCTGCCAAACTGTATAAAGTGACTTTCGGTGGAGAGAACTGGGACGGACTGGTGAAAGCTCTCGAATCCTCTTCGATGAAGGATAAGGAAACCTTCCTGAATATCATCAAAAATACAACGAATGACGTGAAACGTAAACAGGAAATCATGAAAGTCGGCGGCGGCGCTCCTTATCGCACTATGCTGAAAGAGATTTATCCGGGACTGCGTAAAGTAAACTGCAAAATCGACTACACAGTGGTCAACTTCGATGTGGAACAAGGACGTATCATCATCCGTGAAAATCCGAAATATCTGAGTCTGAACGAGATGTATCAGGTAGCCAATAGTTATCCGAAAGGCAGCAAGGACTTTGTAGATGTATTTGATATTGCCGTACGTATGTATCCGACGGATGCTGTAGCCAATCTGAATGCAGCGGCTGTCGCCTTGTCACAGAAGGATATCAATACCGCATTGAAATATATGGAAAAAGCGGATCATACCACTGCCGAATTTCTGAATAATACAGGCGTGTATAACTTCTTAAACGGAGATATTCAACGTGCTACAGCAGCCTTTGAACAAGCTGCCAAATTAGGAAATGAAGCTGCTCAGGCAAACTTGAAACAGTTGCAACAGATCATGAATATGAAAATGAGCAAGTAATAGCAGAAGGGACGGAAGTCACTTAAAACGATTTTTCAGGCACGGATTACACGGATTTCACGGTTTGGGGTTACCTAACTCTTAAAACCGTGTTAATCTGTGAAATCCGTGCCTGAATATATTTTTGACACATTCACAAAAAGAAGTTGGATAAAATTAGAGTCACATATCCATCAAAACGACCTTTTGTTTTGTTATATTAAGTATTCACCAAAAGTTGACTATTTAAAATTTAGAATTATGACACTAATCCTTGCTATTATTCCGGTATTGCTATTAATTGTATTGATGGCGTTTTTCAAGATGTCCGGCGACAAGAGCAGTATTATCTCGTTGATTGTAACCATGCTGATCGCTCTTTTCGGTTTTGCCTTTTCTGTAGACAATCTGTTTTATTCCTTTTTATATGGAGCACTGAAAGCGGTCTCTCCTATTTTAATCATCATTCTGATGGCTATTTTCAGTTATAACGTATTACTGAAAACGGAAAAGATGGAGATTATCAAACAACAGTTCGCTTCCATCTCTACGGATAAAAGTATTCAGGTATTGCTGCTGACTTGGGGATTCGGAGGATTACTGGAAGCGATGGCAGGATTCGGAACGGCGGTTGCTATTCCGGCGGCGATTCTTATCAGTCTAGGATTCAAGCCGATATTTTCGGCGACTGTCAGTCTGATAGCCAACAGTGTCGCTACGGCTTTCGGTGCTATCGGAACTCCGGTATTGGTGTTGGCAAAGGAAACGAATCTGGATGTGCTACAACTCAGTACGAACGTTGTATTGCAATTATCGGTACTCATGTTTCTGATTCCGCTGGTCTTGCTTTTCCTCACCAATCCTAAACTGAAAGCACTCCCGAAGAATATATTTCTGGCCCTGCTGGTCGGAGGTGTTTCTTTGGTCGGACAATATCTGGCTGCCAGATATATGGGGGCAGAATCGCCTGCCATTATCGGAAGTATTCTTTCTATCATTGTCATCGTTCTCTATGGAAAACTGACCGCATCGAAAGAAGAAAAGGCTCGGAAAAGTACGCTGAAAACCAAAGATATACTGAATGCATGGAGCATCTATTTACTGATTTTGTTCCTGATCATCCTCACCAGTCCGCTTTTCCCGAGTTTGAGAAGTACATTGGAGAATAACTGGGTTACAAGAATCAGTCTGCCTGTCAATGCTACTACCGTAAACTATACAATCTCGTGGTTGACCCATGCAGGTGTACTACTCTTCCTCGGTACTTTTATCGGTGGGTTGATACAGGGTGCCAAAGTCAAAGAGCTGTTTATCGTTCTTTGGAATACGGTGAAGCAATTAAAGAAAACCTTTATTACCGTGATCTGTCTCGTGGGATTATCCACCATTATGGATACTTCGGGAATGATTGCTGTCATCGCTACGGCACTGGCTACTGCTACCGGAAGCTTGTATCCGCTGTTTGCTCCGGTCATCGGCTGCCTGGGGACATTTATTACAGGAAGTGATACCTCCTCCAACATCCTTTTCGGAAAGTTACAGGCAAGTGTGGCAGGACAGATTCATGTCAGTCCGGACTGGCTGTCAGCTGCAAATACGGTAGGTGCGACAGGCGGTAAGATTATTTCTCCGCAAAGTATCGCCATTGCGACTTCTGCTGGAAACCAGCAGGGAAAGGAAGGGGAAATACTGAAAGCTGCTATCCCGTATGCACTGGCATATGTGGTGATTACAGGAATTATCGTTTATATTTTCAGTTAACCACCCGAAAGAATAATAACAGGATAATGACACTATCGCCTTGATATAGTGACATTATCCTGCATACATAAAGGCGAACTAAAAAGTCGGTAGTAACCTCAAACTCTCCTCCTTCGGGAAGGAGGAGTCCCCGCAGGGGGAGGTGGTAGGTAAGCATATAACTTTGATTATCATCAATCTATGCATCCACCTACCACCCCGACTTTCAGCCACCCTTCCTTCCCGAAGGGAGGGGAATGGGAGATAGAACCGACTTTTTAGTCACTTTATATATTTTTTATTACTCACAGCTAAATCAGCGGTTCCCGAATCACCTTCACGGGATTCCCCCGTTGAAGATGATTATGATTACTCCAGTTTTCCTGCGCCTGAATCATCGCCTGTTCCATCGTCCATGACGAAAGTTTCACCAACAGGCGTTCCGTTGCCAGCTTCTTGTTCTGCCATTGTGAACGTTGGTCGGAAGCTACCACACTCATCCCGGACGGGATGTGAACGGCACGGACCGCGGACTCTGTCTTGTTGACATGCTGCCCGCCCGGACCGGAAGCCCGTAAGGTTTCATAGCGGAAATCTCTTTCTGTAGCCTCCTGACTCTCCGACAACACAAACGAATGCACACCGACAAACCAGTTTTTCCGCTTGTGATAAATGCGATACGGGCTTTGGGCAATCCATTGCACCGTTCCCTCCCATTCATCCGCCAGTTCTCCGCTCGCTGCGCCTTGAAGAGCAATGGTAGCCGAAAGCAGTGTCCGGTTGACCGGCCCCACTTCACGTTCTACCATTTCTACTTTCAGTCCGCTTGCCTGCGCCTGTCTTACTATTCTTTCGAGTACCAATGCCACCACCCGGCAACATTCCGCAGGTCCCCTGCCGGAAGTTATCTGTAAATAGACTTTCTCCTTCATCGCCTTATTCTTTATTCATTCGTACGATGCGAGGCATAAATCTACCTTGCACTTCCACCAAAGTCTCCTGTGTGTACATCACGCGGTCGATGTCTTTATATGCCAGAGGTATTTCCTCGATACTTCCGCCTATCAATGTCACGTCTGCCTGCGACAGCATCTTTTTCAAAGCCGACTGAGTGAAACTCTCCTTTGCTTTCTGACGGGACATCGCTCTTCCGGCTCCATGAGAAGCAGAGCACAAGGATGCTTCCACCCCTTTGCCACAAACCAGATAACCTGCCGTAGCCATACTTCCGGGAATCAGACCCGCCTGTCCCTTTTGTGCAGGAGTTGCCCCTTTGCGATGCACAATCGCCATACGTCCCGGAGCTATCTCCTCTTTCCACGCAAAGTTGTGATGGTTGTTGACATTCGCAACAGGTTTCAGTCCCAATGCCTTAGCCAGATTCAGGTGAATACGCTCGTGACAGGCACGGGCATAGTCTCCTGCCAGATTCATACTCATCCAATACTCCTGCCCTTCTTCGGAGTCCAGACTCAGCCATGCAAAATGCTGCGCCTCCCGAGGAAGTTTGCAGACTTCACGGGCCAACAGACTGTAATGTTTGGCAATAGCAGCACCCAAGCCACGTGAACCGGAATGAGACAGCAAAGCAACATAACTCCCCTCCGGAAGATTCAGCACATTATCCGCCTGCAAAGCAATTTCACCGAACTCCACAAAGTGATTCCCACCTCCGGAGCTTCCGAGTTGCCGCACGGCCTTTCCTTGCAAATCCTTTAATAAAGGAGTCAACCGAAATTCTTCCCGGTCCAGCACTTCATGCTCCTGTTCAAAGCCCAGGCCGCCATCCATTCCGAAATGTGTAAAGTCTTTCAAAGCCTCCTTTATCTGATAAGAATATCGTTTCAGGAAGTCTGCTTTCGCATCAAATACCGTCAGACTCATCCGGCAACCGATATCAACCCCGACAGCATACGGTATCACGGCATTATCAGTAGCCAGCACCCCACCGATAGGCAATCCATAACCGGCGTGCGCATCGGGCATCAACGCTCCGCCGACCGTTACAGGCAGGCGCATAGCCAGATTCATCTGTTGTTTGGCAAGAGTCTCGATAAACTTACCTCCATAAGTTTTATACATCAATGGCTCTTCCCGTAAGTCGTAAGCTACGAACTCTTTCGCAAGAATAGTAGGCGACAGGCGTTCCGCCAGCTTACTCCATATTTCATTGTTTTTATAAGATTCGGGATGTTCGAGTATATTGCTCAAAGTCATTGCAATCTGTTCCTTCGTGTCATGTTTGCAATATTTGCCTACAATGTCTACTACCAGACTACGGGCTACATTATCCCGATATCCCAGTTTACTTAAATCTTTTAATCGTATCCCCATACTTTTTTTCTGTTCGCATACTACACCCCGTCCGCCTCAACAGCAGAAAGTAAGGTTATACACAGTATGCCAATGCTTCGGATACGGATACAAAACATCCATCCACAGCATTGAAGTGAATAATTTGAAAAATAAAAATGTGATTGCAGGACTAATCAACTATAACCGCCAGCAGCAGAGTTGCGGTAAACGTAAAAAACAAGATGTCGCAAAGCCCCGTCTTCCCGACGAGACAACTTAGTCCTAATTTGAAAATATTATAGCTCCAACATAATTAATACCCTTTCCATCATTTTAAAGGGTGAATACTCATTTTATCGCAACAAAAGTAGTGCATATTTTTATTACTTCCAAAGATAAAAAGACATTTTTTAGCGTTAAAGGAGCAGTGATGGGAAATTTTGCCAAGTGTTCCAGTCAAATCGCTATTTCACGGGAAGCTATTTCGCCTTACCTTTGCAACATAGAAAACAAATAAACCGAAAAGATTTATGAAACTGATTAAAAGCATTATGAGCGCTTTCGCTATCGTACTGGCCACCACAGCCTGTGCGGGAAATGGCGGAGAAAATAAAAAGAGTAATGAACCAACAAAGGAGGACAATAAAATGGAAGTAGTATCATTAAATAAAGCAGAGTTTTTAAAGAAAGTATATGATTTTGAAGCCAATCCGAATGATTGGAAATTTGAAGGCAAACGTCCGGCAATCGTCGATTTCTATGCAACATGGTGCGGACCGTGTAAAGCGCTGCATCCTGTTCTGGAAGAACTGAGCAAAGAATATAGCGGTAAGGTGGACATCTATCAGATTGATGTGGACCAGGAAAAGGAACTGGCTGCCGCATTCGGTATCCGCAGCATCCCCACCCTGTTACTGATTCCGATGAAGGAAGAACCGAGAATCACGCAAGGGGCTTTGCCCAAAGACCAGTTGAAGAAAGCAATCGACGAATTTCTTTTGAAACAGAACAACGAAGCTAAATAAACTAATTTCGACTTTTTCTCTTGATAAGTAACTGCCCTCTATCAGTATTTTTATGACTGACAGAGGACAGGTTCTTTTATAAGCTCCCCTTTATCTTCCGATATAGTATCAGATTAAAGACTAACGGATATATATGACATAAAAAACATCTCAATGATCTGTCACCATCTTTGTTGTTTCATCACGAATCCTTCAAAGAAGTCATCCCGATAACTATTCCCGATAGCAATCTCGTACGACTTGATAAATATATCATTGTTGTCGAACGAATCAATATGAGTTGTGTTAACTATATACGACTTATTAACCCGTAAAAAAGAGTCCTTCGGCAATAAATCAAAGACCGCTTTCAGACTCATACGGGTGATGATGCGCTGTTCGCCCAACTGTAGAATCACATAATCTTTCAAACCTTCCACCAAAAGGATATCAGAAAAGTTAACCTTGAAGTATCTGCGTTCCGCCTTTACAAAGAAATACTCAGCTGCTACAATCGTCTCAATGGCTTCCTTTTCCTCCTGTAACAATAAAGAATGATAAGACTGCGCCTTCTCAACCGCCTTCTGAAAGCGCTCCGCCTCCACTGGCTTTATCAGATAATCTATTGCGTCCACTTCGTAGCTATCCAGTGCATACTCCGTATAGGCAGTGGTAAAGATTACCAATGTCCGTTTGGAAATGGTACGGGCAAACTCAATTCCCGTAATGCCGGGCATTTGAATATCCAGAAAGACAAGGTCTACTACGTGCTGCTCCATAAAGTCGGAAGCCGTGGCGGCACTGTTAAAACTTCCCACCAGCTGAAGGCATTCCGCCTCCTCTATCAGCAATTTCATAGCCTCACGTGCCAATGGTTCATCGTCTACAATAATACAATTCATAACGTTATACATAAAGTTACCATATACCGATTTTCATTCTCTATCTGCTCCAATTCATAACAATCGGGATATAACAATCCTAATCTACGCTGAATATTCGCAAGTCCGATCCCTCCTACCTTGTTGCTGACAGCAACCGCCGGCATCGTATTTTCACAACGGAACTCCAACTGATTCTCCTCTACCTTAAAAGAAAGGTGTACAGACGAAGGATGTTCGCTATCAAAACTATGCTTTACCGCATTCTCCACAAACGGGATAAACAATAACGGCTGAATCCAGATGGAGTCAATGTCCCCTTCCTGCTCCATTGTAAACTGAAAATGATCCCGGCGTATCTTTTCCAGATTCAGATAGTCGTTCAGAAAACGGATATCCGAGGCTAAAGCAACCCTTTCGCGCGAACTGTCATTTATCTGATACCGCAGCAAATCTTCCAGTTTGAAAAGAACTTTGGAAGCTTCTTCCGGATTCCGCTTTATCAGTACATTGGCGTTATTCAGCATATTGAACAGAAAGTGCGGATTAATCTGGCTCTTAAGGAACTTCAGTTCCGATTGCAAAGTGGTAGATTCCAGCTGATCAATGCGCAGATTATGACGCAGCCAATGAGTGAACAATGAAATAGCTGCCGAACCTGCGGTGACAAACCCCATAGTGAGTATCCCCGAAAAGGTATTGATGAAAGTAGCAAATCCATCGGGATTCCTGACAGGCAAAATAACTTCAAAAAGCATTCCCTGCGTAACTGAAAGGAAAAGGATGACCACTAAGTTGGTAACTATCGCAGCCAGAACATAACCACCCAAACGGTTCTTTAGCAGAAAAGAAGGAACCAGGACGTACAGATTGGTATATATCACCGCATTCATAGACAAAAAATATACAAGGCAGCCTCCAAAGCGTTTCAAGAAAGAGACCATCTGCAAAGGCTCGTACCAGAAGACATTGATGGTAATCAGCAGGACAACTATCTGCAAGAGGATATGTCTGTATATCCTGCAATGAGGACTTAGCAGAAAAGCGGTGACACTTTTGCCGTTCATGGTTCCGTCATCGGGATTCCTGTCAAGCGTATTTTTATCGTTTGTATTTATTTTCATTGTTCCCCTCCATTCAGTTCCAGTCTTACACCTTCTGTAGTCAAAGATATTCCGTAGCGCTCGCCATATAATAAGTCCAGCCTTTGTCTGATCCGTTCCAGTCCCCTGTTTACGAGATTAAGTTGCGGGCACATACAAGTGAATACAATCGTACCCTTCTCCGCTTTCAGATGAATGTCCAGAGAGACAGGAAGTGATATCTGCTGTTCGTGCGTCAACCCCATGATATGCTGCACGAAAGGAATGAAGAGCAAAGGAGGAACCAGCATCCTGTTCACCTCCCCTTCCGAAGTAAACTGATAACGGAATTGCGGAAGAGAGCTTTGCTCCAACATCAGATAGTTGGTAAGGAAGGTGATTTCACTGCTGAGCAATACTTTTCGCCGACTGCAATCATATAACTGATAGCGCAGCAACTGGCTCAGCTTCATCAACATCTTCGAAGCCTTTTCCGGCTTGGTCAATGTCAGTTCACCCGAATGATGCAACGTTTTGAAAAGAAGTTCGGGGCTGACCTGTTCTTTGAGCTGTTCCACTTCGGACAGTACGTGCGCCTTTTCCATCTGTGAAACACGCTGATTCTCAATCATCCATTCTTTCAGAAGCAAAGTCATCGTTCCTCCTATCATGCAAAGCGTTGACAGCATAAAAGAAGAAATGTAGTCCATCAGCATGGGAACCGAGAAATACGATCCCCGCGCATGAAGCTGCGGCCAATGGGAGTAAGCAAGGTATTCTATGACCATCTGTATCAGCAGCGCAATGACCATCGCCACAGACAGCACTGACAGATAAGCCATATAATGCCTTTTCAATAAATATTTCGGGAATAACCAGAAAAGATTCAGGCAGATAACACCGACGTATGTGAGCATATATATAAACGTGAACACATAAATCCATACGCCCAATATATCCCGATAGTCCATAAAAATGATGAACACCTGATTGAAGGAGATAGTGCCCAACACCATGACAAGTATCAGATACCGCATCCATCGGAATGCCGGACTTACGAGCAATCTATATAAAAAGGTCGATTCGTTGCCTGCTGCAGTTGTTTCAGTTGCCATATGCTTCATTGGGTACGAAGATAAAACATTTTCCGTTAAGGTCTCTATACCGGATATCTAAAATTCAAGCTTATAACTCACATTAGTCAGAACGGTAGAGCCGTCGGTTGCGTCTATCTTTCCGGTTTTCACGTTATACTCATGTCCGTAGTGCTCTTTCGTGCCCATAAAGTTCAAGCCCTTCACAGCAAATTCATGAGATACTTTTTTCTTGTTGATGCGATAGCTGACGGTATAATTGCCGATAAACATGGGCGAATACTGTTTGGAGAATGCCTTCCTTTCGTCGTACTGCACTTCCTTGTCCGGATGCTTCATGGTTGCTTCCATATCAATCGGGGAATAGCGGTCGCCGCCCTGCAAGGTCAGTTTCAGGTTGATGCTAAAAATATTCTGTTTGTTGCGTCCCAGCATCCATTCTTTGCCGATCAGTCCGTTGATGACATAGTTGCGGTTGAACTTCGTGTTGTACCATACACCGTCTCCGCCACGGTAACGGGAGTCGAACAACGAACCGGAGATCATGTAATAAAGTCCTTTTTCCAGAAAGCGTTCGAGGGTTATGTCAATCCCGATATTCCGGCCTCTTCCTTTGTTGACAAGCGCATCTTCTACATAAAAGTCGGAGCGGTTGAGTACGGAATAGGAACTGTCCGCCATTACCGGTACATCGTGCAGAAACTGTACATAAGGTTCTATTTTCAGATTCATGCGGTCCGAAATCTTATAGCCGAAAGACAACATGATGTGCTGCGCCTTGGTGAAGTCGAGGTTCTTGTTGACGGATTGATTTCCCGTGCTCTTCGTTTTCACAAAGTAGACGTCCATTTTCTCCATTCGGCTGTATATGCCGTAAGCTAAAGCAAAGGTCGCTTTCGGGGTAGCTTGCCATTTCAGTCCGGCACGGGGTTCGACAGACCATTTATTATTCAGCGTCAGGTATTGTCCATAGATACCGGCGTTGAGAGCCCAACGGTCGCTCAGTCCGACAGAAGAACTATTGTAAGCAGAAATCAGACTCGTATTGCCATCTCCCTTCGATACCGTTTCCAGCAGCTGAGCTTCGTATGGAGCTATGGCAAGGTTCATGTCATAAAACATGGCAGTATAAGTAAATCCTGTCTTATTGGTAAAGCGGTTGCTGAATTTACGGTTGAAGGTGCTGGTCAGTATCAGGTTGGTATGCCTTGATTCAAGGTCCATATAAGGAGTCGATTCCAACGCATGATTGAACATGGAAGCGCCTCCGTCCAACTGCGAGTAGGTAGCGGCAACGGTTGTTTTCAGTGATGCGTCACTATTGAAAAAGTAACGGTGACTGATACCTCCGGCGGCCATATACTGCTTGTCACGTGATTCGCTGCGGTCGCCCAGATATTCCCATTTCTCAGGATTCCTCTCCATGTCACTCTTAAATTTGTCTATCAGGCTGGTTCCCCATACCGAGAAAGTCCCGGCCATCTTTGTGGGAAAGTTTAGTTTGAAGTTCAGGTCCTGATAGTCCATCGTTCCACCGTCAAGATTCAGTAGTCCTGTGGTAGAGTAACGATAATTGAAGATATACGAGGCTTTATGCTTCTTGCTCAAAGGACCTTCGGAAGCAACGTCAATTCCCATGATTCCCACTTGAATCGTGTTTTCGTTCTTTTGATTGTTACCGTTGCGCAGCTTCATGTCGAACACGCCGGACACTGCATTTCCATATTCAGCCGGAAAAGCTCCGGTGAAGAAATCGGAATTTCCGAGTACCTGTGAGCTAAGGGAAGAAAGGATTCCTCCACCCAATGTGGCAATATCCGCAAAGTGATTCGGATTCGGGATTTCTACATCCTCCAGCCTCCATTGCAACAGATGGGGTGCATTGCTATGAATCGAAATGCCATTCGAAGAGACGCTGGGCGCCACTCCGGCAAAAGCGGAAACCAGACGTGCAGGGTCGTCGAATCCGCCTGCATAACGGCTCGCTTCTTCCACGCTCAGCATACGTGCTCCGGTAGTTGCCATCTTATTCATCGCTTCTTCTTTGTTCGTCCGCGCACGGACCACTACTTCACTCAGTTCGTTGACGCTTTCTTTCAAAGGTATTTCCAAATAGACCTCCTTTGCGGAAGTCACCAGTATTTCTCTGAAAATGCCGGGTTCATATCCCATGAACGCTGCCTCTATCGTATGTCTCCCGACGGGAACCTGCGGAATGGTGAAACGTCCCAGACTGTCGGTTGTCGTCCCCATCCCCTCTTTATCTGACAATCTTACTGTCGC
Source organism: Bacteroides sp. AM23-12 (assembly GCF_003434395.1). Lineage (NCBI taxonomy): Bacteria > Pseudomonadati > Bacteroidota > Bacteroidia > Bacteroidales > Bacteroidaceae > Bacteroides > Bacteroides sp. AM23-12. Next base: position 111,734 of record NZ_QTLF01000011.1, read on the forward strand.
ATACGGTATAGGATATTTGGAATCTCCGTCAACAACCACCCCACGAATGGTCTGGACCGGACGCCCTTTCCGCTCCGATGTTTGCCCGAAAGCAAAGGCTGATACACACAAACCGATCAACAGCAATATCCATCCTCCATAACGGTACAGTTTCCGTGTGAGTTCTTCGCAAAGAACTCTTTCAAAAGTTTTAAGTACTACTCCGCATTCATCTGCCGGAATCCCCGAACGGTTTGCTACTTCCCCTAACAACATAGTTTTATTCATCTTCATGACTTATTCTGTTTTTTATTTCGACACGAAGATAAGGGATACTGCATTGCTGGTCTTTCAAATGAGACGAACACGCCTCATTTGTAGACAAGATGTGGAATTGGTAAGATAAATATCCTTTCAGTCTGTATGTAATTACGGTCTTTAGTGCCTGTGTAAATATCCTCTTTTTAAGAAAAGGTCATTTTTTCAGTGAATGGCTAATATATACATATTATAACGATGTCCGTCATGTAAATAAAATAAAATGGACGCTAGATTGTTTTTCATTAATAGTTTCATAACTTTGTCAGTAGCATATATAGAATTGAAAAATAGAATTCAGTAAACGCACCTTATAGGTATCAGTTACTGGAATAACCACTACTCGTTGAGTGTGGTTATTTATTCATTACCAATAAACAAATAATTGAAATGTTAGATTTTAGCAATACAATGAATAATCATCACTTCGCTTTGAATGATGTTGAATTGAGAATATTACAACCCGTCTTTTCGCAGTTTCATGCAAAGACAGGATTGAGTATTGATGAATATGGAGATATAAGATTGATACCTCAAAATCTTGAATTACTTATTAATTTGGCAAATGATTATATAAAGACGTCGGAGAAACAATCAATGAAAATTATAATAGAGTTTGTTAAGAATTTGCGTCCTATGATAATAGATAAAAACACAATTTGGGTAAGTGGAGATTGAAATATTGGTAACAAACGAATGAACTGCCCTAACGGTCAGTTATTCACAAACCCATTAGCAGTAATCCAAAACAAACAAATGTATGGAAAAGTATGATATAAATAAGGTATACACCCAATATAAAGAGTTTATAGCAAGCTATATAGACTTGAAAGCATTAGCAAGCAAGATAATAGAACAAAGGCAGCTATCTCCCGTCATGAATGATACTAAATGGCTGGAACTGCAAACTGCAATTTTGTCTATACCGGAGTTTGAACCGGCATATAATATTCAATTGTTGACAGACAATATCACATACTCTCCAATATTTGAACAAGTACCAACATATTTGGGAAGTTGGGAATTTATATATGAAAACTATGAATATAGTTTGCCACCATTCTTTAAGATTGAATGGATTGCTATTCAGCCTTTATATGCCGTTCGCAGAGGGAGGTTAGTGGAACCTGAAATCATAGATAAATCAAGTATGTTACTAGACATTCTCCATAAATTCCATATACCTTTTGAGAAAGCCGATGAACATACATTTGTAATTTACGGATATAAGTAACCAATAAACCGATAACAAGCGAATCAATGGCCAGGACGAAAACATAATAATAAATGATATGGAAGAATATGAAGAGAAAGTAGTAGCAGTCAGGTTATCAGATAATACAGTATTTGATCTAACTATAAACATCATAGAAGATGATTCATTTATCATGTCTGTTTCATTAGACAATCATCTGTTTGAAGTACAGGAAGAGGATATATTCCCGACATTTCAAAAGTTACGAGATATACTATTGTCAAAAGGTATTGGAATGAAATGTTATGGTGCTATGAGAAATGCACATCAATCGGGAATGATGAGTACCTCCAATAAGGTATATATCCTGACTCTTGGAAAACCTGCATTAAAAAAAGATATCGCAACGATATTTGATTATGCAGAGATTCAAGAATTTCCGAATACTCGTGAGCAAGAAGAATTCTCTCAAAAATGGCTCAATTCTTTTTTAAACAGAGAGACTTACTAAATACGTCGAGTAAGTTGTAATATGTAATTACTATTAATCAATTAAATGAAAAAAGGTACGAATAAAACAGATAATTATTTCGAACGTGTAAAACAAAGGTTACATCCTCCCAAATACAGATATTATTTCTTCGATTATCTGTATTTTAAGGGTGAACAATGGAGCAAGAAAGCCTTCAGATGCTCCGGTGCATTCATTTTACTGGAGTATTGGATAATGATCGTAGCTTTTCCGGCATTTGGATTAACGAGTGTAACCCATCACTTTGGAGACAATGCGGTCATATTTTATCAAGTACTGATTCTTTTATTGCCTTACATTTTCATATTTTTCCGTTACCGTAAAGACAGAAAAAGAGCTATTATCAATCATTACCGACACTCGAAAAGTAGTGGAGTGACTATGGCCTTCATCATTGTCCTCCCATTTATCTTGTTCTTTTTTGAATTATGGCTATTCGACAAACTAGAATGGATAGATTGCAAATTATGGTAATCAGCATTAAACAAAGGATATATAGTTAGGATAAAATCAAGGAAACTTGTGGACGACTTTGCTAAACTCTAGCATCAAGATTACATAAAAGTATTCGTCTGACTATAGTTGAACTTTCGTCTGACAGTTGTTAGACGAAAAAGAAACAGCTGTCAGACGAAAGTTCAACTATAGTCAGACGAATAATCTTTCGCATATTGCGGGACAAAGAATTGCGTAGCGATCCTTAAATTTCAGTAAGTAGCGAGCTAGATCATCCGTAGAATACTAAAGCCGAAAACCGGTCTTGTCTTCATCGGTTATTTCCCGAATAACTTTACAGGGAACACCTGCGGCAATTACATTCTCCGGAGTGCTCTTTGTCACCACACTGCCCGCACCGATTACTGAATTTCTCCCGACAGTAACCCCACCCATTATATGAACGCCGGCACCTACCCACACATTATCTTCAATGACAATCGGATGGGCATAGCATCCGCCCATAAGACGTTCCTGCGGATCGAGCGCATGATTGGCCGTATATAAACCGACACGGGGCCCTAATAATACATTGTCACCTATCGTAATGAGATTTCCGTCCAACATGATGCAATCAAAATTGGCGAAGAAATTATTGCCGATACTGATATTGAATCCAAACCCACACCGGAAATTCGGTTCAAAATGAACACTACTGCCAATACGCCTCAATAGTTTACGCAACAATGCCTCCCGAACTTCTTTAGGCTTTCCATAAGTGGAATTATAATCATTGGTCAGGAAAACAGCTTGTTCTCTTCTTTGAACCAGTTCTACAGACAAGTCATTATACATTTTTCCCGAAAGCATTCTTTCACGCAATTCTTTATTCTCCATATATATTATGATGTTATTTAATAAGCAGAACATACTTGCAAATATACAGAATTAGTCAGATAAAACAGGCAACCTATTGGTTTTCAAAAATACTTTTATAACTTTGGCAATATTAAATATAAACAATACAATAAACGTATGAATCTAGTTTCACTCAGAGACTCACCTCAGTATCTGGAAAGAGCTATCGCCTATTTCCAAAGCAAGTGGGGTAACGAGAACACGAAAATGGTGTATGACAATTGTTTCAGACATTCTCTGAATTCCGAAAATCCCATTCCGCAATGGTACCTTTTAATGAATGGTGATGAAATAATAGGATGTGCTGGACTTACCAGCAACGATTTTAACTCTCGCGCGGATTTATATCCTTGGTTGGTTGCCTTATTCATTGAAGAAAAGTATAGGGGAAATCATTACGCCAATCTTTTAATAGAACAAGCCAAGAAGGATACACTGAAATTCGGATTCTCAAAATTATATTTAAGCACCAGTCATACTTCGTATTATGAACGCTTGGGCTTCACATATATCGGAGATTGCTGGCATCCTTGGGGAGAAAGCGCCCGTGTATATGAGATTATCTTAAAATAATCAGATGAATATCTTGTAAGAAACACCTGCGGCAATCACATTCTCCGGAATGTTTCTTGTAATCGATTGTTGTTTACCTTTCCGGACATTGACAGGTATTTTTTATGATATTGCAATATATACCTGCCAATATGCGGAATTAGTCAGACAGAAGAGACAGCCTTGCCAGCAAATAACAAACGGTAGATTCCGAACCTTGGTTCAGATTGATGTTTTTCTCCTCCAATCCGTCATAACAACCTCCAGTAGCCGGATTGTAAACAATCTGATGCAAATGATTATTGCCCAGAAACCAATTGAAAGCATCTTTTTGCATTTGGAGATACTTTTCTTCTTTGAAAGCCAGATAAAATGTTTTCAGCGCAATAACCATTCCTGCCACATCTACGGGTTGTTCACCAAATCCATGACTGGCCTTCCCTTTATGCATCCACCCCTGATTGGAAATCACCTGAATGCGATTTCCTACAAAGACCTTTTTCAATAAGAATTCAAAAGATTCATGAGCAATTTCTTTATACTCGTCCCTGCCAATAGCCAAATGAGCCAGCAACATTGCTTCCGGTAAAATAGCATTATCATAGGTGAGATACGCCTCAAACCATCTCCATTTTCCGTCCGCCGTGTGACGATACAACTGGGCAAGCTTATTGGCCAGCAGCCAAATGCAAGCATCTGTCTGCGCCGAAGGACACTCTTGCCTATAATAATAAAAACCCTTAAGCATAAAAGCAATGCTGCGGGGAGAATCTATCCGGTCGAACAATTGAAATGTCCGCTTGAAAACAGTCTCTGCCTCCTCCTTCCACGGAGCAGGAAAATGAGCGGCACAGGAGATAAAATATCCCAAAGCACAGATAGCCCGCCCGTTGCTATCATCCAGTCCCACTTCCTGATTTTGTGAAGTAAAAACCCCATCTTTGTCTACATAATTCATAAAAGAGCCATCCGACTGTTGACAATAACGGATAAAATTCAGATAGGTTTTGATATACCGTTCTTTCACCTTTCCCTGCTTCATAGCAACAAGCTGACACATCGACATCAGCGCACGTGCCGTATCATCCAGCGTATACCCCGTAGAACTATCCGGACGATTACCTTTTGAAAACTGGATAATCCCCCATTGCCGGCTCATGCGCCGGATATGGTAAGTATCTATGGGAGGCAAAGAGTAAACCAGCTCTTCCTCTACCTTGCCCACCTTCTGAAAGAGATACGCATAAGCAATAGCCACATTTTCCCAAGCCGTAGCCGCCGTCTTCTGCAAACCGACCAGCTTCATCTCAACCCGCAGCTTTTCATCGGCAAGCAAGCGATTGGCAGCTTCCGACAGTTGAACCGAATTTTTAAAATCAAAGATAATACCGGAGTCATCGCTCAACAATTCCAATGCGTGCGGAATAGGAGTAGCTATAATCGGGCACCCACAGCTTACAGCATATACAAATGTCCCGCTTACCGCCTGATGCGGGTCACTCGAAGTGAATAGATATACATCTGTCAACTGCAAATACTCCAGCAAAACAGGAAGTTCAAGATACTGATTGATAAAAAGCACATAGTCTTCCATACCCAACTCCTTGATCTTCGCCTCCAGAAAATTGCGGTATTTCTCTCCTTCTACCCTCAAGACTCCCGGATGTGTTTTTCCGATAATAAGAAATATCACGGAAGGATTCGCTTCTACAATGGCCGGCAAAGCATCCAGAGTCGTCTCAATACTCTTCCCGGGACTAAGCAAACCGAAAGTGGAAAGAACTCTCCTACCCGAAAGCTGATAAAAGTCTTTCAGTTTGTTCTTATCCCTGAACGATACCAGATGAGTGCCATGAGGAATCACCATGACTTTATCTTCATCAGCATGATAATCTCCCAACAAGATACGCCTGGAGTTTTGTGTCATCACTACCAGTTGCGTACAGGCAGACACCATTCTGCGTACTGTTCCGTACATTGCCAAAGTTGGTTGCGAAAGTACAGTATGAAAAACAAGTATCACAGGCTTACGGAGCTGTTCCAGCATTTGCAGAAAGGCTTCTTCCTGCTCCGCATACAAACCGAACTCATGTTGCACAAGTACTATTTCCACTTCGGGATTCTCATTCAACTGTCTGGTCAAAGCAGCAAATTCCGAAACATCCGAAGTATTGAGAACATATTCCACATCTTCCGTATAGGTATGTTTTTCCGTATCGGACTCTACTGCACCTATCTTGATGGAGTAAGATTCTCCGAACTTTGACAGGATAGCCCGGACCAAGTCCTGGGCAAAAGTGGCTATGCCACATTCACGAGGAGGATAAGTAGTAATACATATAACTTTTCTCATTTGATTTGTTTTATTAATTCATCCAGTAACTCTGTCAGTTGCACTGACACGCAGGCCACGTATTTGTCGGCTGCTCCATAATAGATATAGAGAGTGTCTCCAAACAAGGCAGTGCCCGTAGGAAAACAAACCCTATTGACTACACCGGACAGTTCATATTCTGTCGCGGGAGTGAACAACGGATAAGGCAAACGAGCTATTTCAATAGCTGGATTATCTATATCCAACAAAGCCGCACAAGCGGAATATACATAGCCGGAAGGCGTATCATAAACACTGTGGTAAATCAGTAGCCAACCTACCCCTGTCTCTATCGGAGGGCATCCGGCACCAATGTAACTCGATTCATGATCGTGATAAGGTGCCAACAGGATACGTTTCGCAAAATTCTGATAATATCTTTTCCAGAACTCCTTTGTCAGCATATCAAGACGTTCTACTGCTACGTATTGAATATCGGGGCGGATACGATGCATGAAGTAAAACTTCCCATTAATTTTACGAGGAAAGAATACCACATTCTTATCCATCATGTAAAGTGGATGCCCTTTTTCGTTTGTCGCTTCACGCTTATTACCGGAACGGAAATATTTGCTGATAATAGCTTGTTGGGTACGAAGGAGTTCACGAAACTGCGGATAGGTAATCTGGGAAGTAATAATGCCTTTCTTCTCAAAATGCTTCAAATCGGTAGAAAGTGCCAAAGCCCCTACGGCACTATACCCATCATAAGCGGTATAGGTGAGATAATAGATGCCTTCTATTTTCACAATTCGCGGGTCCTCCACGCCTTGACTCTCATAATCAAAATCAGGAGCTATCAAAGGAACCGTATGCCTCTCTACTACAGTCAGCGGTCCTTCCAGACGGCAGTAGCCTATAGTTGAATGATTTCCTTCCCTAACTGCACGATAAAACATGTGCACCGTATTTCCTTCGGCCATCACCGCCGGATTCATCACACCTTCGTTTTCAAACTCAAGTGAAGTACCTTCCAATATAACACCTTCTCTTTTTACATGCACCATTATGCTTTGGGTATTATACTCATTCCTCTGTCACTCTTACTCTGTTTCTCTCTCTGATAATCAGTCAACACTTTTGTCTTTTTGTCCGATTTTTCTTTCTTCGCTTCTTTTTTTCTCTCTTTACCTTTCATAATACATTGTTTTTTAGGATAGTTTATATACGGGGATAAAATAGACGGGATTTCCTTTCCTGCAAGTTACGGTATTAATCCTCTAAAGCACGATAAATCTCTGATTATTATTCTTTTATAACAGTACAATACATTTATGGCAGCGAATGGAGCGCTATGCGCTGCATAGCGGATTCAGAATGAAGCTGTTCCTGATTTTAAGTTCCAGCATTAATTTGCAGCATTTTAAAGGGCATAAAAAAAGGCTATCTATCCCAGACAGCCAATCTTTTTGTTAACCTTAAATCTAATACTATGAAAAACACACTACAAAGATACGGACTTTCCGCATATCTCCAAATTATAGGAGCAAAGCAGGGCATCTTATAACATGGTTTAATAAAAGCTGCAGACTCGTTAACATTTAACATAATTCCTCCGGATATTAACGAATACCCGAAGGAGTGATCTAAAAGCTATTCATATCTTAACGAACGAGCAGGTTTGCTCATTATTATTTTCATTGTCTGAAAGGCCACCGTCACGAATGAAATGAACAACATCAACAATACGGGCACAATAAAGAACCAGGCTTCTAAATCCGTCCGGAAAGCATAATGACTCAACCAGGCGTTCATACTGAACCAAGCTACCGGAAGAGCAATCACAACCGCTATCAGAATCAGCAGGAAAAATCCTTTGACCAACTGATAGAAAAGATTCCAGCGGGAAGCTCCCAAGACTTTACGTATACCCATCTCTTTCGTACGGGTGGAACAGGAAAACATCACCAATACCCAAAGTCCCAGACAGGATATGAATATCGCTAATCCGGTGAAAGAACCTATCATCACCCCGAATACTTCATCCTGACGATACTGATGGTCGAAGAACTGATCGAGGAAAAAATAATCGAAACTGGAATCAGCAAAGTACCGATTCCATATTTCCTGTACCTGCGATACCAGTTCGCGGGGATTGCCGGAAGTCATTACGATAGAAATATAGCGTTGTGGCAACCAGTCTATCTTATCTTTATGAATCAGCATAATAGGAGTATAATTCTTACTCAACGCCTGCTGATGATAATCTTTGACCACTCCGATAATCTGCATCGGAGCATCGGTACATTCTACTGTTACCAACTCTCCTATCGCCTCATCATTGGAAGCAAAGCCCAGATTGCGTACGGCCGTCTCATTAATCACCAGTTTATCTACATCGTCTCCGTACTCTTCTGAAAAGCCCCGTCCGGCTATCACTTGCAAACCATATGCCTCTATATAATCCGGATCGCAGGCCAGCATCTCATAAAGCCGGTTCTGCTTCAAAGCGTCATTGGTACGGCGATTGGAAAGGAAAGTAGCCACCTCCTCGCCCGGCACAGCACCGGAAGCTGCGACACTATGCACCAGTGGCAACCGCATTATCGCTTTCTTCATCGCTTCCAGTTTCACATTTAGCCCGTCTGTACGTCCGGGAAATTTAATGACTAATGTCTGGTCGGTTTTCACCCCTAATGATTGGCTGCGCATAAAATTCAGCTGTGCAAACACGATCAATGTTCCACAAAGCAGTATCATAGAGGCCGTATATTGAATGATAACCAACACCTGACGAGTCCGTTCTCCGGACTTGCTATGCAAAAACTTTCCTTTCAACAGGGTAATCGGTTTACGGTTCAGCAAAGCCAATGCCGGATAATATCCGGAAAGGAATATCCCTGCGATAAAAACAAGGACCAGCAGCACCCACCAATAATCCATCAGCCAAACGGAGAAAGTGACCGTACGTCCCACCAGTTGATTAAAGTACGGAAGAATCAGCTCTATCAGCCCTACCGCCAATATAAAAGCAATCAGATTCATAACCAGCGCTTCGAACAGGAACTGATGAATCAACTGCTTGCGGAAAGCACCCACTACCCGACGCACTCCGACTTCCCTGGCACGCTCCATCGAACGGGCTACTGTCAGATTGATATAGTTTATCCAGGCAATAGCCAGAATGGCAATGGCTGCAAAGACAAGTGCAATCATAGCAGAACGATTTCCTTTTGTCTCCATTTCATAACCCAATTGCGGAGTGAGATGTATATCTGCCAGAGGAACCAAATCGACTCCCCATGTTTTGTTTTTCAACGCTTCCTCCGTCTTGTACTTTTCCGCCATGACGGGAAACTCTCTTTCTATTTCCGCTTCCCTCTCCGGCGAATCGAGCAGAACATACGTATATGCTTCGTGCTTATACCAGTATTCATGTATAAACTTGGGCAAAGATGTATACGAAATCAGGAAGTTATAATGTATGTGGGAATTGGAAGGCATTTCCTCCATGACTCCGGTCACTTCACACGATATCTTATAATAGGGACCGGTAAAGATAAGAATCTTTCCGATAGGGTCTTCCTCTTTGAAATATTTGCGGGCAATGCGCTCGGTGATTACAACTTGTCCCGGCATCGAAAGGCTGGTCTTTTTATCACCTTTCAGAAGCTCGAAATCGAAAAGACGGAAAAAGCCCGGATCGGCATAAGCTATCTGGTTTTCCCGCAGCGTCAACTCACCATACTTCACAATCTGTTCTGGTTGGAGCAGAGAGCCGATTCGGGTATAATCTTCAATTCCCGCAAGATTCTCTTTCATTGCCGAACCGTATCCGAAGGAGCTGCTTGCCCAGTTGTCGGTCATCACCTCCCCTTCGCGGAATGTACTTTGCACACGATAAATATGGGGATATTTCGTGTGCATCTTGTCAAAACTGAACTCGAAAGTTACATACGTCAGGATCAGCAACGCCGATGCCATGCCGATCGCCAGTCCAAACACATTAATGAAGCTGAACTTTTTCCGCTTCATCAGATTCCGATAGGCACTATTCCAATAATTTCCTATCATACTGCTTCGTTTTTAGAGGACGTACTTTTTTCAAACGGACGGTTGATGTTTTCAGATACAATCTGTCCGTCCAACAACCGGATAATCCGATGCGCATACGTCGCATCCCTTTGCGAGTGGGTGACAATGATAATCGTAGTCCCCTGGCGGTTCAGTTCGCTCAACAGCTCCATCACTTCCACGCCATTCACCGAATCCAGATTTCCGGTCGGTTCGTCAGCCAGCAACAACTTACAGTCCGTCACTACCGCACGGGCGATGGCCACACGTTGCTGTTGTCCGCCCGACAACTGTTGAGGATAATGGTTGGCACGATGTAGCAGATTTACTTTCTCCAGCACTTTGTTCACCTTCTCTTTGCGTTGGGCAGCCTTAATCCCCATATAGACAAGCGGGAGTTCCACATTTTCGTATACCGTCAGTTCGTCAATCAGGTTGAAACTCTGGAAGATAAAGCCCAGATTATTCTTCCGAAGGGCAGTCAGCTGGTTCTCGTTCATTTTATCCACCTGTTTCCCTTCAAAGAAATAAGAGCCGGAAGTGGGAGAATCCAACGTGCCCAGAATATTCAGCAACGTTGACTTGCCGCATCCGGAAGGTCCCATTATAGCGACAAATTCTCCTTGTTCTACGTGTAAGGTGACTTCGTTCAATGCTTTCGTCTGTACCTCTTCCGTAGTGAAAAGCATAGACAGTTTTTCTGTTTTAATCATGGTGATTCTTTTTATTTATTTTAGTATTAGTTTCTCATTGTCTCCGAACAACTCATAACCGGATATGATTACTTTCTCACCCGAAGACAAACCTTCCGTCACCTCATAATACTGTGGATTCTGGCGCCCGATCTTCACAGGACGCCGCGTGGCAAATTTACCACTTTCATCGACAATATACATCCACCGCCCTCCGGTAATTTGAAAGAATCCGCCACGGGGAACAAGGATCGCTTGTGCCGGGTCTCCTAACTGAAGGTTGATATGATAAGTTTGTCCGGCACGTATATTCTCCGGCCGCTCCGAAATGAAAGCCAGATCAGTACGGAACTGCCCTTCTTTCACTTCCGGATAAGGTTTGGTTACTTCCAGTTTATAGGTTCCTCCGTCACGGGTAAAGTCGGCGGGAAGTCCGGGAAGTACACGCTCCACATAATGCTCGTCTATCTGTGCCTGTACTTTGAGGTCCGGAGTAATAATCTGCCCGATATGTTCTCCTGCGGAAATGGACTGTCCGACCTGCGCGTTCAAGTTTCCTACCTGTCCGTCAATCGGAGCTTTAATCTTCAGGTTTTCCAAGCGCTCACGGACCAACGTAAGACTGCGTTTCATGTTGCGTATGTTCTCGTCCAGACTGCTGATCTGGCTTTCACGGAAAATATTGTCCTGACGGATACGTTCGTCAATGACCGCCAGTTGTTCTTTGGCAGCTTCATACTCCTCCTCTGCCTGACGGAAGTCCTCGCGGGCAATCAGTTGTTCCTCCACCAAACGTCTGTATTGTTCATAACGGCGTTTTTTCAATGTCAGTTCTTTATTCAAGCCTATGCGTTCCTGTTTCAGTTGCAGACGCTCCTGCTCCATACTGATGCGGGTATTGCGCAATTCATTTTCCTGATAGGCAAGGTCTGCCTCACTCTGCATGATTCCGATATTCAGCAACGGGTTGCTGAGACGCAGAATCACATCGCCCGCTTTCACCATAGCTCCTTCTTCTTTCAGACGTTCTTCCACACGACCGCCTTCTATGGCATCCATATAGATAATCCGGCTGGGCATCACTTGCCCGATCACACGGATATAATCATTGAACTCCGCTTGCTTGACGGTAGCAATCGTGAGACGGTCTTTCTCAACTGTCATGGAGGAAGCCGTATCTCTAAAAATAAAATATAAAATGACAGCGATTCCCAGCGCCACACCACCGATCGTATAAAGGTGTTTGCGATTTATGCCGGGTCTGCGTTCAACAGGTGTATCCATAAAGGTATATTCAAAATAGGGTTGTTATTAAATGATTGATCCGATGGCACAGACTCCGTTTTACAGGAAAGTCCCCTCCCGATAGTATTTCTCCAGTTTCCTCATCATTTCCACTTGCAGGCGTACACGAACCAGTTCTGCCTTGGCGGAGATAAAACGGTTACGGGCTTCCATCAGCTGAAAGACGGAAATGAGTCCTTCCTCCCATTTACGTTCGGACTCTTTCAGTACGAGAGCTTCTGCTTCAAGCTGTTGCAATGCCTGTTGATGTTCACTAAATCCGGCATGTAGGGAAAGAAGTGTTTGCTCTATATCGGTATATAGCTGCTGCTTTTCCAGTTCTTCTTCATTCTTCAAGCGATACAGGTTTAGTTTCTGCTTCCGTTGATGAGTCAGACGTTCCAATCCGCTCAGCAAAGGAAACGAAATACCGATGCCGACATATTTTCCTATATTGTCCCGCAACTGTCTGGCAGAAAAAACTGTATTGTAAAAATTGGAACCAACCGTAAAGCGGGCATAGACAGAAGGAGAAAAAGTTCCACCAGCCATCGCATACTCTTTACAGGCAGCCTTTCGTTTCAAATCAATCATACGCATGACGGGAAGTATTTCCAGTGATTGGGCATAAAGTGTTTCCGTAGACGGAACAGAAAGCAAGGGCAACTGATTCGCTTCCACAATAGTATCCTGAATAACGAGTGTATCACCGGGTTGGAAATTCATTAGCTGTTCCAGATGCAATAAGGCCAACCGGCAAGTATTCTCACGAGATTTATAACGATAGATATCCCCTTCTCTGCGGGCCTTGACTTCCTGCAAATCGGAAGCGGATTTCAATCCCAACTCAACAAAGGCTTCGGTTTGTTTCAGATACCGCTCACTCAACCGGCTTTGTTCTAAAGCAAGATTCAGCAGTTTTCTCTCCAGAATCAGTTTATAATAAGCATCCGTCACTTGATATGCCAGTTCATTCTGCTTATTTTTCAGTGCCCATTCGCTACGTTCCTTATTCATCTTCCGGAAGTGTACCTGATGAATGCGTGAAAAGCCTTCAAAAAGAGAAAGAGTCATATCAAGCCCCACAGTCCCTTCTTCAAAAGTTTCGTTGGTATATCCGTTCGTATCCGGATCGATAGAACGCCCAAAGCGTTTCCCTGTTTCTGCATTAACCGCTGCACGGGGAAGAAAAGCACCGACAGCAGCCATATAATCTGCCCGTGCCTCCTTTATATCTATCACACTGTTCCGCACAGAAGGATTCTGCTTCCATGCCAGACGAATGCACTCATCCAAAGTCATGCCGGACTGGGCCTGCACAAAATGCGGTAATAAGAATAAGGACAAAAAGAAAAAGTTTTTCATTCTTTATAATATATGCGATTGTGTGTTACGATGATTAGAAGGCAAATAGGATGCCACAATTTTTAAGTAATTGATTATTAACCAAATGACCAATACGATTGCATTGCATCCGTCCAATTATTACACACCGCAACGTCCAACTTTTGGACGTTATCCATTATTTCATATTCTTCGGGAGCAATTTTCGGGCATTTAAGTAAGCCTTGCAGTAAATATGCCCGAAAACGTCTAATTATTGGACACTCGCTTGCAGAGGAAAGCAAAAACGAATATCTTTACCCCCAAACTTAAAGCATGGTTCAACCTGATAGATACCCCCAATCTTAGATATGGAAAACGGAACTATTTTAATAGTAGATGATAATAAAAGCGTGTTAGCTTCACTGGAGTTACTGCTCGAAAATGAGTTCGGTACAGTTCGCACCGCCGCCAATCCCAATCAAATCACCACGTTACTGACTACCACCTCTATCGACGTCGTTATCCTTGACATGAATTTCTCTGCCGGCATAAACAATGGCAATGAAGGGCTGTACTGGTTAAAACAAATCCACGAAATCCGCCCATCTTTGCCGGTGGTTATGCTGACTGCTTACGGAGACGTTGAATTGGCGGTAAAAGCACTAAAAAACGGGGCTACTGATTTTTTACTCAAACCTTGGGATAATCAGATTCTGATTCGGAAGATAAAGGAGGCTTATAAAAGTAACAACAGCAAAGCCAAAAGCGCTTCAAAGGCAACCGGCAAACAGGGGGATACCGAGAAACCGAGCAAACCGGAAATGTTGATCGGCCACTCTCCCGCAATGCTCCAGTTGATTAAAGTGGTCACGAAAGTAGCCAAAACCGACGCCAACATCCTGATCACCGGAGAGAACGGAACAGGAAAAGAGATGTTAGCCAAAGAGATACATCGTTTATCTCCCCGAAATTCCCGTCAAATGCTTGGCATTGATATGGGCGCTATCAGTGAATCACTCTTCGAAAGTGAACTGTTCGGACACGAACGCGGAGCGTTTACCGACGCATACGAAAGTCGTCCGGGAAAATTCGAAGCGGCCAACGGCAGTTCCCTCTTTATGGACGAAATCGGAAACCTTTCCATTGCACTGCAAGCCAAACTATTGACTGTACTACAGAACCGGAATGTCACCCGAATCGGAAGTAACAAAGTGATTCCCGTTGATATCCGGCTGATCTCTGCTACCAATAAAGATATTCCGGAAATGGTAAAGCAAGGACTGTTTCGGGAAGATTTGTTCTACCGTATCAACACCATTCATCTGGAAATCCCTCCTTTAAGGGAACGGGGAGACGATATCCTATTATTCATAGATACTTTCCTCCGTCGTTTTACTTCCAAATATCAACGACCGGACATACGGATGCACGAGCAAACGATTGAGAAACTACGCTCCTATCACTGGCCGGGCAATATCCGCGAACTGCAACACGCCATCGAAAAAGCGGTGATCTTATGTGAAGGCAACGTGATACGCCCCAAAGATATTCTGGTAAAGCAAAGCTGGAAACCTCAGACGGCAAGCGTCGTCCCCAACCTGGAGGAAGTAGAACGGCAAGCCATCGAAACAGCAATCCTCCAAAACAATGGAAATCTGACAGCCGCCGCCGAACAATTAGGCATCAGCCGACAAACTCTCTATAATAAACTGAAACGATTCAAACCCTGAACAAGATGATATTCAGCCGACATATCTATTGGACCATATTGCTTCGTATCCTGCTCATCCTCGCAACTTCGGGAACAGGGCTGTGGCTCATCATCTCCCAACGTGGCATCATCATCGGTACGTTACTAATCATCTGCTCCTTGTTTCAAATCGGCGGAATAGTCACTTATCTCAATAACATCAACCGGAAACTCCGGCTTTTCTTTGATGCCATCGAGGACAGAGATAATACATTCAGCTACCCCGAGCAAGGAATAAACGAAGAGCAACAACAGCTGAACCGTTCACTGAACCGGATCAACGCCCTATTGGCACAAACCAAAATGGACTACCAGAAACAGGAACATTTCTACCGGTCTCTGCTGGAGAAAGTACCCAACGGAATCATAGCCTGGAACAACTCCAAGAAAATAATCTTCGTCAACAACACAGCGTTGACCTTACTAAACATCGAATCACTGACTCTATATTCCCAACTGGAAAATATCCTGCAGAATGAGAAGAACAGAAAAAGGCTCAGCCTCTCCCAAAGTCAGATGAAACTACAAGACGAAACAATCACCTTGCTTTCCATACAAGACATTGACGACCGGCTCAACGAAAACGAAAGTGAATCATGGAGCAAACTCAGTCATGTCCTGACTCATGAGATCATGAACACGATCGCTCCCATTATCTCACTGTCTCAGACACTGGCTTCCTATCCGGAAATCAGCGAGAAAGGAATCCGCGGGCTTCACATTATTCAGGCGCAAAGCGAACGGCTGATGGAATTTACCGAATCTTTCCGGCATCTGTCCTATCTTCCGCAGCCCGAAAAGCGTCTCTTTTCCCTATCCGACTTATTACACAATCTGGAGGAACTGCTTCAAACCAATTTTCAAGAAAACAATATCTCCTTTACACTCCGGTGCTCCCCCGAACCGATGATGACCGAAGGAGACGAAAAGCAACTGTCACAAGTGTTTCTCAATCTGTTGAAAAACGCCATGCAGGCATTGGAGGGGCATCCGCATGGAGAGCTTTCCCTGCAAGCAGAACAAGACGAACATATAGTCATAGACATCACCGACAATGGTCCCGGTATTCCTCCCGAAATTATGGACAAAGTATTCATCCCCTTTTTTACGACTAAATCAGAAGGTACAGGCATCGGACTAAGCCTGTGCAAAGAAATTATCCGCCGCCACGAAGGGCATTTGGCTATCAAAGAAAGCAGAGCCGGAAAAACGGTTTTTCATATTGAGCTCCCTTAAAAACAACATACGTAAACCTCATACCGGACATTCAAACTTTTTCCACTGTTCTTTTGTTTATAAAGCAGAATATCTAAATACATAATATGAGCATCAAAGAACAATACTGGAAATATTCCCTCATCGTCATCATACTATTTATGGGAATCATCATCTTCCGTCAGATCACTCCTTTTTTGGGAGGATTGCTGGGAGCACTCACTATTTATATTTTGGTACGCACACAAATGACGCACCTGACGGAAAAGTGGAAACTGAAACGCAGTGTTGCCGCATTGCTGATTACGGCAGAGACGGTTATGGTATTTTTGGTTCCGCTCGGACTGACAATCTGGCTACTGGTAAACCAACTTCAGGACATCAATCTGGACCCGCAAACATTCATTGCCCCGATGCAGCAGGTGGCAGAGTTTATCAAAGAAAAAACGGGTTATGATGTGCTGGGAAAAGATACCTTGTCATTCATTGTCTCCATCCTACCCCGCATCGGACAAATAATAATGGAAAGCATCAGCAGCCTTGCCATCAATCTGTTTGTCATGGTATTCGTACTATACTTTATGCTGATAGGAGGAAAAAAGATGGAAGCTTATGTGAATGACATTCTCCCGTTCAATGAAGCGAATACACAGGAAGTAATTCACGAAATCAATATGATTGTACGTTCCAATGCCATCGGCATACCTCTGTTAGCCATTATTCAAGGAGGGGTCGCCATGATAGGGTATCTTATCTTCGGAGCACCCAATGTCCTGGTATTGGGATTCCTGACCTGCTTCGCCACCATCATTCCAATGGTAGGAACTGCCTTGATATGGTTTCCCGTAGCTGCCTATCTTGCCGTAACCGGAGACTGGTTCAACGCTATCGGACTCGCCGCATACGGTGGAATAGTCATATCTCAGTCGGATAACCTGATCCGATTCATCCTGCAGAAGAAAATGGCGGATACCCATCCGCTGATTACGATATTCGGAGTCGTTATCGGTTTGCCGTTATTCGGATTTATGGGAGTCATCTTCGGTCCGCTGCTGCTTTCATTATTCTTTCTATTCGTCGATATGTTCAAGAAAGAATATCTGGATTTACGAAATAACCTTCCTGCGAGATGACGGAGCTACCAAAAAAATGCGTACTTTTGCAGTCGTAAAAACGACACTTATATCCAATGGAAGCATTTACATTCAATACTGTCGAACTGATTCTTTTATCGGCGGCAGGTATTCTTTTTATCATTCAGCTCATTTATTATTTCGGCTTGTACAATCGGATACATACCCGCAATAAGGCTGTACGCAAAGAAGCAGTGCACTTCACACAAGAGATGCCTCCGCTTTCCGTGATTCTTTGTGCACGCAACGAAGCTGATAACCTACGTAAAATCTTACCTGCCATTCTCGAACAAGACTATCCGCAGTTCGAAGTGATTGTTATCAACGATGCTTCTACGGATGAGACAGAGGATGTACTGGGATTTATGGAAGAGAAATATCCTCACCTCTACCACAGCTTCACTCCCGACAGCGCACGCTACATCAGTCATAAGAAACTTGCCCTGACATTGGGCATCAAGGCCAGCAAACACGACTGGCTGGTATTTACAGAAACAAACTGTATGCCTGCAAGCAAAGACTGGCTCAGACTAATGGCACGTAACTTCACTTCACAGACTCAGATAGTACTGGGATACAGCGGTTACGACCGGACCAAAGGATGGCTGCATAAACGGGTAGCCTTTGACACGTTATTCCAGTCTCTGCGTTATTTATGCTTTGCATTGGCAGGAAAGCCATACATGGGCATCGGCCGCAATATGGCTTACCGGAAAGAATTATTCTTCCAGAGAAAAGGCTATTCCACTTATTTGAACCTGCAACGCGGGGAAGATGATTTATTCATCAACCAGATAGCCACCCCATCCAACACACGCGTAGAAACGGATATCAATGCAACTATGCGGATACAACCGGTATACAGCTACAAAGAATGGAAAGAAGAAAAGATAAGCTATATGGCAACCGCACGCTTTTATCACGGTGTACAGCGCTATTTGTTAGGATTCGAGACTTTCTCCCGTCTGCTGTTTTACGCTGCCTGCATCGCGGGTCTTGTATTCGGCATCCTCAACAACCATTGGCTGGCTGCCGGAATTGCATTACTGATCTGGCTGTTCCGCTATACCGTACAGGCAATCATCATTAATCGGACAGCCAAAGAAATGGGCGGAGACAGGAAATATTATTTCTCCCTGCCGGTTTTCGATATCCTCCAGCCCATCCAGTCGCTCAAATTCAAACTTTACCGCTCCTTACGCAGGAAAGGGGACTTTATGAGAAGATAGGCAACTGCTGATTACATGGGCCGCTGCATATAGATCGCATCCGAACCATCATGATAATAGTTTGGCTTTACTCCTACGGGAATAAAGCCATTTTTCATATATAGCTTGATGGCAGGCGTATTCGACTCTTTTACTTCGAGCGTAATCTTTGCCGCCTTACATTCAAGAGCTGTCTCAATCGTCCGCTCCATGAGCAACTGTCCCAGCTTCCTTCCTCTGCAGTCCGGATGGACGGCTATCGAATATATCCGCAGATAACGGGTTCCCGCATGAAACAATAATGAGACATAGGCGATCATCCGCTCCTGTTCCACTACCACATAAAAGGTGCCCTTTGAACGGCAGATCAGATAAACAAACTGTTCTCTCGAAAAACTATCTTCCTGAAAACATTCCTGCTCTATCTCCAGAATGGCAGGAATGTCTCCCACTTTTGCCTGACGGAGGTGTATCGTTGGTTCCATCATTAATAATGTTTCATTTCCAGCGCCTGCTCAAAGTGATTCAACAGACGGTAATACATTTCGTCACCGATAATCGCATCTTCCAGTTCATGGTCGATACTCGGATTATCGTTGATTTCAATCACGTAAGCCTTATCATCGACCATCTTCAAATCCACTCCATACAAGCCTTTTCCGATGAGATTGGCAGCCTTTATCGCCGTATCCAGTACCACACGCGGCACCTGATAGATAGGAATCGTATCCACCAGTCCGCAGCGGCTCCTGCCCGAATCATAATGGCAGTAAATCTGCCAATGACCTTTTGCCATATAATACTTGCAGGCATACAAAGGTACTCCGTTCAGCAGACCGACACGCCAGTCAAACTCCGTAGGCGTAAATGCCTGTGCCAACAAGATAGCCGACTTCTCGAAAAGAAGTTCAAGACTTGTTTTCAGTTCTTCTTCATTGGACACCTTTTTCATGCCAATGGAATAGGAACCGTCCGGTATCTTCAAGATAAAAGGAGCACCAACCTGCTCACTGATCTGTTCGAACGAGTTCTCATTGGACTGAAAAATCAACGTAGACTTCGGTGCCGGAATCTTTTCTTTCTCAAAAAGTTCTTTCAGATAAACCTTATTGGTACACCGGATGATAGACAACGGATCATCAATGACGACCATCCCATTCTGGGCGGCCAACTGTGACAAATGGAATGTATAATGATTCAGCGAGGTCGTTGTCCGGATAAACAGCGCATCAAATTCCAACAGACGCATCGCATCATCCTCTGTAATCATTTCGACGTGGATATTCATCTTCTTGGCCACTTCGGAGAGTTTATGCAAAGCGCCTTTGTTGCTGGGCGGAAATTTCTCTTTCGGATCGATCAGTACCGCCAAGCTATATCTGGGAGCTTTTGCCGACTTAGGCGCACGCCATATTTTCTTATTAAAATTATCCAGCGTATTGGCAAAGAAGTCCTGTTCCTCATCATCCAACCGGTTCAAAGGCAAGAACTGAATACTTTCAATCTGATTCTTGGGATGAGTGTTCAGAGCGACTCTCAACAAAGGGCAGGGATAGTTCTCGAAAATGAAGCGGGCCACTCTTTCCAGCCCTTTCTCACGGCATTTCCCGAAATAGATATTCAGATACCAGATATCACTTTTGACCCCGTTCTTCTGAATCCATTGATAACACAACGCCTGCAGACTTCGGTCCATGCGGATTCCTGTCCCCGTCTCCAGTTTGTTGATGATGTCAACATCGGGAATCACCCGTTGTCCTCTCGTCTGGGCAAGCAACGAACAGTAATACCCTTCGGAGTTATAGCTGTAATCATTGCTAAGATTAATAACTAACTTCCGATCTTTTTCAACCGGCTTGTTCTTCAGATAGTCGGAAACAGTCAGGATACTTTTCGTCTCACAATACGGCTTCCAGTCATCCGGATTATCCAACAGAATTAACACATTATTCATAATGGTTAAAAATTAAACCTACAAGAGGATATTAAGTAAATCGGGCGCAAATATAGACATATTATTCACTCTACATCACGCTACGGTCTAAATTATTTTTGCAGCAAAAAAAGAAAAGAAAAAGAGAAAATTACTCGTACCGCATGGAGCTTGCAGGATTGATCTTCGTTATCAAGTATGAAGGTCCGATCAACATCAGAACCGATGCTAGCAACGTACCTGCATTGATCAAAAGGAAGAACCAGACATTGAAAGAAACCGATACCGTATCAACATAATAATTCTCCGGATCGAGCTTAAATATTCCGAATTGGGACTGGATAAAACAGAATGCCAGTCCAATCGCATTGCCCCAAAGCATCCCCTTGCCGATGAGAAAGACGGCAAACCAAAGGAAAGTCTTGCGAATCGTAAAATTATTGGCTCCCAGCGCTTTCAGTATTCCGATCATATTGGTGCGTTCTATGATAATAATCAGCAAACCGGAAATCATGGTAAAGCCGGCAACTCCTATCATCAGGAAAAGGATTACCCATACATTCAGATCAAGCAGATTGAGCCATTCAAATATCTGGGGATTCAGTTGCTCTATATTGCGTACATAATACACGCCTCCAAACTTATCCCGCTGACTATCCGTATCAACGGCTATCTCGTAAGTGATATCTTCCAGTTTATCATAGTCGCGCACCTGCAGTTCCACTCCGCTCACCTGCTCCGGTTCCCAGCCATTCAGGCGGTTCACCAAATAAAGGTCAGTCAGCAGAAACAGATTATCATACTCCGAGAAATTGGTCTGATAGATGCCTGCAATCGTCAAGCGCCGGGCACGGATATTATCCTGAATATAATAGGTATATATCTTATCTCCCAGCTTCAGCTTCATTTTAGTAGCCAGCGCCTTGGAGATAAGTACCTGATTACTGGAAGCCGAATCACTGAACGCAGGAATCTCCCCTTCCACCAGATACTCCTGCATAAAACTCGGATCAAACTCCGGTCCGACACCTTTCAGTACCATTCCCTGAAAAGCATCATCCGTTTTTATCATCCCCGGCTTGGTAGAATAGCGTTGCACATGGCTTACTTGGGGATAACCGGAAAGAGCAGTCATCATACTGTCCCCCACCGCTATCGGATGAGTCTCATAAGAATTGACCGCATCCAGATTCGCTATCTGAATGTGCGACCCGAACCCGATGACTTTATTCCTTACCTCACTTTTAAACCCTATGACTACCGCCACCGCAATAATCATAACAGCCAACCCTATGGCAATACCAGCCATAGCAATGAGGACCGCAGGACGTGAAACCTGCTTTCCACCATCGCTCTCGCGATAAATACGACGGGCTATAAAAAGAGATAATGACAATTCTTTAATAGGTATTAAGTATTAGGTAATAAGTAATAGCCGTAGCTTATTTAGAGATCAGGGATTAGGGATTAAGTATTATATTAAGCATTAAGACATTACCTTATGATATAATTATCAACCTTATAATACATCATACGCCAACCAGCGTCTACGGTTATTACCTATTACTTAATACTTATTACTTAATACCTATTCCGTTCTTCCCGGATACACCTCCAACGCCTTTTGCAGGATGAAAAGCGCACGGGTCAAGTCTTCTTTCTTCAATACGTAGGCGATACGCACTTCGTTGATGCCGGAGCCCGGAGTAGTATAGAAACCGGAAGCCGGTGCCATAAATACGGTCTGGCCTTCGTATTCAAAGTCGGAAAGACACCATGCACAGAACTTGTCCGAGTCGTCTACGGGGAGTTTGGCTACGGTATAGAAAGCCCCCATCGGGATCGGAGAATAAACGCCCGGAATACGGTTCAATCCATCAATCAAGCATTTACGCCGTTCTACGTATTCATCATACGTCTCACGCGAATATTCCTCCGGAGCATCCAAAGAAGCTTCGGCGGCAATCTGTCCGATCAAAGGAGGACTCAGACGAGCCTGGCAGAATTTCATAACAGCGTCACGTATCTCTTTGTTCTTGGTAATCAATGCACCGATACGGATTCCGCACTCCGAATAACGCTTGGAAACAGAATCAATCAGCACTACATTACTCTCGATACCTTCCAGATGGCAGGCAGAGATATAAGGAGAGCCGGTATAAATAAATTCACGATATACTTCGTCAGAGAAGAGGAAGAGGTCGTACTTCTTCACCAGGTCACGGATCTGATTCATTTCCCGACGTGTATACAGATAACCGGTCGGGTTGTTCGGATTACAAATCAGGATAGCCTTGGTACGTTCATTGATCAGTTCCTCGAATTTCTCTACTTTCGGCAGGGAGAAACCTTCTTCAATGGTCGTTGCAATCGTACGGATCTTTGCTCCGGCAGAGATGGCAAATGCCATGTAGTTGGCGTATGCAGGTTCCGGAACAATGATTTCATCTCCCGGATTCAGGCAGGAAAGGAAGGAAAAAAGTACCGCTTCCGAACCTCCCGATGTAATGATTATATCGTCAGCCGTCAGATTGATGTTGAACTTTGCATAATATCCCACAAGTTTCTCGCGATAGCTTCTGTTTCCGGCACTGGGGCTATATTCCAGCACTTTACGGTCGATGTTGCGTATCGCGTCAATCGCGGCCTGAGGAGTGGGCAGGTCAGGCTGTCCGATATTCAGGTGAAACACATGGACTCCCCGTTGCTTGGCAGCGTCTGCCAAAGGAGCCAGTTTTCTGATAGGAGATGCAGGCATCTCGTTTCCGCGAATGGATATGGTTGGCATAATTTTAACTACAAATTACTAATTACTATTTACTTTTTTAATTTGGAACTGCAAATGTACGCAATAATTTGAATACAGAGACATAAAAACTTTAAAATCCTTATCAAGGGTAAAAACGTAGTGGAAAAATGAAAAGAAAGCTATACATTTGTAATACAGAAAACTTAAAACAATATCATAATGACCATACACCTTATCTCATTTGCTTCAATACTTCACAAACAAGCCTCGCTGCGCAATTCGCACGAAGCAATTCTAAGTGAACTTGAAAAATATTACACTGTCAAACTCATCGATTATCAAGATATGGATAAGTTGGGCAGTGATGATTTCAAAATCATTTTTATCGCTACCGGAGGTGTGGAAAGACTGGTCATCCAGCACTTCGAACGTCTTCCCCGCCCCGCCATTTTATTGGCCGATGGCATGCAGAACTCACTTGCTGCGGCATTGGAAATATCTACATGGCTCCGTGGAAGGGGAATGAAGAGTGAAATTCTTCATGGAGAATTACCGTCTATTATTCAACGTGTACATATACTATATAATAATTTCCGCGCGCAGCGTTCTTTGTTCGGCAAGCGTATCGGAGTCATCGGTACTCCTTCTTCGTGGCTGGTTGCCAGCAATGTGGATTATCTTCTGGCAAAACGCCGTTGGGGAATCGAATATATAGATATTCCGCTGGAAAGGGTTTATGAACATTTTAAACAAATCACAGATGATCAGGTAGGCGCGTCCTGCGCCGCCGTTGCTTCGCAGGCGCTTGCCTG
>NZ_QTLF01000110.1:0-293 GCF_003434395.1 Bacteroides sp. AM23-12
CAAGCCGGATACGTTCCGCCAGCAGGTCCTCGCTACCCATCTGGGCGCTGAGCATCACCCCTGTCCGGCTGTAGAAGCGGCTGTAGAAACCTTCCACTCTCAGACGTCCGCGGTCATAGCCCAGAGAGGCGGAAGCGTGATACTCTCTGGTTCCCGTGTTGTTCAGAAGATAGTGCGCCGTGGAACGGTCCCCGGAATTTGACCAGGTTCCCTGCAGACGCCAAGCGAAATCACCGGGAAAAGCACCTTCGAGCTGTCCGGTAGCCACGTAGCGACGCCCGTTACTTCCGTAA
>NZ_QTLF01000110.1:374-668 GCF_003434395.1 Bacteroides sp. AM23-12
CCATGACTATAATCCCTCCAAGGGCATCCGAACCGTATCTTACCGCATCGGAGCCCTTGATTACCGAAACAGAGGAGCTGCCGTTCATGTCCACTTCGGGAGCGTGGTCGGCCCCCCATTGCTGCCCAGTCTGGCGGGCACCGTTATGGATGATCAGTATCCGGTTCCCGTACATTCCTTGGATAACGGGTTTGGATACAGTGGTTCCCGTGCTGATGGAACTTACCCCGCTGACACGTTCGAGCAGGGTGGCA
This sequence comes from Bacteroides sp. AM23-12, assembly GCF_003434395.1. Lineage (NCBI taxonomy): Bacteria > Pseudomonadati > Bacteroidota > Bacteroidia > Bacteroidales > Bacteroidaceae > Bacteroides > Bacteroides sp. AM23-12. The sequence goes on from NZ_QTLF01000110.1 coordinate 629, forward strand.
AGCGAGGTTCCCAGCGCGTTCCTGATCTCGGGAGATGAAA
>NZ_QTLF01000111.1:0-656 GCF_003434395.1 Bacteroides sp. AM23-12
CAGTACCGGGATGAATTGTTGGACAATGTCCTTCCATTCTGGCTCGAACACTCTCAGGACGGTGAATACGGCGGTTATTTCAGCTGCCTGGACCGTGAAGGGAAGGTTTTCGATACGGATAAGTTCATCTGGTTGCAGGGACGTGAGGTATGGATGTTCTCCATGCTTTACAACAAAGTGGAAAAACGACAGGAATGGCTGGATTGTGCCGTTCAGGGTGGTGAATTCTTAAAAAAATACGGACATGACGGGAATTATAACTGGTACTTTTCACTCGACCGTTCGGGTAGACCACTGGTAGAACCATACAATATTTTCTCATATACTTTCGCCACGATGGCCTTCGGACAGCTGAGTCTAGCAACTGGTAATCAAGAATATGCGGACATAGCAAAAAAGACTTTCGAGATCATTTTGTCCAAAGTAAGCAACCCGAAAGGCAAGTGGAATAAGCTTCATCCGGGTACTCGTAATCTGAAGAACTTCGCCCTCCCGATGATTCTCTGTAATCTGGCTTTGGAGATCGAACATCTCCTGGATCCCGGCTATCTGGAACAGACGATGGTAACCTGTATCCATGAAGTGATGGATGTCTTTTATCGTCCGGAGCTGGGGGGCATCATTGTTGAGAATGTCGATATGGACGGTAATCTGGT
>NZ_QTLF01000112.1:0-430 GCF_003434395.1 Bacteroides sp. AM23-12
CCCCACGGGGTGCAGGTGACGTTCGCCAAGACGGTGCATATCATCTTCCCCTCGGCGGTGCGGTACGTGGACTTGGGAAGCAATTGGATTATCGCCGGGAAAGCGGACGGTGCGGAGAACGTGATCCGGGTGAAGGCGACCACCGAGGGGTTTCCGGGGGAAACGAACTTTTCCGTTATCTGCGAGGACGGAAGTTTCTATTCGTTCAATGCCCGGTATGCGCATGAGCCGGAGATGCTGAACATCGAGATGAAGGATTTTTTGGAGAACGGGAACACGACGGACTTTTCGCATACCCGCATGAACCTCCATTTCCGGGAACTGGCAGGCGAAAGCCCGCTCTTGGTAAAGCTGATCATGCAGAGCATCTACAAGGAGGACAGACGGGAGATCCGGCACTTGGGCTGCAAACGCTTCGGGGTGCAGTTCC
>NZ_QTLF01000112.1:440-656 GCF_003434395.1 Bacteroides sp. AM23-12
GGGGTGCAGTTCCTCCTGAAATCCGTCCACTCGCACAACGGGCTGTTCTATTTCCACACGGAAACGAGGAACAGGTCGAACGTGGCTTTCCGGACGGACTTTATCCGGTTCAAGGTCGTGGACAAGAAAGTGCCGAAGCGCACCGCCATTCAGGAACGGGTGATCGACCCGGTGCGCAGCTACAACGAGGTGCTGGTGACGGAGGGGAAAAGCGAC
>NZ_QTLF01000113.1:0-653 GCF_003434395.1 Bacteroides sp. AM23-12
TCCCGCCTTCGTGAAGAGACTAAGGAGAATACTTCCGACATGCTGGAGGATCATCCGACTACGGAAGATTTGGCCCGTGAGGACCAGGTTTTCGGGCGCAACATCTTCAATACCCGCAACCTGACGTTCGAGCCTAGTGTCAACCTTGCCACTCCTGCCAATTACCGTCTGGGTCCCGGTGATGAAGTCATCATCGATATCTGGGGTGCCAGCCAGAACACGATCCGCCAGCAGATCTCTCCTGAAGGCACCATCAATATTCAGAAGATCGGGCCTGTCAACCTTAGCGGTATGACAGTCTCCGCCGCCAACGACTATCTGAAGGGCGCCCTGAATAAGATTTATAACGGTCTGAACAATACTACCGACCCTACTTCCGACATCCGTCTGACTTTGGGTAATATCCGTACTATCCAGATCAACGTGATGGGAGAGGTCGTGCAGCCGGGTACCTACGCCCTTTCTTCCTTCTCTACCGTCTTCCACGCGCTTTACCGTGCAGGCGGCGTGAGTGATATCGGCAGCCTCCGAAACGTTCAGTTGGTACGCAACGGAAAGAATATCGCCACCATCGATGTTTACGAATTTATCATGAAAGGCAACACGCAGGATGACATCCGCCTTCAGGAAGGTGACGTGGTTATCGTCCCCGC
>NZ_QTLF01000114.1:0-244 GCF_003434395.1 Bacteroides sp. AM23-12
CGGGATAGCCTTCAAGCCGTGCCCTCTCATACGTTTCGGCGGCACGGTCGGCCCGTTCCCGTATGAAAGCGGTGTCGTCAGCCTGTTCAAACTTGTTCGTGCGGAGATAGTCCAGCAGGTACAGACCGTAATAGGAAAAGTCGGTCTGACCCTCGTTTTTCTTCTTGTTGTTCATTACTTTGGATTTAGCGGATTGATAATTAACGGGATAATCGGTTGGAAAAAGGAAGAAAAAGGCACTCGG
>NZ_QTLF01000114.1:338-625 GCF_003434395.1 Bacteroides sp. AM23-12
CATTACTCTGAACAAGTGGCAAAGTTAATACTATTTCTTCCGTCCTGAAAATTTCTTGTCCTTTTTAGCCTCCGGGAACACAAAAGTCGTGTTATATTCCCCGTCAAAGGCGACAACAGCATCGAAACTCTTGCCCTGTTTGCTCTTGAACCCTTTGAGCAGCTTGGTATGCCCTTCGGTGAGCAGGTCTTTGATTTCATCGTCGGACAGGGTGCGTCCCGCTTTCAGCCGGAACACGGGCAGTCCGCACTCCGTGTTGTCGCAGCGTACCACCTTGCCGTAGAACC
>NZ_QTLF01000115.1:0-268 GCF_003434395.1 Bacteroides sp. AM23-12
CGTCCGCGATGGTGTCGGTTATCTCTTTGGGGGTGTAGAAAGCGGTCAGCACGGACGCTTTCAGCGAATCCACAAACCGCTTGTACTCTGTTTCGTCCTTGCTGTTCTCACGGATAAGCCTGTGCAGCTCCACCGTCGGGGCGAACAGTTCGAGGTCGGATTTCGCCCACCGGACGGCATCCGTCAGTTCCTTTGCAGGGTTGAGGATACATTTCAGACCGCCGAAACCGCAGTACCTTTGAAGTATGGCACGCTCTTCGGTTGTCGC
>NZ_QTLF01000115.1:389-619 GCF_003434395.1 Bacteroides sp. AM23-12
TGCTCCCGTCAGCTCCGTGTAGAGCAGGTCGTAATCGGAAGACAGGGCGAAATTGTCATCCGAGAGGTCATAGACGGAGAACACGTTGCCGACAAGCGGCAGCAGTTTCAGGACAAAGGCTTCACGCTTCTCTTCCGGCACTTCATCGGCAAACTCGTTTTCCACGACTTCGCGGAGGATGGCGTAACGGGAATAATGCAGCCCGCGCAGCAGCGTGTCCATCGCCAGTT
>NZ_QTLF01000116.1:0-218 GCF_003434395.1 Bacteroides sp. AM23-12
AACGCAGTCGGACGTGTCGGCAAATTGCTGAAATAATCAATGTGCAATCATAAATTGGAAAATATAAATGGAATTCAAATCACTTAGAAACATCGAATCGTCGTTCAGGCAGATACGCCTGTTCGGTATCGTCTTCCTCTCGCTGTGCGCCGTGGTGACGGTGTGGAGCGTGTGGAACTCCTACCGTTTCGCAGAGAAGCAACGGGAGAAAATCTATG
>NZ_QTLF01000116.1:284-595 GCF_003434395.1 Bacteroides sp. AM23-12
GCAGAACCGCCCGGCGGAGGCACGGGAACATGTGCGCCGTTTCCACGAGATGTTCTTCACGCTATCACCTGAAAAAAGCGCGATTGAACACAACGTGAAACGTGCCTTGCTGCTGGCGGACAAGAGCGTGTACCACTATTATTCGGACTTCGCGGAGAAGGGGTACTACAACCGCATCATCGCCGGGAACATCAACCAAGTGCTGAAGGTGGACAGCGTGGTGTGCGACTTCAACGCCTATCCCTACCGTGCCGTGACCTACGCCACACAGAAAATCATCCGGCAGAGCAACGTCACCGAGCGCAGCCTCG
>NZ_QTLF01000117.1:0-227 GCF_003434395.1 Bacteroides sp. AM23-12
CGTTTCCCTGCGCGAAAGCGGAGGCGGTTGCGGCGATGACAAGTGCCGCGGAGAGGATTGCTTTTCTGTTTTTCAAGATGTTCTTGTTCATAAACTGTTCTTGTTTTTTGCCGTCAAAAGGGTGGATGGTCCTTTGTCGGGCGGTTGATACTTTGTTTCTTTACTTTGGTTTTAGTGGATGCCCGTTTGTTTCCACGGACGTGGGCGTGTCCGTTGCGGATGGGGAT
>NZ_QTLF01000117.1:237-586 GCF_003434395.1 Bacteroides sp. AM23-12
CGGATGGGGATGCGCCTTGCGTTTCCTCGCCGCGTGGGTTGATGTCATTCTTTCATGTTCATTTCTTTTATTGTTGTCATACATAGTTGCGAATGTCGAACTCCTCGATGTTGTCCGGCACGACGAACTCCTTTTCAGATTTCTTCAGCCGAATCTCGATAAGCCCCTTGATGCGGATGCCTATCTCCGAAGAGCCTTCCATCATTTTCTCGTACAACTCCGTGCCCTCCATGTCGGTGAACACCTTAGCCGCCTTTTCACGTTCCGCCTGTGTCGCGTCCGGGTTTTTGGCGGTCTTGCAGGCGTCGTCAATCTCGTCAAAGCTGCTGCCCGAAGCCCGTGGCGTGTC
>NZ_QTLF01000118.1:0-528 GCF_003434395.1 Bacteroides sp. AM23-12
TGCGGATTTTCTCGCACGGCTGGGGCATGAGCCTGTCAGAAGGAGCGGTAACGAGCTGTGGTATCTTGCCCCGTACAGGGGCGAGCGCACATCCTCTTTCCGTGTGAACGTGGCGAAACAGCTCTGGTACGACTTCGGTTTGGGCAAGGGCGGCGACATCTTCACGCTTGCCGGGGAGTTTCTGCAAAGCGATGACTTCATGAAGCAAGCGAAGTTCATAGCGGAAGCCGCCAATATGACGGTTGCCGGATGGGAAAAGCCCGTCTATCTCTCGAAGCCGACCGAATCCGTTTTTGAGGATGTGGAGGTCGCTCCGCTGCTCCGCTCACTGCTGACGGAGTATTTAGAGGAACGGGGCATCCCTTACGCCATCGCATCCCGTCACTGCTGCCGCTTGAACTACGGTGTGCGTGGGAAACGGTATTTTGCCGTTGGCTTTCCGAACATGGCAGGTGGCTATGAAGTCAGAAGCCGATATTTCAAGGGTTGCATACCTCCGAAGTCTGTATCACTGGTAAAGGCGAATGA
>NZ_QTLF01000012.1:0-39117 GCF_003434395.1 Bacteroides sp. AM23-12
TCAGTTATAACAAACGAAGTTGTCAACTAAAACCAGTACACATCAATAAGCTGTAGGCTTGATAAGTTTCCACTGCTTGAAACTAGAGTTCCATCGGTGAGAAACTGTAGTTTCATCAGTAAGAAACCATAGTTCCAAAGGCTTGAAACCAAAAGTATCGAGCGTATGAAACCAAAGTTTCAAGCAATAGAAACTAGAGTTTCAAGCAATGGGAACTATAGTTTCAAATAGGGAAACGAACTTGACTTGATATCAGTAGAAGTGCAGGAGGGAGCTAAGATGAAACAGCAGTGTGACGGCAATACTTGCCATCACACTGCTATCACACGTTGCTGTCACGGTCTTATGGTTTAATTATCAGACTATTATCACTCGTTTGGTGACAGGTGACAGCAATTTTTCAAATATATTTCTTTATGTAGACCGATTATTTCGTCAGAAGACGGATACTTCCTGCTTTCACTCCGCCGGCTTTGGCAGTCAGAATAATTTCTCCGGCTGTTTCATTCGTTTGTACGATAGCTGTAAGCATTCCGTTGAAAGCGTGCATCTTCGGAAGATGGAACAGGTCGAGACTCGTTGGGTCACCATTGGCTCCGGCACGGTATGTTCCGGCTCCTTTGACGGAGAAGTTAATCAGGCGGTTGTCGGCAGGGCAGAGGTTTCCGTCTTTGTCTACTATTTTCACGGTTACATAAGCAAGGTCTTTTCCGTCTGCCGTCAGTTCATTCCGGTTGCTGACCAGTTCGATGTGATGAGGCTTGCCGGCTGTACGGACCACTTTTTCTGCTACTGCTTTTCCGTCTTTATCATAGGCTACTACTTTCACTTCACCCGGTTCATATACAGCATCCATCCACATCAGGCGATAACGGCTCTTCAATGAACTGTTGTTCTTGCTTTGTTTGCCATAGCTTTTGCCGTTGATAAACAGTTCGGCAGCAGGGTAGTTGGTGTAAACAAATACTGGAGTTACTTCACCTTCGCGTCCCGGCCATGTCCAATGCGGCAGGATATGCAGTGTTTCCGCTTCCTTATTCCATATGCTGCGGTATAAGTAATAGCGGTCTTTGGGCAAACTGGCGAGGTCGATAATGCCAAACATGGAACTGTGATTGGGCCAGGCATTGGTATCGTAAGGAGAAGGCTCACCCAAGTAATCGAAGCCGGTCCATACAAACTGTCCTATGGTCCAGTGGTAATCGTCTGCCAATGCAAAGTCCTCGTCAGGGATATTTGACCACGAACAAGCCTCTACATCATAAGAAGAACATTGATGGTCGTCGTATATCGCACTTTTCTTATCCTCAACCGGGAATTTGTAGACTCCGCGTGAACTTACGGTAGAAGCGGTCTCACTACCCAGAATGAGATTCTGCGGAAGTTTGGAGTATGCTTCCTGATAGCGGTTGGCGCGGTAGTTCAGACCGGGAATATCGATCATGGGGGCAAATCCGTTGGCAAGCACACAAGATACCTGGTCCATGCCGCAGGTGACGGGGCGGGTAGGATCTTCACGATGACAGATGTCTTGCAGGAACTTCGCAACTTTGTATCCGACAGGGCTGCATTGGGTGGGAACCTCATTGCCGATGCTCCACATTACCACACAAGGATTGTTGCGATAGTTGTGCAGCATATTCACCATATCGCGTTCTGCCCATTCCTTGAAGTAACGGTGATATCCGTTTTCACATTTGGCGATGTCCCATTCGTCGAACGGTTCGATCATCATCATGAATCCCATTTCATCACACAATTCCACGAGTTCGGGAGCCGGCATGTTGTGGGAAGTACGAATGGCATCGCATCCCATGTCTTTCAAGAGTGTGAGCTGGTGGCGAAGTGCCGCTACGTTGATGGCTGCACCCAACGGACCTAAGTCATGGTGATTGCATACCCCCTGAAATTTGCGGTGTTTTCCGTTCAGATAGAAACCTTTGTCGGCAATATATTCAATGCTGCGGATACCGAAACGGGTAGAGTAGGTATCTACCAGCTGATTGTCTGCATACACGTTGGATACGGCTTTGTAGAGAGCGGGGCTTTCCGGCGACCAGAGTTGAGGCGCATTGACGATGAAGTTTTGTTCAAACGGCTGCCCGTGATTGATGCGTCCTTTGTTTTCTTTACGTGTCACTACCTTTCCATCCGGTGACAGGATTTCTGTCTCTATACGGATTTCCGTCTTTTCGCCGGCATTCTCTATCTTTGTCTGCAGGCGTATGGCGGCAAATTCATCACTGACATGGGGAGTGGTGATCTGCGTACCCCATACGGGGACGTGGACTTTGTCCGTCACAATCAGATGTACATTGCGGTACAAACCTGCTCCCGGATACCAGCGTGAAGACTGCGGACGGTTTTCCAGGCGTACCGCCAGTGTATTGTTCTTTCCGTCTTTATTCAGGAAAGGGGTAACGTTGCAATGAAAAGAATTGTAGCCGAAAGGCCAGAAGCAAGCCTCCTGTCCGTTGACGTATATACGCGCTTCGCTCATTGCTCCGTCGAACAAGAGAGTGACTTCCTTGTCGGCGGGAACATCGAAACTGGTGCGATACCATCCGGTTCCGACATATGGAAGACCTCCGGTACGTCCGGTTTTCAGTGATGCCTTTTTCTCAAAGTTCTGTGTGACTGCTACATTTTGCAGGTCGTTGTTCACATCGAAAGGTCCGAAGATGGCCCAGTCATGTGGGATAACGACCGATTCCCATTTAGTATCGTTGTAGTCAGTCTGCGCAGCTTCCGGAAAATCTCCTTTACTGAATTTCCAGTTCTTTTCGAGTAGCGTTTCGCTGCGCTGTGCTTGCAGCATACTGGCTGCGCTCATCAAAAGTACAGTTAGCAACTGTTTTTGGTGTTTCATGTTCATTTTCTCTTTTTCAGGTATATAAATTAGGGATTCGGGGTAAAGTTATGAAAAGGATTCAATAAATTTATCGTTTGAAGGCATTAAATGCAGAAGTCGGCTTGCCGCTGTCGTCAAATAAACCTTTGTGATACCCTTTCCAACCACCGTAGCACTGAGGCTCCCAGGTGAATACGCCCAGACATTGGTCTATTTCTTTCGCTTTTGTCACGAAGTCGGTAAAAAATGCTTCTGCTTCTTCGTAATTCCAGTTAATGCCGAGTTCGCACATCATGACCGGAGTATTATAGCGTTCGATCAGATTTTTTATGTTGCTTATGCAGTCGTTGTTCAGCTTGCGCCAGTCCTGTGTCTCTGGATCAGGGTAGAGTGACATGCCGATTACATCCCATTTGCCACCGTCTGCTTTCAGTCCGTCGAACAGCCAGATATAGCGGTTGGGATTGTTGCCTTCGTCGATATGTACAATCACTTTTGCCTGCGGATAGATTGCTTTGACGGCATCGTAACCGGAAGTTACCAGTTTGGCAAAGTTGGCAGTGTTTCCGCTGCTGGCCGCTCCGTCGGGTTTCAGCATGCCCGAACGTGTTTCGTTGCCTACCTGTACCCATTCCACATCGATACCTCTTGCTTTGATGGCACTCAGAACATCAGTCGTGTGGTCGGCTACAGCTTTCTGCAATTCCTCGAAAGACAAGTCTGCCCAGGCAGCAGGTTTTTCCTGTCGTCCCGGATCGGCCCAGATGTCGCTATAGTGGAAATCGATCATGATACGATAACCCAGATTGTGGGCGCGCCATGCTTTGGTCACAACATCGTCTTTGTCGCACCAGCCTTCGGGATTGAAATAGCCTTCGTTTTCAGACCATCCCTGGTCGGGGTTTACCCATACACGCAGGCGGATCGAGTTCATTCCCAGATCGCGGAGCAGGGACATGCATTCGTGGTCGTTGCCTTCGGCATCATAGAACTTGTAGCCTGATTTCTCCATTTCTGTCAGCCAGCTGACGTCCGCTCCTTTGGCGAAGCCGGACATATCATACACATTCTCTTGATTTTCCGGAAATACCGGCTTTTCATCGTTGTCGTCGCAAGCGGTGAAGAAGGCTCCGCACAACAGTGCGGAAGCCATCAATATGTTTTTGAATTGTTTCATCATTGTTCTTCGTTATCTAAAGGTTATTGCTGAACGGCGGAATAAGTTCCGTCAATCAGGTTCACTGTAATTGTATAAGTACCAGCCTTCAGCATGATACCATCGCCATTGTAATATAGCTTGCCGTCGCTTCCTCCGTAGAAAGCAGTCCATGCATTTTCTATATAGAATTGGGCTCCCCATTTGGAATCTGTTGCCAGTGTGATGGTACCGGAGTATTCGCCGGCAGTTCCGGTGCTTGCAATCGGGTTGAAGCTGTTGTCATTCTCTATTCCGTAGTAACAATAGATATTGTCGCCAAGAGCATACGTCTTATAAGTAAGCTCTTTCAGAGATACATCGAACAGATACAGTCCGGCATCGGGAGCAGGAATGTTATCGCCTTGTCCGTTAATCAGCGTACCGCTTTCGGCTGTGCTGGCAGCATCATCCTTGGCGATGGTGTACATTCTGCTGGTATCCCACTCATTGCCCGATGAGAATAAGGTCATCGCATAGTTTCCATATTTGGAGTTAACGTCTACGATGCCGGCATACTTCTGTTCTTCTTTGTAATAGACTTCTATTTTGTGGTCGTATGCCCACTCAGTGTCCGGACCGATTCCCGGCAGATACAGATATTGTCCTTCTTCCGGTTCGGGTTCCGGTTCTACGGAGCCGCCTTCCTCTACGGTAGCTGTCCATTGCTGCGGATTACTCAGGTCGATGCTCAGTGTACATTCTCCTGTTTGCGGAACATTGACAGTGATATCTCCGGCAGTTTCTCCAAAGCTCAATGCAGCGTTGCTGCCACTGAATGCGACAGGGGTGTCCTTGGCTTTTGTATCGTCGATGTCATAACCGCCATTGTCGTTGAGGTTGGCGCAGGTATGGTCATACAGTTTACCGGTTCCGTCAATCCGGACGGTGATTGTTCCGGTTGCATCCGCATTGAATGTAGCGGTCCATTTCCGGCTGGTACGGTCGAATGTCATGGTGGCATTGATGTCTCCGCTGACATTTAAAGAAGGAATCAGCAGTCCGTTCCATTGCTTGCTGTTGGTATCAAATGTGATATAGTAGCAACCGGCAGTTCCGGGGAACCAGCACTTCCAGTCGCCGGCTGTAGTGAGCAGGAACGGCATTCCGGTCTCGTTGTCATTTCTCCAGATGGTACCGTCGGCTTCCTGTACCAAGAAGTTGAACCAGCCCTCTACACCGACGAAGCCCTTGTATATACCGTCGGTATTGGCGGAGAACAGGGTCATTCCTGTGGCAGTCGCATTCTGGTCGAGTACGTTGGCAAAGCGCATATCCAGCTCATACGGGGTGATGGTTACTGCTTCTACGTTGCTATAAGCCGGATCGATGTTGTTACCCGTCGTTCCTTTCAGGCGGAAATAGAATTTTGTGGCCACGTTGGCTTCCACTCCCAGATTATTAGCGACAATGTTCAGTTCGGCACCGTTGTAAGTCTTCGAAAGGGAGGTTTCGGCAGACTCTACGATAGTACCCGAGAAGTCTTCGCTCAAAGAGACTTGCATGGCGGTTTTCAGCAAATTAGTCGGTTTAAAGTTCGGATTGCTGATAGCCAGTGTACGGTCTGTCCATGCCAGCGATAACACATTCTTCTGTGCGGTCGCTTCGGTCAGTACGATGTTGTCTGTCGAAGCAATGAGTTCATTGCTTGTCAGGCTCGACAAGTAATATTTATCTCCGTCTTCTTCGCAGGCACCCAATACGAAGAGGGTTGCCAGAGAGAGGATCAGACTATTTATTGTTTTCATATATCGTTCGTATTAGAGGATAATTAATAATTTTCATTATACAGGTTCGGATTGGCTGTAAGCTCCGTATTCGGTATCGGGTAGATATTGTATTTGCTGTTTACGGCTGTACCGCCTTTCTCGCCGCCTTTCCACTGCCACAGATATTTGTCGGTTGTGAACATGCCGTAGCGGATCAGGTCCGTACGTCTGTGTCCTTCCCAGTAAAGTTCGCGGGCGCGTTCTTTTAACAAGAAGTCAAGAGTCAGGTCAGAATCTGCTATTTTGTGCTCATCGTCACCGTATGCCCGTCTCTGAAGTTCGTTGATATAGCCCAATACCGTTCCTCTGTCACTTCCTGTGCCGCCACGTACAACGGCTTCCGCCATCATCAGATATACGTCTGCCAGACGGAACAGGGGATAATCGGTGTTCACACCGCCGTCGGCTGTATTGGAAGCCGTTTGACCATTATCTGTAAGGTTGGTCCATTTCGTTACAAAAAAGCCGTTTGACTGATCATCTATTTTATTCAGGTATTGAGTCTGGCCGTCGGTAAAGAATAAGTAGCGTTGGTCAGCTTCTCCTGTAAACAGAGCTGGTATTTCACCGCGTACGCGGAACATACCCCAGCCGCTTTTCACCCCATAGTCTTCGGGTACTTGCTTGTCGGAAGTATTACTTACCGCACCGCAAATGATATAGGTGGAAGAACCCCATGATACGGTATGCGTAGCATCTACCGGCAGGGTGAAGATAATTTCATTGGCAGTGCGCTTGTCATTATCCGCATTGAACAGGCTGCTGTAATCGTCTTCCAGAGAATATCCCTGAGCGATTGCCTGTTGGCAGGCACTGATACATTCGGTATATTTGGAAGTATTGGTGTACACTTCCGCATTCAGATAGAGTTTAGCCAGTAAGGTATATGCAGCTCCCTGTGAAGCACGACCGTAAGGACAATTCGCTTTGTCGAGCATATCATTCACGGTGCTGTTCAGTTCGCTTTCGATATAACTGAAAATCTGTGCGGCTGTATAGCGTGGAGGGAGATAACCGCTTGTCGGGTCATTCTCCGTCACAAACGGAATGTTACGGTACAGGTCGAGTGCATGATAGTAGAACAACGCACGCATAAACCGGGCTTCGGCACGGTAATGACGGATTTCACTTTGTTCCTGTTCCGTAAATTGTGCCAGCTTTTCGTCGGTAGCGTTGCGGATAAACTCATTGCACAATGCAATGTTGTAATAAATACGGTAGTACATATCCGATACCCACGGGTCGTTGGCATCCCAGCTGAGGTAGGTGAGGCCGGTCACGTTGTCACCGGACAACCAGGTAGAGGCTACTTCGTCCGTACCGCATTCCTGCAGGTTGAAGAAGCAACGCATGTAGTCCTGTCCGCTGTTGCTGCTCAAATCCGGATCACCGCTTTTTTCTTGTCCGGTAGTTACCATTGCCGTATAGATTTTCCCTAACACGGCTTTATAGTTTGCGGCGCTGGTGTAGATGCTGGCGGCTGTTTCGTCTTCATGCGGATACTGGTCCAAATCGCCTATGCAGGAACTTAGCAGCAGTGCGCTGCAAAAATAGAAGGCTGTATAAAATATCTTTTTCATAATGCGCTTTTTTAAGTAATTAGAAGTTGAAACCTACGTTGAGTGAGAAGGTACGTGGACGCGGGTAGAAAGAGTTGTCTACGCCGTTGGGTACTTCCGGGTCTACACCGCTGTATTTGGTGATGCAGAATACATTTTGTACCATAGCACTGACATTCAGGCTGCATCCTTTGCAGATTTCACCTAAATTATAGTTCAGTGAGAGGTTGTCCATTTTCAGGAACGAAGCATTCTCTACATAGTAGTCCGACAAGTATTGACGGGACTGGAAACCGGTCTTCAGATAGCTCGTCGACAGGTTGTTCAACTGATAAGAGTTGTAGCTTACCGTTTCCCAGGCTCCGGTGTTCATCGCCATTGCATTGTATACATAGTTGCCGATGTTGGCACGCAGGCTGGTGCTCAATGTCCATTTCTTCCAGCGTAGTGAGGTGCTGAAGCCAAGAATATAGTCAGGAGCAGGAGAGTGGTAGCGATACAGGTCTTCGGTATTGATTTCTCCGTCGCCGTTCAGATCTACATAGGCACCTTCTACCGGTTTACCGGTTTTCTCATCATACAGTTGGTGGTAAACGTAGAACATGTAAGGAGCATATCCTTCACTTAATGTCTGTACCTGATAGCTGTCGATATACGGACCTACGGAAGTGTTGGTAGCAGCAGCTCCGGCAGCCAGCGACAGGTTTTTCACCTTCATCTTCTGCCAGGTCATATTGAAACTGAGATCCCAGTTCCAGTCGTTGGTTTGTATCGGTGTTGCGTTCAGGCTGAACTCAATACCCTGGCTGTCTACATTTCCTACGTTAGTCGTGATGTTACGGTCGAAAGTCGTTCCGGCTGCAGCGGGGACGGTTGCAATCAGATCTTCCGTTTTGCGGGTGTAGTAGTCGAAACTACCGGTAATACGGTCTTTCAGGAAACCGAAGTCGAAACCGACATTCCATGAAGTAGTCGTTTCCCATTTCAAGTCGGAAACATACGATTTGGGACGGTAAGTATAAATGTAATCATTACCCATGATAGATTCGGCACCATTCTGGCTGATAGTATAGATGGGCAGATAGTTGTAGTTGCCGATACCGTCTTGCTGACCGGTCACACCGTAGCTGGCACGAACTTTCAGGTTGCTGAGTACTTTGTTGTTTTTAAGGAAAGACTCTTCCGTCACTCTCCATCCCAGTGCTACCGAAGGGAAAGTACCCCAGCGCACATTCTTGGCAAAACGGGAAGTAGCGTCCCGGCGTACGGTGGTAGTCAGCATATAGCGTGAGTCGAACGAGTAGTTCAGACGACCGTAGTAGGAGAGTAGTACATGGCGTTCATCGGTTGCTTTCGAAGTTTTCAGCACTTCTCCGAGTGTATTCATTTCACTGTAAAGAGGGTTGGTTGCTTTCCAGTACTGATAGTCATAACCGGCTGTCACATCAAAACTACTTTTGATCGGTTCCACCAGTTTATTGTAGTTGGCGTATAAAGTCAGCAGACGGTTTTCTTTCTTTTGCGGACCATAGCTGTAATCCAGGCCGGAAGTGGTGTAGTTTTGTGCAGCTTCTGCCGGAACATATACACTTCCTTTACCTTGTGCGTAATCATAACCTATCGTAGCATGCAGTTTCAGATCGGGGAAGAAGTGGACACGGTAATCCGCATCGATATTTCCGATGAAGCGTCTGACATTACTATGCGAGTCGTTCATTTGGATGAGACCTACCGGGTTCATTACTGCTCCGTTTACCGGTGCACCGGTATTGTCTACCGCCTCTGTATATCCTCCGAAAGTGTCCAGGTCGGAATAAACCGGAATGGTCGGATTGATAGTAGAAGCTGCCCAGATGGCTTCCGTATTACCGAACGTGTTGTTATTGATGGAACCTTTTGCATTGATATTCAACTTCAGATGGTCTTTAAAGAAAGAAGGGTTGAGCGTAACACTTCCGGTGTATCGTTCGGCATTGTCCGTACGGAGCAGACCGCTTTGGTTGTAGTAACCTACCGATACGCGGATGGGCCAGTTCGGAACAATCTTTCCGGTAATGCTCAGGTTGTTGTCCGTTCCGAAGGCATTCTGGTATATTTCATCGTTCCAGTCGGTGCGGGCTGTCCCCAACAAGGCTTGTTGGGCAGCCGTTCCTTGTGTCCGGATGGTGTTCACGAACTGGTCGTAACTCAACATGTCCGCTAACTTTGTACGGGTCTGAATAGAGTTGGTAGTGCTGAATGTGATTTTCATTTTGTCCGAACTTCCTTTCTTGGTAGTGATAAGGATGACACCGTTGGATGCACGCGAACCGTAGATCGCGGTTGAAGAGGCATCTTTCAGAATCGTCATGCTTTCAATATCATTCGGGTTGATGAGGCTCAGGAAATTGCCGTCATTACCGCTGATACCTCCTTGTTCCAGAGGCACACCGTCCAATACGATCAGCGGATCGTTACTTGCATTCAGTGAAGCTCCTCCACGTACACGGATCGTGCTTCCGGAAGTAGGCGAACCACTGTTGGACATGATTTGTACACCGGAGATTTTTCCGTTAATCAGTTGTTCGGGAGAACTTACCAGTCCCATGTTGAAGTCTTTGCTGCTGACATTCGTCACCGAACCGGTCAGGTCACTTTTGCGTTGCGTTCCGTATCCGATGACTACTACATCACTCAGTACTTGTGAGTCGCTTTTCATTTGTACATTCAGTACGTTGCCGTTTGCGGGGATAGCTATCACTTTAGTTTCGTATCCTACGTAAGAGAATTGTAGTTCCTTACTGTCTTTCGGTACATTCAGAGTGTAGTTTCCGTCAAAGTCGGTCACTGTACCCGTTGATGTTCCTACAATGAGAATGCTCACTCCGATCATCGGTTCTTTGTTCTCATCGATCACTTGTCCGGTCATTTTCTTGCCTCCCTGTTGGGCAAAGGCAGGAATTGCGCCTCCAAGAAAGGCTGTACATAAGATGAATAGTACAGTCAGATGGCGTAGATTTAAGATGTTACTGTTCATAATTATTGTGTAATTGATAATAGATTTATTTTATTGAAATATCGGTTAATAGTATCATTCCAGCCAGATCTCTCCAAGCTCGATCTCTGTTACCGGTCTGGCATTGCCCGGCATTGATATTTCCAGCTTTTCTGTTTTCTCCGCCTGGAAGGGTATTTCCGTTTCCGGCTGGAAGTACTGTTTCAGGAAGACGGGATAAGCTACCGGAAGCAATGCCGTGTCTGTCTGACGCAACCGGTTCAAAGGGATTCGTATGATTCCTTCCGGTGAGGGAGAAGGACAAGGGCTTTTGTACGTGTATCCGTCCGATGTAACGAAACCGGCACTGATTCCTTCCGGAAGAGCCTTCGCCCGGTTAACCCGGATACAGAGGACGGTACAATCTTTTATTTTGCCTTTTCTTCCGTCTATCTTATCTTTGACAAATGTGCGAAGGAAGTATTGCGGATTCTCTCCTTTTGATGTAAAGGTGAACCGGAGCAATGGCTTTTCTGTCGGAGATGAATCGGTTAAACTCCGGTGAAGCTCGTTCCATTCGGGGAGTGTATAGGCTTCTATCCGGCTATGGGTATCTGTTACAGTCAGTAACTGTATCGCACTACCTGGGGCGACTACACGGGTAGTCCAGTATTGGCTGAGGGTGTAGTCCCAGTCCAGCGGATTTCCGTTTGTACCGGAAGAACTTCCTGTAGCGGAACTCCCTGCAGGATAAGTACGGGTACTGTCGCCCCGGCAGACGATGATGTTATACCTGAAATAACCTTCTTTTATCTCTTCGGCGGGTATCGTTGCCTGATATGTATAGCCGTTTGTGCGCTGCATCTTGACGGACGGATTGTGATCGTTCCAGAAAGAGATCTTGTCGGTGTAAATGATGACGGAGTCGGGAAATTCCGGACCTGTTATCTGTGCTGTGATCTTCAATGGTTTGTTGGCTTCCACAGTGGTGGCAGGTGTATGCATAACTCGGTAACTCGTTGCCCGTGGTGCGGGAGCCGCGTATTCGCCCAGTCTGATCGTATTCCATTGCGAATCGGCTGTCCAGTTTTGCTTCGGCGCACAATGCTTGCGTTGCAGCAGGTAAACGCCCGGACGGAGGGAGTGAATCACTCCGTCTTTCACTTCCTCTTTTCTGCTGTTCTCTCTGTGGGCGGAGGAAGCAAGTGTTGAATTGGCCGGCGATTGAATGGCGGAAAGGGTGAATGCATTTCCCAGGTTCGGAAGTTGCAAGGCCATGTCCCAGGCACCGTAAGCGATGGTTACTACTTCTTTCTCCAGCGAAGGTTTGGCGAACGGATCATTGACGATGATTGCATCAGGCATCACTTCCAGTCTCCATACTCCGTCTTCCAGACGGTCTATGAAATAAGCGCCTGTACCTTCGTAGCGCACAACAGGAGAACTTCCACACCCTGCGATGGATACCAGTTGTGAGGCATCTTTGGGTTGCGTACGGGTGGTATTGGAGTAATAGAATTTATTTCCGTTGTTCAGTTCGCTGAGGTCTTCTGTATAGCTTACCCGGAAACCTTCACCGAACAACGTATCTTGTGGATAACTTCCGTAAGATGCGCCTCTCTTCAGGCTTTGTGCTGCCTCGGAAGCTATTTTCATGCTGATTGCCTTGTGCGGGGTATAGGCGAGATTCAGAAAATGTGTCTGATATTCGGTATTCGCGTAGGCAATGTCCATCGGGTCATATGCGAACTGGGTAATCCATTGAAAGCCGGCTGTGCGGAAAGTGCGGACCATAGCCGGATACATATAAGAGTACATGATATCCGCCGGATCAAATTCGTAAATCATTCGGGCTTTCTTATCGAAGCCTTTTACTTTATCGGCAAATGAAATATCGTAGCGGTCTACATAGGGAAGGAAGTTCCCTTGTTGTGTTTGTCCGGATACTAGACCGATGGGATACCATTGGTAAGTCGTTCCTTTGATATCGGTGTCATAGTATGCCTCTACTGTCCATTCGTTATGGCTTACATTGTAGAATACAGGCTTCCGGTTGCCGGCTTTGCGTATGGCTTTCAGCATCCGGTTGATGTAGGATTTTACTTCTTCCTTTGTGCCGGAATGGCAAGGTTCGTTATTTATTTCAAATCCTACAATAGACGGATCGTCCTTGTAAGCCAGTCCGGTGTAGGGATTGGTGTGTCTCACCAAACTATAGAGATATCTTTCTTGTGCGGCAATAGCTTCCGGTTCGGAGTGCATGCTGCATTTGTCGTACTTATAAGAAAAGCCGCTTGTCGGCTCGTTCCGTTCGGGATATCCGTTCCCGAAGTTTGTTTGTGCGGTAATCACGATATGGATATTCCGTTCTTTCAGCTTGGCAATCAGGTAGTCCATCAGGTCCAGATGATCGTTTTCTGAAAGATTTCCTTCTCCGTCTGTCAGTTCCACATCCCATAAGTGAATACGATAGGCATTGAATCCCAGTCGGGAAAGATGGTACACATCTTTATCTATAGCTGCCTTACGGTCTACTCCCAAGTATCCGAGAGCACGGTAAGCATGAGCGAAAGGGGTAGTATAATTTGCACCGAAGAAGGAAGCTTCCCGATGAGTGTCGCTCCAACGCATCACTCCGTTTCCATCTATATATATAGTAGGTATGGAAGTCGTTTTCCCTTGTGTGCCGACAAAGGTAAATAACAGGCAAATGCAGGTAAGAATAAACTGTCTTTTCATGCTATCAAATTTACTGGTTTGTTGATAGCGGCAAAGATAGATTACCTGTCATTTTAATAAAAGCACAGATTGGACATATAAGGATAAAAATAGGACGAAATGCCCTGAAATGCCCCTACAACTCATCATTCAGGTATTGGCGTGGCGTTTTTCCGAACTCTGCCTGAAAACATTTGGAGAAATAAGAGTGATTGGAAAAGCCTACCATATACATCACTTCGGCAACGGTGAATTTCTTTTGTTGCAGTAACATGGCAGCCTTCTTCATTCGGATAGATTTGATATATTCCACCGGAGACATTCCGGTCAGTTGTTTGATCTTCCGGTAAATCTGCTTGTTACTGATTCCCGACAGTTCGCAAAGTGCATTTACATTCAGGTCTGCATCGGAGAGGTGATCTTCGATCAGACGGATGATGTTCGAAAGGAATTTCTCATCCTGTGACTCAGCTTCGATCGGTTTAAGTACAGGAAGAGACTCTAACTGCTTTTTAGACTGTGCAGCCGGTATTTCATCCTCTTCTACTGCGGTGACCGGAATACTCAGTCCGATGGAAGTTCCCTTTCCTTTTTCGGAAGTGACTCCGTTGATAGAGCCACCATGCAGTTCTGTGTAAGTCTTTACCAGGTAAAGCCCGATACCGGTACCTTCTTTGCTGCCGCTATGAGGTGACTGGAAGAAACGTTGGAAAATATAAGGAATATCCTGTTGCGGGATACCTGCTCCTGTGTCGGATACGCAAATTTCCAGCAGACCGCTTTCTTGCCGATAGAAAAGGGATAAACGGATATTTCCACCCTCGGAGGTAAACTTGACGGCATTCGACAATAGATTATCCAATATCACTCCTAGTTTGATCGCATCCATATCGGCATAAATCTTTGCTTTGTTTGCTTCGAAATGGAAAGTGAACCGTTTGTCTTCTTCATATACAGAGAATAGACTGCGGCTGAACGATACCAGTTCGATGCGCGACAGGATAAGCAATGAATCTTTATTGTCTTCAATCCGGTTGAAGTTGAGTACCTGATGAATCAGCGAGTTTATTTTCATGGCGTTGCGCTGAACCTCTTCCAGTGTTTGCTTCTCATGCGCTTCCTCTGTAGCCGGAAGTAATTGGCTGATGGGAGCAATAATCCTGCTGAGAGGCGTCTTTAATTCATTGGACAGGGTGGTGAAGAAGGCCATTTTCTGGCGGGACTGCTCTAGAATCTTCTCTTTTTCCCTGCGTTCTGCTTTCAGGCGGTTTTTTACCCGGAAGAAGTTGATTGTCCATGCAATCAGGCTAAGCAGCAGTAAAACATAGATGGCTTTTGCCCATATTGTATAGTACCACGGCGGAAGAATCCGGATATTCAGAATATAAGGCTGGTCGGACGGCTGACCGTCTTTTCCCAGTTTGCTGATAATAAGCTGATAATTTCCGTAGCTCAGATTACTGTATGTAATGCGGTTGATATTGGATTTCAGGAAGTTCCATTCTTTGTCCATTCCTTCCAGACGATAAACGAACTTGTTTTTCTCATCCAGTGAATAAGGAAGATCGGATAATTCGAATGACAGGTTATTCTGATTATATTTTAATTCGATCGAGTTGGTATATCGGATATTGGGCACGTCATCTCTGGTGCGTGGTGATACCAGTTGATTGTTAATGTATAAGGCAGTCAACAGGATCGGGCGTTCCGGTTGGTGTATGGTTTGTATATCGGGGTGTGAGATACCGAAGCCGTCAGCTCCTCCCAGATAAATGCAATTCTCTTTCGGATCGAATAGCAGGCTTGTGAAGCGCTTGTCTGTCATATTCTGCAGCCGGGCATCCATTGTTTTCCGGTCGATTATCCAAAGTCCGTTGGTAGTGGACACCCAGATGTGATTCTTTACGGAAGTCATGGACAAAATCTCGTTGTTGCTGAAACTTCCGAAAGAGATACTTTGCTGGCTCTCGTCTTTGGGATTGATACGCATGACACCGCCATGAAACCCTACCCAGAGCATACCGTCCTCATCACATAACAGGTAGTTGGGGCTTTTCTCTCCGTTTAATTCGTCAGCAAATAATTTTGTCACTTCCCGTGTGCGGGGATTAATTTTGTCTATCCCTTTATTATTGTAGAGCAACACCCATACATTGCCTTCATTATCGGGAATAATCTGGTTGATAAACATGCCGGACAGTCCGTTGTGGACGGAGTAATTCTGTTCGGCTACATATTGTCCGGAGGCAGACTGCATCAGCCTGTGCTTGTCTACTACAAAGATTCCTCCCAGACAGGTTGAAATCCACAGATGTCCGGCATTGTCTTCGAACATATAATAAGTCCAGTTGGTGTTATATGTTCCTGTACTGTCTACAATGTTATAGTGCACGAATTGGCGGGTTGCATAATCGTAGCGGTTGATGCTTCCGTCGGTAGCTATCCATAGCTGCTGTTCCTTATCTTCGTAAATATGCCGGATACGGTTGTGTGATAACGGATAAGTCTTGTCACCCATTCTGTACCAGATAGCGTTATGCTTGTCTCCGGCAGGATCGGTGAAGCGGATTAATCCGTTGGTACCTCCAAACCAGTAGAAACCTTTTGAGTCGCGGAATAGGGAGTAGAACTGATTTCCGTCTCCCGTACCTGTAATCTGTGAGATCGGAATAAATTGCAGGGCGCTGTTGTAGCGTGAAAGGGAAATGCCGTAGTCGGTGCCCAGCCAGATGTTATGTTCCTGATCGGCAAAGATATTCCAGATGATGTTATTCGTCAACGACTGGATATTGCGGGAATCGTGAATGATGTGCTGTAGAGGAGTGACATCATTGTGATAGACGTACAGGCCGTTGTCCGTACCTGCCAGCAGATATCCATTTCCATCCAGAGCCAGTGATTTGATCGAGTTGTTATGGAAGGCTTCTGTCTGCTTCATCTGTCCGGTTGATGGAAAATACTGGAAAAGGTAACCTTCCGTACCGATCCAAATACATTGGCGGCCCGTATCTTCCAGCAAGGAATTGACGAACAGGTTGCTTTGACTGCTATTGACGGGAAGGGGAATCTTTTCGAATTTCCCGTTTGAGGCAATATAGCGGCACAGCCCGTTGTAGGTTCCCACATAAATCTGATTGTCTCCGGTGCGGATAATGGAGTAGATGGTATTATGGGGTAATCCGTTGCGCTTTGTGCCGAGAGGACTTAGCTTCCGGTTTTGCAGCTGATAGGTGTATAAGCCATTTAATGCGCCTATCCACAGGGTATCTCCTTGAAGTGCCATTGTGCGTACATCTGTCGGAAAGTCTGTTGCCGGTTGCTCGTAGCGGTCAGTCCGGTAATTGTAGATTAGGATTCCGTTGTCCGTACCCATATATAAATAGGTGTTATCTATAATGACACCGCAATAGATACGGGTGTTATTGATTTCTCCGTAAGTGAAATGCTGCTGTGTGGAATAACCGTCATAACTGAATAATCCCTTGTTGGAACCTATCCATATCAGTCCTTCGCTGTCTTGAAGGAAACAACTGACCACCGATGCTTCAGCACCGAGATAAATATTGTCGAATTGCTGATAATTTACTTTTTGTCCATAGGCGGTGCTGCTTTGAATGCAACATGCACAAAGGAAAAAAAGAATGGCTATGATTCGTTGATACATGATATCAGGTTTGCAAGGCATTAAATCTTTAATTGTTGTGTTAATATTAGCACTCTTGATTGCAAATGTAGGAAAAATGTCGGTTACACTTGTAAATCTCCCCGTCTTTTTGTTCCTTTGCTCTATATTTATAAAACAGAATAGTTCGGAATGAAAAAGCTAATTTATCTGCTTTTGTTACCATTGGCTCTGGCAGTGGCAGCCTGTGACGGTAAGAACGGAAGTTCAAATAAAGAATCGGTATTGGCAAGGCAAGACAGTGTAGATGCTCACGGGTTGCAGCGTATGCAAAGTTCAAAAGCTGAAACTGATATTAAGTTTAAGGGAAGAGACTATCATTCGCTGGTTTCGCGTACTCCTGACGAAAGTCTGCCTCACGTCTCCAATGAGATGGGGGATACGTATGTAGACAATAAAATAGTGTTGCGCATCACCCGGGGAAGTGAAAACGTACTCAACAAGACATTTACGAAGAACGACTTTTCATCGGTAGTCGACGCGAAATTCCTTTCAAAATCCATACTTGAAGGAATCGTATATGACAAGACCACACCGGAGGGAATTGTCTACGCCGCCAGTGTGTGCTATCCGCAGACCGATTTGTATGTTCCGCTTTCCATCACTGTAACGGCCGATGGAAAAATGAGCATAAAGAAAGTAGATATGTTGGAAGACGATTATACGGAAGAAACACCTGAATAGACTTGTGAATGGGGATATAAGACGTTTCTGACAGAAGAATTGCACAAATGTGAAAGCATTTGAGACAAACGAAAGGCAGCCGTAAGGGTTGCCTTTCGTATTTTTGCACCGTCGATAAACTTAATACCGGATAGAATGAAAAAATACATTTTGGTTATTTATATGATGGCGGCAGGATGCACGATGCTGACTGCTCAGACTAAAAATACGCAAACACTGATGCCACTCACCGAACGGGTAAACGTACAGGCTGACTCTGCACGTATCAACCAGATTATTGACGGTTGCTGGGTAGCTGTCGGGACGAATAAGCCTCATGCCATTCAGCGTGATTTCACCAACCTGTTTGATGGCAAGCCCTCCTATCGCTTTGAACTCAAAACCGAAGACAATACACTGGAAGGTTATGCGAAAGGAGAAACGAAAGGACGTGCCGAGTTTTCATATTGCTATGCAACTTCCGACGATTTCAGGGGATTACCTGCCGACGTTTATCAGAAAGCACAGATCACAAAGACAGTTTATCATCACGGGAAGGGAGCTTGTCCGCAAGGAAGTTCCCGTGACTATGAGTTTTCGGTTTATATTCCTTCTTCTTTAGACAGCAATGTCTCCACCATCTTTGCCCAATGGCACGGAATGCCCGACCGGACGCTGGTCCAGACTCCTCAGGGCGAGGTGAAGAAACTGACTGTTGACGAATTTGTAGAACTGGAAAAAACGACCTTCTTCAAAAAGAATGTCGGACACGAAAAAGTGGCCAGACTGGATAAACAAGGCAATCCGGTGAAAGATAAAAATGGAAAACCTGTATATAAGGCAGGAAAACCCAACGGATGGTTGGTTGAACAGGGAGGATACCCGCCATTGGCATTCGGATTTTCCGGAGGACTGTTTTATATCAAAGCAAACTCCGACCGTAAATGGCTGACAGACAAAGATGACCGTTGCAATGCAAACCCGGGAAAGACGCCCGTTATGAAACCGCTGACTTCTGAATACAAGGCATCCACCATTGCCTACAAATTACCTTTTGCCGATTTCCCGAAAGACTGCTGGATTACTTTCCGTGTCCATATCGACTGGACGGTCTATGGCAAGGAAGCGGAAACGATTGTGAAACCGGGGATGCTGGATGTACGGATGGATTATCAGGAGCAAGGTAAGAAAGTGAGCAAACACATTGTCGATAATGAGAAGATTCTGATTGGACGTAACGACGAAGACGGGTATTACTTTAAGTTCGGAATTTACCGCGTAGGTGATAGTACCGTTCCCGTTTGCTACAATCTCGCAGGATATTCGGAAAGATAAATAGGTAAATAGTTAAGGTTAAAAGTTAAGGTGAAGAGAGAGCGATCCGGATGTTCCTGAGTGGGCATCCGGATCTTTTTTATGGGGTAAATTCAAGACTGAAAGTTAAAGAACACAAAAAAGAATGTGATCTCTGGTTATTCCCAAATCTTTCCTAAATCTGTATCGTTATTTGCAGTATAAAACTTATCAGATATAGTATTAACTAAAAAGAATAACGATTATGAAGAAAATTTTATCTTTGCTTGTGATGGCTATTGTAGCTATACAGTTCTCATTTGCCGGCGATGTGATTACAAAGGATATGAATCAGCTACCGCTTCCGGCACGCAACTTTATCAACCGTCATTTTACCAAACCTCAGGTAGCTCATATCAAGATTGATAAAGATCTGTTGGAGTCTGCCAAGTATGAAGTGTTATTGACGGACGGTACGGAAATAGATTTTGATAGCAAAGGTAACTGGGAGGAAGTAAGTGCTAGTAAAGGGCATGCAGTTCCGGCAAGTGTTGTTCCTTCGTTTGCTGTCAGTTATCTGAAAGAGCATAACTTCACAGAGCCTGTGACAAAAGTGGAGCGTGACCGGAAAGGATATGAAGTGGAATTAAGTACCGGCGTTTCTTTCAAGTTCGACAAGAAAGGAAAATTCCTGAAAGCGGATGATTGATGATTAAATGAAAATATGATATAACCTAAATCCTAAGAATTAATTATGTTGAAGTTTAAGTTTGGCGCATGGGCAGTCGTTTTAATGCTGACTGCCTTTTCTTTCAGCGCATGTGATGATAATGATGATGAAACGTATAATCCGCCTGCCAATATCACAGAGGCATTGAAGCAACTATATCCGAATGCCCAGAATGTGGAGTGGGAGATGAAAGGAGATTATTATGTAGCTGACTGCTGGGTGACTGGTGACGAACTGGATGTCTGGTTCGACGCGAATGCCAACTGGGTGATGACGGAAAACGAACTGGATAGTATCGATCAGTTAGTACCTGCCGTTTATACCGGTTTCCGTAATTCCAACTACAGTTCATGGGTAGTGACCGATGTGTTTGTATTGACGTATCCGCAGCATCCTACTGAGTCCGTGATTCAGGTGAAACAGGGAAATCTGAGATTTGCACTGTACTTTTCGCAGGAAGGAGGCTTGCTGCATGAAAGGGATATCACCAATGGCGATGATACGAATTGGCCGGTTATGGAGTAGAATTAGTTATGTACAGAGGAATGTGGACAGACACTCCTCTGTAGTCATTATATTACATTTGTTGATAATCTTTGGCCAGTCCTCCTTCGCTGGTTTCCTTATACAGTGAGGGCAGGTCATGTCCGGTTTGTTTCATTACCTGTACCACTTTGTCGAAAGAAACACGGTGCATACCGTCTGTAAAGGCTGAATAAAGATTGGCATCCAGTGCACGGGCGGCAGCATAAGCATTCCGCTCGATACAAGGGATTTGAACGAGACCGCATACGGGGTCGCAAGTCATCCCCAGGTGGTGTTCCAGCCCCATTTCCGCAGCATATTCAATCTGTGCCGGACTTCCTCCGAATAATTGATTGGCTGCTGCTGATGCCATCGCGCAGGCAACGCCGACTTCTCCCTGACATCCTACTTCCGCACCGGAGATGGACGCATTGAACTTGACAATGTTTCCAATTAGCCCAGCTGTAGCCAAGGCGCGAAGAATCCGCATGTCACTGAAGTCACGGCTTTTTTGTAAATGATAAAGTACTGCCGGCATCACTCCGCAGGAACCACAGGTAGGGGCAGTCACGATCTTTCCACCGGAAGCGTTTTCTTCGCTGACTGCCAGTGCGTAAGAGAAAACGAGTCCTCTGGATTGCAGAGATTGTTTGTATCCGGTAGCACGTATATAATAGGTGGAAGCTTTTCTACGTAAGTTCAGCGGTCCGGGCAATACACCTTCCGCTTCCAGACCTCGGTGGATAGCGTCTTTCATTGTGTCCCATACTTCTGCCAGATAGTCCCATATATCCTCGTTCTCACATTCCTTGACATACTCCCAATAACTTTTTCCGGTACGTTCACACCATTGCAGGATTTCGGTCATGTTGTTCATGCCGTATACTTCCGGGCTTTCGATTGTCGGGTTGTCATTATTCTCTGCCAAAGCTCCGCCACCGATACTGTAAACCGTCCAGTTTTCCAATATCTTGTTGTTTGCATCCAGAGCGGCAAATGTCATTCCGTTCGGATGGAAGGGGAGGAAAACTTTGGGTTGCCATACGATTTCTACCGGAGCGGCAGGTTGTAAAGTATCTATGATAGCCACATCCGTCATGTGCCCTTTGCCTGTAGCTGCCAAACTTCCATAAAGGGTTACTTTGAAAGATGCGGCATCCGGATGACGTTCAACAAACATTTCTGCAGCTTTACGAGGGCCCATTGTATGACTGCTGGAAGGACCTGTGCCGATTCTGTATAATTCTTTTATTGATTTCATGGATGGGTGCGCTTTAGTTAATACCATTTCTTTTTTCTGAAGTACAAATATACAATAATACCGATAACCGCCATTATAATCCAGGCAAATAAATATCCGTACCGCCAGTCCAGTTCGGGCATCCATTTGTAATTCATTCCCCACACACCGACAAGAAACGTTAGCGGGATGAAAATGGTGGATACGATGGTCAGCCGCTTCATGATATCGTTCATTCGTAAATCATTGTTCGAGATATACAGGTCGACTAATGAAGACAGTGTTTCACGGCAGATTTCAATCGTTTGTAATACAAATTGTAAATGGTCGTTCACATCATTGTAGAAGGCACGGTTTACTTTATGTATAAGGAGATTTTCTGCCCGCAACAATTTTACATATTGCTCTTTAAGCGGGAGGATGGCCTTTTTCATCAGCATATATTGGCGGCGCAGCCCCTGAATCTGAATGCCGATGTCATTCTCATTGGTAATCATCAGCAGTTCTTCTTCCAGGTCTTCAAGTGCATCGTCGATGGAAGATATCGTTGAAATGTAGTTCGCCATGATGCTGTTCAGCAATACACTGAGCAGATAATCCGTCAGACGGCTACGGATTTTCAGTATATCGTTTCTCAATGCGGCGTTGATTTCATCAAAGAAATCTGTTTCTTTTTCAAGAAAGGTAAGTACATAGTTATTTCCCAGAATGATGCAGACTTGTTGTTGGAGCAATCCGTCGAGGTCATCATCCTCTTTATGCTCATTGGGATAGAATATTTTCAGGATCAGGACAATATATTTGTCATGCTCTTCTATTTTCGTCGGGTGGTCGGCATTTAATATGTCTTGTAAAACGAGGAAGTCTATTTCAAAATGACTGCAAATCTCACGGATGGTTTCCGTATCTTTCAGCCCGTGTACCTGCAGCCAGTTGATTCGTTCGTTATCCAATGTTTCTTTGACGCTTTGGAAGGTGTCACCGGAACTTTCCTGCATCTCGGTTGCATTGTATGTGCAGAGATGTAAATGGGTGGGGGTAAGGCTGTCCCCTGTGTAAATAAGCTTTTCGCTTAACAGATTATTCTTCATGCTTTATTCTCGTTTTAGAAAATCACTGTAACACAAAGGTAGTGGTTTTCTAAATGAGAACAAGTTCTTCGATCGTTTTGTTTTCAGATTAGTCAAAATCGACTACCGTAATTCCGGCACCTCCGAACTGGACATGCTCGTCTGCATAATGACTGACGCCCGGTACGGTGGACAGGTATTGGCGGATGAGTGTACGGAGTATTCCGGTTCCTGTTCCGTGAAGAATACGTACACGGTCCATGCCGACAAGGATGGCATCGTCTACGAAATAAGTGATAGCCTGCAGAGCCTCGTCACCACGCATCCCCCGTACATCAATATCTTGCTTGAAATTAAGCTTCTTCTCGTACATCTGGTCATGTGTCTGACTGCTGACAAACGTACTTTTGGCTATTCCTTCCGTCTTGGGGGCTGCGTTGCTTCGCTCCAGACGATCCAGTTTCACCGTGGTTTTAATGCTTCCGAAAGCGACGGTTGCATTTTTACCATTGATTTCCATGACCTGTCCGACGCTTGTCTGTCCCTTGATCTTTACGTTCTCGCCAACAGTGATAGGTATTACTTTAGGGGTAGCGGCTGTCTGTGATGCGGCGTTTTTCGGTTCGTTTTTCTTGTTTTTCTTCCGTTCCTGTTTCTCTTTCAGCTTCTCCATTTTGCGGGCAATCTTTTCTTCCTGTTCTTTGGAAGTCATTGTTTCCAGGGAAGTACGGAAATCGTTCAGCTCCTGGCGTACTAGGTGAGTCTTTTCTTTTTCGGCCTGAGCTTCTTTAATCGTACGGATGGTATTTTCGATGCGGGCGTTCGATTCCTGCAACATTCGTTCAGCTTCTTCTTTAGCTTGTCTGATAATCTCCTTCCGTGATTTTTGCAACTCTTCCATTTCCGTTTGATAACGGGCGATGGTGTCTTCCATGTGTTTTTCCCGTTGGCGGATCGTTTGTCGTTTCCCTTCCCAGTAGCGCTTGTCGCGTACAATGTCCTGAAGATATTTATCGGCATTGATGTATTCGCTTCCTACAATTTCCGAAGCATCTGCAATCACATCTTCCGGCAATCCGATTTTCCGGGCAATCTCTACGGCAAATGAACTGCCCGGATTTCCGATTTGTAGTTGAAAGAGTGCCTGCATCAAATGGCGGTCGTAAAGCATGGCACCGTTGACTACTCCTTCATGATCTTCGGCAAAATGCTTCAGATTCTGATAGTGAGTCGTTATTACTCCGAACGTTCCTTTCTGATTGAAACGTTTCAGCACAGCTTCGGCGATGGCTCCTCCGATCTGTGGTTCCGTACCTCCCCCGAACTCGTCGATCAGGATGAGGCTGCGTTCATTGCAGCTTTTCATCATGATTTTCATATTGGTCAGGTGCGAAGAATAAGTACTCAAGTCATCTTCGATGGACTGTTCGTCACCGATATCGATGAAGATACTGCTGAACATACCTGCATGACTGCGTTCGTGCAAAGGAATCAGCATACCGCATTGCAACATATATTGTAGCAAACCGACTGTTTTCAGACAGACAGACTTTCCTCCGGCATTGGGACCGGAAATGATAAGGATACGCTGCTTTTGGTTTAGTTCTATATCCAGTGGAACAACCTTTTTCCCATGTTTGGCTAATGAGAGTTGCAGTAAGGGATGCACTGCCATTGTCCAATCCAATAGTTGTTCCTTTTCTACTGTCGGTTTCAGGCTGTTGGTCTGTATGGCAAAATAACTTTTCGCACGGATAAAGTCGATCTCTGCCAGAAATTCATACGATTGAAGGATGTCTGGAATAGATGGACGCAGGATATTGGAAAACTCTGTAAGGATACGAATGATTTCCCGTCGTTCATCCCCTTCAAGTTCGCGAATACGGTTGTTGGCTTCTACGACCTCTGCCGGTTCGATGAATACGGTCTTTCCACTTGCCGATTCATCGTGCACGATACCTTTGATCTTTCGTTTTAATCCCGGTGCGACAGGAATAACGAGACGGCCGTCACGCATAGTCGGAGCTACGTCTTTGTCTACATAGCCTTCAGATTGTGCATTGCGCAGGATACTGTTTAGTGAACGTGAGATACTTCCCATTGTGCTGGACAGCTCCCGACGGATACGGGCCAATTCGCTGGATGCATTGTCTTTTATTTTTCCATATTTATTAAGGATACCGTCTATTTTACCAATCAGTTGAGGGAATACGGCTATATCTCCCGCCAACCGTTTCAGGCTGGGGTAGGGTACATCGTTTTCCTCCTCTTCTTCATTCCGGTGTAGAAAACGTACGATATCACGAATAGTCTCTAATGAACGGCGTAGGTCAAATAGTTCTTGTTCGTCCAAATACATGCCCTCTATCCGTACCCGTTTCAGTGATGGGCGGACATCGAAGAAGAATTGATCGGGAAATCCGTCTTCTTCCTGAATGATACGCACAAATTCAGTTACCTGGTTCAGTTTCTCTTCCACTTCTTCAAATTGCTCGGTAAAGCTCATGTCTGAAACCCGTTCTTCGCCTAAAGTGCTGAGACACTTGTCTTTCAGTAACTGCCTTATTTGGTCGAATCCTATCTTTTGCTCAAAATTTTGAGGATATATCATGTCTTTATACTTATTATAGGCTGCAAAAATACGATTATTTCGCGAAAAAAATGTCAGATTGTTTGCAGATTTAAAAATGATTCGTACCTTTGCACCGCTTTCAACGGAAAGCACTTCTGATAAAGGAGTTTTGGAGAGGTGGCAGAGTGGTCGATTGCGGCGGTCTTGAAAACCGTTGTACTGCGAGGTACCCGGGGTTCGAATCCCTGTCTCTCCGCAATAAATGCTGAAAATCAGTGATTTACAAGAAAAACACCCAATTTTACACCCTAAAAAGTAAAATTGGGTGTTTTTGCTTTATTTAATACTTTGTTCTTTTATTACTTATTTGGCTTTGCACTGTCTTTGGTTGCTTAACTATTATTTATTGTATAATTTGAAAAGGGGATATTGTGTTGTTGGTGATATTGTTATACTAATATTTATTTGAATCATTTTCTTTCTTTAACTTTTTTAGAGTAGGGAATCTCCCGAATAATTCTGTCTTTTATAATAGTAATACATTCCTTTAGAGCTTGATTTTGTGTTATTCTGTTTGTATCTTGGTGCTAAACGCATTATTTTTATATTGGATAGGCATTTAGGTTATGAATTGAATATAACTTTGGGCTTTTAAAGTACATTTCATTTTGTCAATGAAATACTAATTAATGGGTATTTTACTGATAAAGAAATTTGTATGATTTTGCATAAATGCATATCGCAAAGATGCAAAAACGATTTATTTTATTGTGTTGATCGTGGATTTGTTTACAGCTCTTGTATGTTATACTTTTATTTTCATGCTTTGGGCATAATAATGAAATTGAATGGTTATTTGTAATAAAATACCAATTAATTGGTATTTTATTGTACAGGAAAAATCCTTTAATTTGCAAAAAACTAAATTGTATTAATATGAAAAAAATATTCATTCTTCTGTTCGTTTCCTTAGCATTATTTTCCTGTGAAAAAGAAGAAAATAATAAAATTTTTAAATATCAGTTGCTGCCAAGTGAGAACGTATCTAAACCATTTAGTTGTTTGGGGGAGAAACGTACTATTACTTTTACAATTATTCAAAAAACATTGATAGATGATATTTTAGATTCAGAGGTTCCGATTATTCCCAAGGATGTTTCGATAGAATTTGATAAAACTCTTTTTTCTGATATAGAGACAAAAATAAAGGGTGATCAAGTTGTATTAAATATAACCTCAAATATTAATAAGGAAGATAAAATTTTGAATGTTGATCTACAGATTTCTTACTCTACTATTAATGGTATAAAAGTAGAAAAAATTCCCCTAATTATAGATAAAGGGAAGTTGACATTTGTGTATAAAATCCATTCGGAACAGAATCCTTTTGTTCTACCAGCTGAAGGTGGGAAATTTGAATTGCCCTTTATTTGTAAAAAACAAACATATTTGAATGATCAGTTTATAGAGGAAACTTATTCATCATTAAATGGATTGAGATTTAAAACGATAAGTACTGGTAATGTCTGGTTTCTTACGGTCAGAAAAGACGGAGAAAAAATAGGTTTTTACAAATTCACTTTTGTGGGAGAAGGACCATATAACCAAAAAACAGATCCAGAGTGTTATTTTAACATATATACCCATGATGCAAATTTGATTACAGATAATCCTACGGAAATATTCAGACAGGATTTCATACAACCCCAGACCCCGGGTGAGGATTATTATAAACCTTCTCGATCCTCTTATAAACATGGTACTTTTGATTTTTAACATATTCAGTATTAACCTTAATTATATTAATTATGAAACAGTATGTATATTTGTTGATTTTGCCAATTATGTTTTTAATTTCATGTTCCGATGATGCAGTTGAAGAAATGGGTGGCTCTAATCATGTTCTTCTTGAGAGATACCCTCAAGAAGTGATAAATATTTCAATGGATAATCCAGAAAGCTTTGCTTCATTTAATAAAACCTCCGTTACTCGTTCTTCTGAATTATTGAAAGATAGTGTATGGAGTAGTGGAAATGGACATACATTAATTTATGAAACAAATGAACATATACCAACTCAAGGGTTAATGAGGTATATTTATTTAGGTTCAATTCTTCAAGGTGGATCTATTGAAAAGCAGCGCTTTGTTCCTATTGTAAAACCTATGGATCCAATTACAATATCATATTCTTTTCCAGCTCGTTGGGTTACTGATATTATCGCAAAACCGAGCCTTTCAGCACAAAGGCAATCTTTGCAGAATATAATGAATAAAGAAGGCATGACAGGTAAACAGTTGGGGTCTTTTACTTATAATATGAGGCAATTTTCCTATTTTGAAGAGTTAAAACTTGCTTTTGGAGCAAATGTCAACATAGGCGGGCTCCTTAATATTGATGTCAGTCTTGATAAGGGAAAAATAAGAAAGAAAACCGGATTGTTTGCGAAAATAGTACAACGTAATTACACTGTTGACATGGACCTTCCTGCTGATGGAAATATTCTTTTAAATCATGATGATATGGGATCTGTCGGTAAGTATGATCCTATTTATATCAGTTCCATTACTTATGGAAGAATGGCCTTAATTTCGATAGAATCTTCTGAAAGTTATGATAAAGTAAGAATTGCCTTACAAGCTGCCTTACAAGCTAAAGTTGTAAATGGGAAATTATCTTTTAATCTTGAACAAGAAAAGATTCTTAAAGAAGCAGAGGTGAACGTCATGGTGTATAATGGAGAAGGAGAAGGCACTGTTAAAACTGCGAAGGGGTGGAATGAGTTTCAAGATTTTATAATTCAAGGAGGTCGATTTTCTAAAGACCTGCCGGGAGATGCAATTTTTTATACTGCGAGTTATTTATCTGATAACTCTCCCTTCTACTCCAAATTTAAAATCCATTTAGA
The DNA here is from genome assembly GCF_003434395.1 of Bacteroides sp. AM23-12. Taxonomy (NCBI): domain Bacteria; kingdom Pseudomonadati; phylum Bacteroidota; class Bacteroidia; order Bacteroidales; family Bacteroidaceae; genus Bacteroides; species Bacteroides sp. AM23-12. Next base: position 27,750 of record NZ_QTLF01000012.1, read on the forward strand.
AAATTGACAATAACTTAGAACCATGAGAATCTTAAGATATACTCTGTTTTTATTTGCTATAGGATTAATTTCATGTGAACAAGAATTTGACAAAAAAGAACAGCAATCTGATTGCTGTTCTTTTCAAAATCTACCTAAGTATCCCGAACAAGTGGTGAATATAAATGTGCATAACTATATTCCTGATATGGGAGATAAGGTTTTATCTTCTCCTTCACATATCCATACAAGAGCTTCAGAAATCATTTCTGAGACATTATGGGATAATGGGTTTGGTAAAACAATTCATGCACAGGCAGATGAGTCGATAGTTTTGGATAATCTGAATCGATATATTTATCCTGGCTCTATCTTGGATGGGGCAAGCGTTGCCAATCAGGATTATAAAACAATCAGTGTCCACTATAAGCCTATAAATGTCTCTGTGTCCTTTCCTGCCCAAAAAGTTACAGGTGTACTTGAAAAGCCATCTTTGTCTTCATGTAGGCAGTTGGTAATGGATTTGATGCATCAGAAAGGTATAGGGCAACAATCAGCTTCCGTACACTTTGATATACACCGTTTTACATCTTATGATGAGCTGAAAATGACTTTTGGATCAAATGCCAATACGAGCTTTTTATTTTGGGGGTCGTCATCTTCCCAACAAGAACATAAGGAACGAATTAGTAAAAGTAGTGGCTTATATATAAGGTTTATTCAGAAATATTTTACGATTGATATGGATATTCCTGAGAAGAGTTTTATTGAAGGTAGTATCAATGCCCAATACTCTCCTGTCTATGTGAGCTCCATAGCTTATGGAAGGGTCGGCATATTAACTCTTGAAACCGATGAAATATACGAGAATGCGGAGTCCATTGTAAAGAAGGCCGTTAATGGCTTTTTATATAACAAAAAAGAATTTCTGACAGTTGAAGAAAAGGGCTTTTTTGATGAGGCCAGAATGAAAGTATATGTAGGGGGAGGAAATGGTGACAGTGGTGTAAAGACCCTTACCGGATTTGACGATTTTATCAAATTTATAAGTGAAGGAGGGCATTTTTCTGCAGAGACACCTGGTAAACCTATATTTTGCAGCTTTGCGTATTTGTCGGATCATTCACCTTATAAAGTTAAATTTAAAATTGATATTGATAGCGATCCTGTATATGCAAGAATTGAATATCGGAATCTAAAAAATGACTCCTATGTGGGTAGATCTTTACAAAGAGAAAAGATAATTGGCGATGTACATCTTGCCTTTTATGCTGATAGAACGGCTAAGATTCCGACAGTTGCTCCAAGATACATTTCTTTTAATATTGTAGAACATAGCAGACATTATTTGAAGGCTCGAATACCAAGAACAGAAAAGGATGATACAACAGTAGAAGAATTTGTTAAGAGTAATAATAGCCGTGGGACTGAATTACAATTAAAACATGATTTGTTGCTCACAGAATTTGTTTGGACGCATAATAACCCAAGAAGAACTCGATATGAACAAAACACTTTCAGATATAGTCTTAGTGAAGGTGGTTTTTACAAAATTCTCCCTGCTATAAATGAGCCAAAGAAGTGGCGATAATTTGAAGTTAGCACTCCTTGTCGAACAAATAAATAAGAGATATGGTATTAAAAGATAAATTGGTTATGAAAAAAGTATGTATGTTACTTCTTTGGTTATTTATATGCAATATTGGGCTGGTATTAGCACAAGGAAGGAGATTCGAATTTGAATTAGGAGCCAATTATCCAATTGGGCTACAAAAGAATGGATATAAAGAAAATCATGTTGGGTTTTATTTAAATGGAATATATAGGTTTTCCACCAATCCGTTAAGTGTAAATCTAAAATTAGGTTATGAAAGTTACACAATTGTACTGAATAATACTTTTAATGGAAGATCTTTATCTCTTATGCCGGCAGCTAATTATCATTTCTTACGGAATGAATCTGTTGATTCCTATGTTGGTTTGGGAACTGGTGTTTCAATTGATAATATAGATGTGGGAGTTTTCAATGAAGGTTATAAGTTGCACTTTGCGGTGGCTCCACAAGTTGGTATTAGATTTATAAACCATATAAATGTATATTTACAGTATTATGTGACACATAAAGATTTTTCCAGGTTGGTATTGGGAGTTGGTTATGTTTTCTGATATTGTCCAAGTGAAGAATAGATTTTTTTATATTTGTTAGATTTAGGGTGTCAATTTGCGTTTAACAGGTGCCAGTAAAGAGTATATTCTTTTACTGGCACTAATAATTTATAGCCTCTCGTTATTAAGTGATTATATTTTCAATCCTTTTCGTTGCTTGTTTTCAACAGGTGTGTTTAGCCTTAACTTTTCTTTAATTTCCTGAAATTTCTTCCTGAACCAATCGAGTATGGGTATTCCGTCAATGCACAGCCTGAATTTTCCTTTCTCCTGCGGGTTCCTCTCCACTGTTGCCGTTGAGTGCTCCGTCCTGAACTTCTCCTTGTACTCCTTTGAATAGAGCCTTCCCTTGAACTCCACGGGTTGCAGGCTGACAATTCGTCTTGTCAGTTCTTCGGTGAAGCCCACTTCCCGGCATTGTTCTGCTATGGGCATCAGTTCCTTTACAATAGGAAAGTAGGTGTCTATCAGTTCCAGCCGATTGTCGTATTCTGCGATTTTCTGCCGGTAGCTCCAGTCAACTCTGTTTATCTCGCTGCTGTGACGGTTTTCCATTTTTGTCTGCTCCCTCTGTTCGGCTTGCACCTGCTTTTGCAGATTCACAATGTTCCGTTTCAAATTTTCATTCTCCTCTTCCAGCCTCTTAACCTTGCTGCCTCCGAAAAGTGAGCTCACCCCGTCCGCTATGGCTGTGGTGGCGTTCACCGCCGCCCCCTTCATTTTCTGCACGTTGATTTCCCCCTTTACCTGCTTCAGTTTTTTCATTGCTTCCTCTTCCAGCCCCAGCAGGTTTTCTATGTTCTCTTGCAGGCTGTCCTGCTGCTCCACCAGCTGCTTGTAGTATTGCATGGTGGAAATATGCTTTGCCAATGAGCCGTCCACGCCTCTCTGCAAGCCGTACTTGTTCATGGCTTGGGCATAAGTGTCCTGATAGTGTTTTAGCCTGTGCCTTGCCATTACATCATCTGCGCAGAGTCTCACGTCCTGCGGGTTCTTCTTTCTGTACTTTTTTTTCCCGTTCTGTTCTTCCTGTCCGGCTTTCCTTCGCTCTCCGGTCACTATCGGTATGACTGTGGCGTGTATGTGTGGTGTCTTCTCGTCCATGTGCAGTACTGCCGATACGAGGTTCTGCTCCCCGTATGTTTCCCGGATCCATTTCAGACTGTCGTTACACCAGTCTTCAATCCGTCCTTCCGCTTCCATTTGCTTCATGTCCTTGTTACTTCCGGTAAGGAGTATCCGGATTGCCTTCACCTGATTGGCGCTCACCTTGCGTCTGATGCCTGCCGTTTCTATCCGGTGGGCTATCGCCTGCGTGCGGTTCCTCACCCCTTCGGGAAACTGTACGAGCTCCCGGTTCAGGTGTGTGCGCGTTCTGTCCGCATTCTTCGGGTGAACGGTGCGCTCTATGTGTGCGGACATCCTGCTGTCCGTCCCTTTTGCCTTTTCCAGATGCAAAACTGCATATCCCATAACTGTCAATAATTTCAGGTTAATACTTCCCCTGCCTTGCTTTTATGCCGCATGGCAGACGGGGTTTCCAAAGGGGCGGCGCCCCTATGGCTCGTTGGGGCTTTTTTAGCAATGTGTGCATTGCGTTAAGAAAAAGCCCTAATGAGCTATGGCTTTTTTCAAAGCCTTCCGGTGGCTCTACGGTTACATCCTGATACCTTTGTTTTTCTTTTTCAGTTGCTCTGCCTGCCGTTGTCCTTTCTCCGGCTCCGGTCTCTGCTGCTGATGTTCGGCTTGTCCGTTTTGCTTACTCCGCAGGCAGTCGTTCAGGTCGTTGTAGCCTCCGTATATGTGCGACGCGTCCCGGACGCGCAGCCCGTATTCCTCCCGCAGTTCCTGAACAGCTTCCATTCCCGCTTTGTCGTTGTCGAGGAAACAGTGGATGCACCCGTAACCGCCCAATGGTCGGATTGCCTTGGAGAGGTTGGAAGTCGAGTTCAGTACGATGTAGTCCTGCCCGTCAAGTTCGGGACGGTCGGGACACCTTTCCAGCCGCAGGGTGAGGAAAGAGAGGTAGTCCATGAATCCCTCGAAGATGTAGCATGCCTCCTTCGGCTCCGATTGCCGTATATGGGTGATGTCCTTCGGTGCTATGCATCCCTTGAAATGCTTGTTGCGTATCTCGTATCCTCCCGAACGGTTGGGGAAGCCTATAGCATAGTATGGGGTTTCCCCGGTCAGATAGCGGACCTCCCTGCATTCTCTTTTTGCCAATTCCGTATTTATTCCCCTTTGCCGCAGGTAGGCATACAGGGCGGGAGAGGAGAGCGGTACTACCTCCAACTGCCGGAAACTCGGCTTTGACAAGGGTTGCTTGCCAAAAGAGAAAGAGGCCGGGCGCACGTTTTGTGCCTGCTCCTTTATCCTTTCCAAGAGGTAGGGCAGACTGTCGGATGCGTATAGCTCCTGTGCCAGTGCGATGATATTACCACCTTTGCCTGCGCCAAAATCATACCATAGGTTGCGTTCGGTGTTCACCTTGAAGGAGGGTTCCTGTTCGTCCCTGAACGGTGAGTTGTACCATAGACTACCACCCTGTTGCCTTACCGGACTGTATCCAAGACTGTGCAGATATTCCTCTATGCGTATCTGCTTCGCTTCATTCATGTTCATCATATTTCTGTTTTAAGTAGATATTGTTTTTGGGGTTTTCGCCCGTACCCTTTCATGTGTAACGGGCTGCATCCGCTTTACTTTACTTTGCTATATATATGCCCCCAGACTAAAGTAAAGCGGTTTCCGGTCTGTGCCGTCATGGTGGAGGCCGGGTATGAGACCATACCCTTTTTTCGTACTGTCATACCGTTGTTCTTGTCAAGTGTGAATATTATTTTTTCTTTTCGCCCGTATCTTTTTGTATATTACGGGCTATATCCACTTTACTTTACTTCCGTATATATATGGTACGGGACTAAAGTAAAGTGGTTCCCATACAATACCGCTAATAGTGAAAATCGGTTTTGAAGGTGTATTTCCTGCCGTTCTCCTGTACTATCATCCGTTTGTTTTTCAGTACTGTAATGAGGTCTGTCAGCCTGTTTCCCCCAAGCATGACACCGACAGAGGCGTAGGTTTTCCTCAATTCTTCCGCAAGCTCCTTGTAGCCGTATTCATCTTTGAGTGTGAATGCCGCTTCCAGTGCGATGCGGTGCTGCTTCTCTGTGATGTCCTTGTAGGGGTCGAACTTCTCCCTTTTCCCTTTTCCCGGATCCTTGTGTTTGAACAGGTATTCGTCCTGCAGTTCGGGCAATGCCTCCTCGTTGATGCGGAATGCGAACGGTTCGAAGTTCATCGCCCTGATATGTGCTGCCTTGACCGTACTGATGTCGGGGTCCTTTTCGTCCTTCTCCACTTGCAGCACTGTTTCGGCCTTGTTGCTAAGCTCCGTTCCGATGTGTCCCCTTGCGTTCTCGTCCCCCTTGTTCTGATGCAGTATGGTGTGTATGTGTATGTGTCTTTCCCCCGTCCATGTCATCAGCAGGGAGATTACCTTCGTGGACTCGCTGGGACTGTTGATGTCGTACACCATATCCCGTATTCCGTCAATGACTACCAGCCCTACATTTTCGGTGCGGTAAATAGCCTCCCTCACGATTGCTATTCGTTCCTCGGGCGTGTACTTCCTTAGGACAAGGAATTCAAGGTCTTTATGGTTCCTGCCTGTCGGCAGTCCCGCCATGCGCAATATTCTTTTTGCCACTTTCGCACAGTGGTAGGAACTTTGTTCGGTATCCACATAGAGTATTTTCCTCCTGTTTTCGGGCAGTTCCGCCGTGTAGCTTAGCACTGTCCCGTTTTTCAGTGCAGCCGCCACGATTGCGGAAACATTGAAGGTTTTCTTGCTCTTTGCTTTTCCGATTGATGCGCTGAAGTTCCCCAGCGTGCCTATGACGGAACCGTGTACTTTCAGTATTTCGGGTGCCCTCTCGTAGTCTTCCGAAAGGTCGAGCCGTGAGGCTTGCCACAGTATCACCGCCGCTTCGGGCGTGACTTCTTTTCTTTCTCTGTACTCCATGTCCGTACCTCCTTATCTGCGTCCCCCGCTTTTGTGTCCTGCCAGTTCGAGTGCCATGTCCGCATCTACGATGATTTTGCGTCCTATCTGCGTAATGGCTCTGTCTATCTTCCCGCTTTTTTTGATGCGGTTTGCTGTGGGCATACTGCACCCGAACAGGCGTGCTATGCCGCCTATCCCGTACACGTATTTCTTTTCCGTATCGGCTGCGGGCTGTGCTGCTCTCGCTTCCCTTTCCTGTAAGGCGTGTCGGTTCAGTAATATGAATTCTTCTCCCGTCATCTGCCATACGGGCTTTGATAAAAGTTCTCTGATTTCCATGTTGGAATGAATTTAACGTTTGTACTGTAAGCCCTGCGCACGGGCTTTTTTTGTTTCGTTCGAACAGTGCAAAGTTAATCCCGGATACGGGTGGTAAGGATGTGGATAGCGTGAATGGAGTATCACGCTATCTCACTAAATATCAGAAGATAATAAAGAGTGGTGAAAAATATTTCGGGTGGTAAAAGTGGTTGTTTCGTGGAATGTCGTGGCGTATCGCTGACTATCGGAATATTGACTGCATTTCCTTCGCAAATATCTGATTGCTGTCACTGGGTAAATCGGTCCGGGGTACGGGTGCCTTGTATTTGGACTTGTAATATTTTATATCTATCTCCAGCAGTTTCATGATTTCCTCCTTCCATTTTTCTCTGTCGGGTTTGGAAAGTGTTTCTCCCATGAGAAATATCAGGTAGCATACACGTGCCTTTTCATCCTTTCTCACCTTTAATCTGCTCGCGCACGGTTGCAAGTTCATGTTGGCGTAGAAGTCCAGTTCATTGATCTCCTCGAACTGCTCTCCGTTGCATGTCTCGTGAATGGCCGACAGGAGTTTCATGGGGAAATAGACCGGGCTTTTTTGGGATATGGTGTCGGATGCGGAACTTTCTTTTTCTTCCTCTCCTTTTTTCTTTTGGCCGGTCATGTATTTATCAAGAATTGCCAGCAGCGATCCGTCCAGCCTGTATATGTCTCCGCAGTGGTTTTTCAGGTATTGCAGGGCTTCCTGCCTTGCCTGTTTCTTCTTTGCGTATAGTTCATCCAGTTTGGCTTTCTCCCTGTCGTATTCCTGCTTGCACCGTTCGTACCTCTTTTCCAAAAGCTCCTCTTCCTGACGGTCGTGTTCCCTGAAACCGACTGCCTCCAAAGAGCCGTTAGCTTCCATAAGTTCCCGGTAATATTCGTTTGTGATTTGCATTTGTCTTTCGATGTCCCGGTCATGACATCTTTCATGCTGCCGGCAGATATGTTCAATATCGAGACGGTCGAAAAACTCCTTGCAGGTATTATACATTGAGATATTGTTTTCAATCTCCCGTTTCAGACTGTTCAGCAATATGGAAAAGTGCGTACCCTCCGTTTCAAGCATGAGGCTGATAAGTGCCTTTTCAAAGGTCTGTGTGTCTTCATACTCTTTGTAAAAGTCATGAATAAACTTCTGCTTCTCAAAAGAGAGGCCGTCACCGGATGTTATTTCCGTATATGTCTTGTTGAGTTTCCCGTAGCGGGGTATCATTGAGGTTATTCTTTCTTCCATGCTATTGTTGTGTTTACAGTTGGTTGAATTTGTTCATCGCATTGGCCTTGATGTCATCGGCAACGTCTATGTATGGTTTCATCGCCTTGTAGTCGCTGTGTCCCGTCCACTTCATCACTACTTGTGCGGGAATACCCAATGCCAAAGCGTTGCAGATGAATGTCCGTCTTCCAGCATGGGTTCCCAGCAGGGCGTATTTGGGTGTGACGGTGTCTATACGTTCATTTCCCTTGTAGTAAGTTTCCCTTACCGGGTCGTTGATTTCCGCAAGTTCCCCCAGTTCTTTCAAATAATCGTTCATCTTTTGGTTGCTGATGACCGGAAGTGCCTTGTGATCTTCAAAGTGTACGCTTTTGTATTTTTCCAGTATCGCCTTGCTGTGGTTGTTTAACTCTATGATAAGGCTGTCCGCTGTCTTTACGGTTGTCACTTCTATATGGTCGGGCTTGATGTCGCTCCGTTTGAGGTTGTACACGTCCGAATAGCGCAGCCCGCTGAAACAGCAGAACAGAAAAACGTCCCTTACCCGTTCGAGATACTGCTTGGTTTGGGGTATCTTGTAGTCTTTCAGTCTGTTCAGTTCCTCCCATGTGAGGAATATCACTTTTTTGGGTGTGTTTTTCAGCTTGGGCTTGAAGCTGTCATAAGCCATGTTCTGATTGTGCCCTTTCTTGAAACTCCACCGCAGGAACCATTTCAGGAAGGCTATCTGCTTGCCTATGGTGCTGTTGCGCATATCTTTCTTGTTACGCAGGAAGTCCACATAGTCATTCAGACCGTTCTCGGTGAACGTATCAAAGGAAAGTTCATCCCTGAACTCTTTCAGGTGGTTCTTTACCGCAGCGAATTTTTCGTAGGTTGCGTCTGTCCAGTCGTTCTGTTTCCCGCATTCCCTTACAAACTCCTCGAACGCCTCCCAAAAGCTGATTTTAGGTCCTTCGGCTGTTTCCTGCTCTGTGACTGGTTCATCCTTCATCCTTGCATTGAAGCTGTCCTTTATCTGTGCAGGTGTGGGTAGTACGTTCTGTACTTCAAACTCTTTGAAGATGTTCTGTATCTCCGTGTACTGTCTTAGCAGGTCTGCATTGATTTCGGATGCGCTTAGCTTCAGTTTGTTTGTGCATCCGTTCTTTACCCTTTGTTTGTCCGTATCCCATTTGGTAGCGTCAATGCGGTAGCCCGTTGTAAACTCTATACGCTGGCTTGCGAATATCACACGCATACGGATAGGCACATTCTCTGTGATTGGCACACCGTTTTTCTTCCGGCTTTCCAGTGCGAAAATGATGTTTCTTTTGATATTCATAATTGGGTGTGTTTGAAAATTGACACCCAAAAATACACCCAAGAAGTGAGATATGCAAAGATATTAAGAGATATTTTATTTTCTGTTTACTTTGTAATAACTTGGTAATTAACAAGATATTACGAGTTTGTGATATTGTTTGAAATGATAGGTGATAGAACCTGTCTCTCCGCTGAAAAGCAGCTTTTGGGCTGCTTTTTTGTTTTTATGGAGGGCGACGCCTCCGATGTTGTGAAACGAAAACGGGAGCGTTTTCTTAGTGTTTATTGAGTTTTTTGAAAGGAGAGATGCTCGAGTGGTTGAAGAGGCACGCCTGGAAAGCGTGTATACGCCAAAAGTGTATCGCGGGTTCGAATCCCGCTCTCTCCGCTGAATCTGAAATTTAGTCAAAACTTCTCGTTCTTTAGCCAAAAGTTCTTTTCATAGGTCAAAGTGTCTGGTATTTCTAGTACTCTTCTCTTGTATATCATTCTCTTTTCTGTATATTTGCGCCCGATATTTTTTTTGAGATATCACATTTTTGTAATTCTGAAAATAGACTTGATGGATAAAATAAATGCGGTAATTACTGGGGTCGGGGGATATGTGCCCGATTATGTGCTGACTAATGATGAAATTTCTAAAATGGTGGATACCACCGACGAATGGATCATGGGGCGTATCGGCATAAAAGAACGACATATCTTGAATGAAGAGGGGCTTGGAACTTCGTATATGGCCCGTAAGGCCGCCAAGCAGTTGATGCAACGCACAAAGAGTCGTCCCGATGATATCGATCTGGTCATTGTCGCCACTACTACTTCGGATTACCGTTTTCCTTCAACGGCATCTATCTTGTGCGAAAGGCTGGGGCTGAAGAATGCTTTCGCTTTCGATATGCAGGCGGTTTGCAGCGGTTTCCTGTATGCGATGGAAACGGGAGCGAATTTTATCCGTTCGGGGAAATATAAAAAGATTATTATTGTAGGTGCTGATAAGATGTCATCCGTAATCGATTATACGGACCGTGCCACTTGCCCTATCTTTGGCGACGGTGCGGCCGCTTTTATGCTGGAACCGACTACGGAAGAGGTCGGCATCATGGATTCGGTGTTGAGAACGGATGGTAAAGGGCTGCCTTTTCTGCATATAAAAGCGGGAGGTTCCGTATGTCCTCCTTCCTATTATTCATTGGATCATCATCTGCATTATATTTATCAGGAAGGCCGCACGGTGTTCAAGTATGCCGTAGCGAATATGTCGGATTCCTGTGAAGCTATTATCGCCAGAAACCACTTGACTAAGGAGGATATTGATTGGGTGATTCCCCACCAGGCTAACCAGCGTATCATTACCGCTGTGGCGCAACGGTTGGAAGTACCGTCCGAGAAAGTGATGGTCAACATCGAACGTTATGGCAATACCAGTGCCGGCACGCTTCCGCTTTGCATCTGGGATTTTGAGAAGAAACTGAAGAAAGGCGATAATCTGATATTTACCGCATTCGGTGCAGGATTTGCCTGGGGAGCGGTTTATGTGAAGTGGGGATATGACCCCAAAGAGGATGCGTGACATATCGGGTACCCGATACGTCACATCCTCTTTTGAAGGGTAGGAGAGACTTATTCCAGTTCCTCGATAATCTTCTTTACATCCACCGGTTGCAGTCGTCCGTACACCTTTTCGCCGATCATCACTACCGGAGCCAGTCCGCAGGCGCCTACGCAGCGCAGGCAATCCAGCGAATACTTTCCGTCGGGGGTGGTTTCTCCGACTTCGATGCCGAGTACCCGCTTGAACTCTTCCAGCAACTTCTCCGAACCACGTACGTAGCACGCCGTGCCCATGCAGACGGAAATCGGATGCTTTCCTTTGGGAGTCATTGTAAAGAAGGTGTAGAATGTCACAACTCCGTAGACTTTCGACACGGGGATTCTGAGTTTGGAGGCTATGATCCGTTGCATCTCTTCGGGCAGATAGCCGTGCAGATGTTGCGCTTCATGCAAAATATTGATTAATTCGCCCGTATTGTTCCCGTGTTTGTCGCAAATCGTCTTGACTTGTTCCACCACATCGCAGGCTAGCTTGATATCTGACATAATAGTACTTGTTTAAAGTTAATCAATCGATTTGTTGAAATAATGCGTGTGCAAGAGCATTTCCGATTTCTCACCCAGCGGTTTGCCGAGATATTCTTCATACAGTTTCTGAATATAGGGGTTGTCGTGAGATTTGCGCAGAGGTTTGTTGGCATCTTCCCGGTAAAGGGCGTTGGCACGGGCGTAGAGAACGTCCGAGTTGCCGTGATGCAAGGGTTGCCCGCCACCTCCGA